>NZ_JBPXMB010000016.1:0-246420 GCF_051918945.1 Streptosporangium sp. LJ11
GCTTCATGCACTGGCTTTTAACACACTGTTGAGTTCTCAAGAAACGGACGCGTACACCATCACCCTGACCCGACCAAGTGGTCCGGCAGAACTCCGGGGCGTTCCATTTCGTGTCACTATCTTATCAGGAGTGTCGGTTTCGTGTCAAACTGTCGGATTTCCGACGCTCGACTCGAACCCGCCGAACCCGCTAGGATTGCGACTGCCCCGTTTCCAGGGCAACCCCTCTAACTTACTCCAACATCCGGTGGTTGTCCAATCGTGCGGACACGCCCGATTTGCCGGGATCAGAGAGGGTTTTGCTGGGCAATTCGTCCGCCCCAGGAGGTTTAAACCTGGGACTTCGTTGCCCTGCGGAAAGAACACTACCAGGACTCTCACGTCACAGAGACAACTTGCCAACCATCCCGGAGACTCACGCGTCCCAAACAGTCATAGGAAGTCGAAGCGCGCAACCAGACGTCAAGCCATTCGCAATCGACTCTGGATACGAAGTAGGCGCGAGGGTCAGGATCCTGACTCCGCCGTGGAGGTGAGCACCATGACCCGCTCGGAGTTCGACGACATCCGCGCGCACATCGACGCGGAGGCCGACCATCCAGGTGACCTACTGAGGGTTGCCAGGTCTCTGCTGAACGACCTTGAAGACGCACGCATGAGGGAGGCGACCCTCCGCGCCTACTATCTGCGTCTCCTCACCGCGGCTCGGGCGACGGTCGCCGCGGAGGCGGCCGGCTATCCGGAGCCGTTGACCTTCCTCACCGACGAGCTCGCCAAGCGTGGCCAGCTCCCGACATCCGAGGACGAGGTGAACCGGATCCTCGCCGACGCCCATACCGCGGCGGCGTTGCTGGCCTGTCTCGAGGAGACCCCTCTCGGAGCCGCCCCGATGGGCACCGGCGGGTCTCGCGCGCGGAGGTGTGCCGGCACCAGCCGTAGCCTCCCACGATGAGGCGTTCCGCGTCATTGACCTGGCCTTGAACCAAGATCTGTAAGACTCCAGGCATGTTGCAGCGAGGGCTGAATTGGGCTGCGGCGACCCTCGTGGGCGTCTTCGGCTTTGTCTGGACCGGTGTAGTGATGTTCGCGGCCGTCGAGACCTCGGCGTGGACCTGGATCGGGCAGGTCTCCTTCGGGACCTTCCTCACCTGCTGGGCTCTCTACAAGGCGAGTCTGCTGGTACGCCGTACCAAGCCCAGTTTCGTCCCGAGACATCGCCGGGTGAGGGTCAGAGCCTGACGAACGTCATCGCGGGCCGAGCCCGGCAGCCGCCGACCGGTGCCGGGTCCCGGCCCGTGGCGGTGCCCCGAAGGCATGGCCGGGATCGCCCCGCGAGCCGGGTCCTTCGGCCGGCGGAGCCCGGAGAGGCTACGAACCCGTCCGGAACGAGCGGAGCTCGTCGGCCACCTCCCGGCACGGCGCCCCCAGATCGAACCGGCTGAGGAGGTGGATGCTCTCCCCCGTGTCGATCTCCAGGAGTTCCGTGCGCGAGGTGAAGCGGGTCCGCGTGTCCACCCGGATGCGCTCGACGGATCTCCACGGCACCCGTTCGGATCCGGCGAAGCCCTTCACCACGACAAGGCCCTCACCATCGGCGGTCAGCCGTACCGGAGCGAGGACGTCGCGCACCGCCAGGACCACCAGGACCGCGGACGCGACACCCGCCAGGATCGCGCCTCGGAGGTCGCCGAGGGTCAACACCGTGAGCACCGCGAAGACGAGCGCGGCGAGGATCTTCATGATGAGGAGATCGCGGCGCACGCGCCAGCGCAGGACGGGTTCGGACGTTTCGGCCACAGCGGCACGCTACCTCTCGGACTCGGCATCTTTCGAAGTACCTCTCGCCCACCACGCTTACGACGGTGTGATGCCCGCGGGTTCCGGTTGCCGGAAATGCGAAAGGCCCTGATCTCTGAGAGATCAGGGCCTTTCGATTGGTAGCGGGGACAGGATTTGAACCTGCGACCTCTGGGTTATGAGCCCAGCGAGCTACCGAACTGCTCCACCCCGCGTCGGTGTGTGTTTGAACAATATCCGGAATCCCCCTCCGGCTGCAAATCGGTGCGGGAACGCGGAGTGGCGTACCCCGCGCCGTCCCGTCCGCGAGGGCTCGGGCCGCGGGGTGATCGCCCAGGTCAACATGGCCACGGGTGAGGGCGATGAGCCCGGGGCCACCGGCACGTGAATGACGGTGATGTCCGCGCAACCGGTCATCGACCGCACGAAGCCACCGGGCACGAAGTCCACCGATGAAGAGGGCGTGGCCGGCCAGAGCCGCGACCGGGGCGCCAGAGCACCACCGCGGTCACCAACCGGATGAGTCCGAGCAGGTGGACCGGCAGGACACCCGCGCCGTGCAGGCTCAGGGCCTCCGTGGCGCCGCCGGGGCAGCGCCTGGCGGTCCGGGGTCTTGCGGGGCGGCGACAAGCGCTGCGGCCCCGGGTAGGGCCCTCATGGATCCGCATACCCGCTGTGCAGGAGCGTTTCGCGAGATACGTATCGGTCTCTGCCGGAAGCGGGTTTTTGGCAGAGGGCCTTTTGAGGGAAAAGCCGGTCTTTCCCGGAAGGAGCGGCAACACAAAGGCCCCGGTCGCCGTTTCCGGCGACCGGGGCCTTCTCTTGTAGCGGGGACAGGATTTGAACCTGCGACCTCTGGGTTATGAGCCCAGCGAGCTACCGAGCTGCTCCACCCCGCGTCGGTGTATGTCTTAACCATACCCGGCTTTGGTGGTGGACGCGAATCGAATGGCGCTGGGCCCTCGGGTGGCTCCTAGGGACTCGGTGCGGGCGTCGGTGTGACCGACGGGACCGGTGTGGCGGACGGTGTCGCCGACGGCGCCGAGGTTCCCGACGGCGAGGGCGACGGAGTGGGAGTAGCGCCCGTCGCTTCGGTGCCCTTCAGCTTCGACAGCGCCGCCTGGAGCTCCTTCTGGGCGTTGCCGTAGTCGGTCCAGTTCGGCGGGTTGGCCTGCAGGGCCTTCTGCGCCTTGTCGTACGCCGCCTGTGCCTCGTCGATCGCCTGGGCCAGCGCGGAGGCGGGCTTGGCCTCCTCGGGCTTGGCCTCGCCGGGCTTGGCCTCCTCCTGTGGCGCCGCCTGGGTGCCACCGCCGAAGACCTGCTCCAGTGCGCCCTTGAGCGTGTCGGCCGAACCGACCTTGCTGCCGTAGGCCACCAGGACGCGGCGGAGGATCGGGTACGGCTCCTGGCCGGAGGCGGCCGCGATCTCCACGTAGACCGGTTCGACGTAGACCAGGCCGTCGGCGAACGGCAGGGTCAGCAGGTTGCCGTAGCGGACCTTCGCCTGGCCGAGTCCGAGCAGGTTGAGCTCGCCGGAGAACTTGTTCTGGAAGTTGTTCTGTACCTGACCGGGCCCGGGGATCGTGGTGTTGGACGGCATGCGCAGGATGCGCAGCTTCCCGTAGTCGGCTCCCGGGGTGGCGTCCACGGCCATGAACGCGGCCAGGTTGGGCCCCTGGCGCGGCACGAACGTGGTGGTCAGCGAGAACGACGGCGCCGCGGTCTTCGGCATCTTGACCGACAGGTAGTACGGCGGCTGCTTGATGTCGCGCTCGCCCGACGACGGGTCGTTCGGGACGTTCCAGAAGTCCTGGCCGCTGTAGAAGGCGTTCGGGTCGGAGATGTGGTACTGGGAGAGCACGTCACGCTGGACCTTGAACAGCGCCTCCGGGTAGCGGAGGTGCTGCCTGAGCTCGGTCGACATCTCCGTCTGCGGCTTGATGACGCCGGGGAAGGCCTTGCGCCAGGTCTGCAGGATGGGGTCCTTCTCGTCCCAGGCGTACAGGCTGACGGTGCCGTCGTAGGCGTCCACCACGGCCTTCACCGAGTTGCGCATGTAGTTGATCTGGTCGCGCGGCTGCGGGACCACCAGGCGCGGGTCGGTGATGGTGTCGCGCGTCATCGCCTCCAGGCTCTTGCTCTGGGAGTACGGGTAGGCGTTGGACGTGGTGTACGCGTCGGCGAGCCAGACCACCCTGCCGCCGACGATGGCCGGGTAGGGGTTGTCGTCCAGGCTCAGGAACGGCGCCACCTTGGCGATCCGCGCCTGCGGGTTGCGCTCGTAGAGGATCTTGGAGTTCGCGTTGACGTCACCGGACAGCAGCAGGTTGATCTCGCCGTACTTGGCGGCGTAGAGCATCCGGTTGAGGAAGGACCCGACCGGGACCCCGCCCTTGCCGTCGTAGGTGGTGTTCTTCTGGCCGGTGCCGCCGCTCTCGGGATAGTCGAGCTCCTGCTTCTGCTGGCCGGTGCCGCCGACGACGACGTACTCGGTCGAGCCGGGCGCCTCGCCGAAGTAGATCCGCGACTCCTTGAGCTTCGTCCGGTCCACCAGGGCACCGGTGACCGGCATGTCCTTGGCGTCGAAGTTGGGCAGGCCCTCGGAGTCGACCTCGTTGCCGGGCGCGGCCACGAAACCGTTGCCGTGGGTGTAGACGAGGTGCCGGTTGATCCAGTTGTTCTGCTCCGCCGGCGGTCCGGTGAGCTCTCGCACGGCCACGACGGTGTCGCGCATCGTGCCGTTGGCGTCGGGGTAGCGGTCGACGTCGAGCGGCTCGTGGAAGTCGTAGTAACCGCGGATCCGCTGCTTCTGCTGGTAGGTCTTGGCGACCAGGCTCGGGTCGAGCAGGCGCACGCCGGAGATGGAGCTGTCGGCGGTGACGCTGACCTTGCTCGGGTCGCCCTGAGCCGTGTAGTCGATCACCTCGGCGTCGTTGACGCCGTAGGCTTTTCGGGTCGCGTCGATGTTGCGCTTGATGTACTCCTGCTCCTTGCCCTGCTGGTTCGGCTTGACCTGGAACTGCTCGACCAGGGCCGGGTAGACGCCGCCGATCAGGATGGCCGAGAGCACCAGGAGCCCGAAGCCGACACCGGGCAGCATTCCGCCGGATCGCACGACCCCGGCGAAGAACAGAACCGCGCAGATCAGGGCGATGACCGCCAGGATGCTCTTGGCGGGAAGCACCGCGTTGACGTCGGTGTACGAGGCGCCGTGCCGGAATCCCCGGTCGGAGAAGACCAGCCCGTACCGGTCGACCCAGTAGGCGATCGCCTTCAGCAGCACGAAGACGCCGAGCAGCACCGACAGATGCGCCCGGGCGCCGCGCGAG
Source organism: Streptosporangium sp. LJ11 (assembly GCF_051918945.1). Lineage (NCBI taxonomy): Bacteria > Bacillati > Actinomycetota > Actinomycetes > Streptosporangiales > Streptosporangiaceae > Streptosporangium > Streptosporangium sp. LJ11. The sequence goes on from NZ_JBPXMB010000016.1 coordinate 5,127, forward strand.
GCGTGCACGCCGGGTGACTGGAGGCGGAACCCGCCGTACAGGTAGTGCACGATCGCCGCCAGCAGGGCGGAGAGCACCACCGCGACGAACAGGAAGTTCAGCACCATCCGGATGAACGGATAGGTGAACATGAAGAAGGAGATGTCGATCTTGAACTGCGGGTCGACCTCGCCGAACGGCGTCGCGTTGACGAATTCCAGCCAGGTCTTCCACTGACCGGAGAAGGACGATCCCGAGAACAGGCCGAGCACCGCCACGCCGATCAGGAAGATCAGCTTGCGGTGCGGGTCGAGGGCCATCCGGTACCGGTCGGCGCCGCTGGCGCCGCCGAACATCCCCGGGCCGAACATCGGCCGCATCCGGTACGCCATCAGCATGTTGCCGCCGACGATGCCCACCATCAGCAGCGCGCCGACGATGAAGAGCAGGATCTGCGTGACGACCACGCCGGAGAAGACGGCCGTGTAGTCGACCGAGTCGTACCAGAGGTAATCAGTGAAAATGCTGGCGAAGAGGAAGAACAACGCGACTATCGCGACCAGCGCGATCGCGACGGGAACTAGCAGTCGTGGCCGGCGGGGCAAGCGCATTGCCCTGCCGGCTCCGGGGGTCCGGAAGCTCAAGGCCAACCCCTTGTCGTAAGAGCACGGTCCGTGTCTGGCAACCTACACCGGCGGGAGTTGGGTCGCGTTCAGCCTTTCGGGCACGGTCCGGCCACAACGCCCGCTGGTCTCGGGTCCACAGGTCCAACGTACGAGAGGCGCGATGAGTGCCCCGCGACGAGGCCCGGGACCGGAAAACCTGATCTTTTTCGTGGATCGGGCGTGGCGTCCCGCTTTTCCGGCTTCTCCTCCCGCCCGGTTACGGGATCAGCCGGCCGGGCAGCTCGGCACGGAACCCGAGCCGGTGCGGAGCGCGTCGACCGCCTGGACGGCCTCGTGCAGGGTCGAGACCTTGACCAGCCTGAGGCCGGCCGGGATCGCCTTGACCGCCTCGGCGCAGTTTTCCGCGGGAGTGAGGAAGACCGTCGCCCCCGCCTTCCTGGCGCCGACCATCTTCTGCTGGATGCCTCCGATCGGGCCGACCCCGCCCTCCGCGGTGATCGTCCCGGTCCCGGCGATGGACCTGCCGCCGGTCAGCGCCCCGGGGGTGAGCTTGTCGAGGATGCCCAGGGAGAACATCATCCCCGCGCTCGGCCCGCCGACGTCACCGACGTTGATCTTGACCTGGAAGGGGAACTTGTAGCCGACCCGCATGGTGATGCCCACGATGGGGTTGCCGTCCCTGCCCGCGGCGGTCGGGACGGCGATGGTCACGCTCTGGGCGCCCCGGTTGACGACGAAACTGACCTGCTCGCCCGGCTTGTGCCTGCGGACGGAGGCGGAGACGGTCTCGCGGTCGGACACGGGCGTGCCGTCCACCGAGACGATCTCGTCGCCGACCTTGAACTTCCCGTCGGCCGGCAGGCCCTTCTCGGTGGAGGCCACGGTCACGACCGAGCTGTAGGGGATCTTCAACTCCGTCAGCGCCGCCGCGGTCGCGTCGTCCTGGGAGTTGGTCATCTCCTGGGTGTTCTGCTGCTCGACCTCCTTCGCGGTGGTCGTCGGAGGGAAGATCGTCTCCTCGGGCACGACCGCGATGGTGGGATCGATCCATCCCCTGAGCGCGCTGAAAAGGTCGATCCTGGTGCCGGGCCCGCCCTGGTAGGCGACGGTGACGAGGCTGAGCTTGCCTTCCGTCGGATACGTCTGGTGTCCCTCGACGCTGATCACCGGCTTGCCGTCGACGTCGCCGATCGTGTTCTCGGTCGGCCCGGGGCTCAGCACGACGTACGGCACCGGCAGCACGGCGCCGACCAGCGCGAGCATGAGCGTGAGGAAGCCCGCCACCATGAGGGTCAGCGCTCGTCGGGACATGGACAAAGCCTATGCCGTACGACAGGTCATGAAACCGCACCCGGACGCCGCCGCGCCGACGGCCGCGCACCCGCCGGCCGGGCTCACTCGCAGGCCCCGACCCACTCGGAGGAGCCGTCGGTGAAAAGCTGGTTCTTCCAGATGGGGACCTGGCTCTTGAGGTCGTCGATCAGCCTGCGGGAGGCCTCGAACGCCTCGCCCCGGTGTGGCGCGGCGACCGCCACGACGACCGCGATGTCGCCGAGTTCCAGGTCGCCGACCCGGTGGACGGCGGCCAGGGCGGTCACGGGGAAATCCTTGGCGATCTTCTCGGCCACCCGGCGGAGCTCGTCCACGGCGCTCGGGTGCGCCGAGTAGGACAGGCTCGTGACCGGCTTTCCGTGATCCTGCTCGCGTACCGTGCCGACGAAGACGGTCGTGCCGCCCGCGGCGTGGTCGCCGACGGCGGCGAGCACCTCGTCGACGGAGAGCGCGCTGTCGCGAATATCGAGCAACCGGATGACATCCACGCCGCAAAGCGTACCGCCCGGGAAAAACGGCCTTCGGCCGCGCACCCTCTCGGGGGCGGGCACCCGGGTCACCCTGCCTCGTCGCCCTCCATGCCTCCTGTGGACGATGCGAGCCCCTACAAACCCGCATGGTTCATGCGAACTCATACGAACCGGTACGCCAATCGCGGAACGTTCGCCCCGCGCGAACGTCAGGGGCGGCGCTTCTTGCGGGCGGCGCGGACGATCGCCGCGGTGCCGAGGACGGCGACGGTGGCGCCGGCCGCGGTGAGCGTGGCCTCCTTGCCGGACAGGCGGCGGCCCACGACGGCGTGCTTGCCCTCACGCAACTCCAGGAGTTGCTCGAAGGCGGCCTCGTTGCTCCACTGGGGTTTCCATCCGGCCTCGCGCAGCGCGACGCAGTCGACCACCCAGGGGTAGACGACGTAGTGCAGGTCGGTGGCCGGGGCCGGGGTGACGCCGAGGCGGTGCAGGCGCTGGGCGGTCCCGAAGGTCAGCCCGGCGGGCAGCTCCAGCCGTCGCAGCCCGGAGATCTCCTCCACCTGTTCCTGCTCCAGCCAGCCGTCGCCGCCGACGGCCACCACCCCCGAGACCGTGCCCAGCGCCGCCATCTCAAGAGCCGAGACGAGATCGTCCATATGGCAGAACTGCCAGCGGGGGCTGCAGCCCTTGACGGTCAGCAGCCTGGGCGCCTCGAAGTGCCGGGTCACCACGCTGTCGACGCCGGGACCGACCACCGCGGCGGGCCGGACCACGGTCACGTCGAGACCCGGATGGCTGCGCAGGGAGCGCCGGGCCAGCGCCTCGATCTCCAGGTGGTCGCCGACCATGCCCGTGTCGGGCTCGGCGGCGACCGCCGATCCCTCCGGCAGCGGGACGGGGTTCTCGGGAACGGCGCCGTACACCATGGCGCTGGTGACCAGCACGACCCGCCGCACCCGTGCGGCGGCGCTGGCGGTGAGCACCGTCTGGGCCGCTCGCAGATTGTAGGCGCGCCGCTCCGCCGGGTTGACGTCGAGCGCGTAGTCGGCGGCCAGATGCACGAGCACGTCAATATCAGATATGCGGTTCGCCAAGAGCGGATCTCGGACATCGAGGACCCGCCAGGTGACGTCGGGGACATCGCCACGCTGCTCGTCGATGGCCACGACCCTGCGGAAATCCGCAGACGAGGCGACCTTCGCGAGGAAGGCACGGCCTAGGCCCGAGGCGGCGCCGGTGACGGCGACGACGGGGGGCCGGGAGCGTTTCGAGGTAGGCACCAGGTCCTCACTTTGCACTGACCCGCCATGCGACGGATAACGTGGCGGATGTGGACTCCTCCATCCTGCACGAGGTAGAGCGGTGACTGACTTGCCAGGTCGGGAAAACGACCCCAACGAGAATCCGTTCGCCATGTTCGGCAACCCGGAGCAGATCGCAGCGGCAATGCGCCAGTTCGCCGACATGCTCTCCGCTCCGCCGACCTCAGGTCCCGTCAACTGGGACATGGCGAAGAACATCGCACGGCACGTCGTGGTCGCCGAGGGCGATCCAAGTGTCATGGAGGGCGAGCGGCGCCAGATCGTCGACGCCCTGAATCTGGCCGATCTGTGGCTCAACGAGGCCACCTCCCTACCGAGCGGGGTGAGCAACCCCCAGGCGTGGAGCCGTTCCGAGTGGATCGAGAAGACCGTCCCGGTCTGGCAGAAGCTCTGTGACCCGATCGCCGCCCGCATGGTCGAGACCATGAGCGGCACGCTCGGCGCCACCGGTCTGCCTCCGGAGGCACAGGCCATGGCCGGGCCGCTGATGGGGATGATGAAGCAGATGGGCGGCATGATGGTCGGCCAGCAGATCGGCCAGGCCGTCGGCTCGCTCGCCCTCGAAGTGATCGGCTCCACCGACATCGGCCTGCCGCTGTCGGACAACGCCGCCCTGCTGCCCGGCGGCGTCGCGGCGTTCAGCCAGGGTCTGGAGACTCCCGCCGAGGAGATCCGCCTCTACCTCGCCCTGCGCGAGGCGGCCCACCACCGGCTGTTCCAGCACGTGCCGTGGCTGCGCGCGCACCTGCTCGGAGCCGTGGAGGAGTACGCCAAGGGCATCACGGTGGACGCCTCCGCGCTGGAGGAGCAGCTCCGCGGGCTCGACATCAACAACCCCGAGCAGCTCCAGCAGGCGCTGAGCGGCGGCAACCTGCTCAAGCCCGAGGAGACCGAGCGGCAGAAGGCCGCCCTGTCCCGGCTGGAGACCATGCTCGCCCTGGTCGAGGGCTGGGTCGGCACCGTCGTGGACGGCGCCGCGGACGGCAAGCTCCCCTCGGCGACCGCGCTGTCGGAGACCGTACGGCGCCGCAGGGCGACCGGCGGCCCCGCCGAGCAGACCTTCGCCACGCTCGTCGGCCTCGAACTCAGGCCCCGCCGCCTGCGCGAGGCCGCCGCCCTGTGGCAGGCCCTGGAGGCCGACCGGGGTGTCGACGGCCGCGACGCGGTCTGGAACCACCCCGACCTGATGCCCACCGCCGACGACCTCGACAACCCCGACAGGTTCGTACGGGGCGAGCCCGAGCTCGACCTGTCGTCCCTGGAGGAGACCCCGCGGCAGGAGCCTCCGGCCGCCCCGGGCCAGGACGGCGACGACGACGGGAAGGGCCGCAAGGACGACGGCGGCCGGGACGGCGGCGTGTGAGCCTGCGCGCCGACGCGAAGGAGGTGCTCACGGGGTGGACCGCGCCCACGGCCGACGAGGAGATCCTTCGCAAGGAGTTCCTGGAGCACCTCCACGCCAATGACGACGCGATGTGGCGCGAGTGCGTCCCCGGCCACCTGACGGCCACGACCGCGGTGCTCTCCCACGACGGCGAGCGGGTGCTGCTGACGCTGCACCCCAAGGCCGGGATGTGGCTGCCCATGGGAGGGCACTGCGAGCGCGGCGACGCCTCCCTGGAGGCGGTGGCGCTGCGTGAGGCCACCGAGGAGTCCGGCATCCCGGGCCTGCGGCTGCTGCCGGGCCCGCTCGCGCTCGACCGGCACCTGGTCTGGTGCCACCCGCCGCACAGCAGCCACCTCGACGTCGAGTACGGCGCCGTCGCCCCCGCCGGCGTGGAGGCCGTGATCAGCGCCGAGTCGCTCGACCTGCGCTGGTTCCCGGTGGAGGAGATCCCCGAGCTCTCCGACGAGGCGACGCGTCGCCTGGCCCGCCGCGCCCGCGAGGTTCTGCGCTCCACGTGACCGGACGCTCGGCCTCGCACGGCTCGGCGACCGGTTCCGGGCCGTCCTGGGCATGCCCCGAGGGCGTTGGACCGTTTTACGCGTGTCTCACCTTTCCCCGGATATCTTCGTCCTCATCAGGCTGTACGGAGCGGATCGGGGCACTGTGAGTGTGGACATCGTGGCTGACAGGGGCGTCGAAGGCGCCGGGGGCACGGTCGTGCCGCCGGCGCGGCGCCGCCGCTGGAGGATTCCCAGAAGCCTCGCCTGGGCCGCGGTGACCCCGTTCGCCGCCTGGGCGGTGGCCCGGGTGGCCGGGCTCGAACGCGACTCGCTGACCACCCAGCTCATGACCGGTACCCCGTACGTGGCCGCGGCCTCGCTCGTGCCGGTGCTGCTGTCCGCGCTGGCCCGCAACCGGACGGTGACGGCCGTGGCGCTGGTCACCGCCGCGGCGCTCGGCCTCAGCGTGCTTCCCAGGGCCTTGAGCTCCGGGGAGCCCGTGACGGGGACGCCCCTGCGGGTGCTGACGCTCAACACGCTGTTCGGGCACGCCGAACCCGGCGCCGTGATGGATCTGGTCCGGCGGCTGGACCCGGATGTGCTCAGCACCCAGGAGCTGACACCGGGGATGGTCGAGAAGCTGGAGGCGGCCGGGCTGGAGAAGATCATGCCGTACCAGGTGCTGGAGCCGGAGTGGAGCGCCGGGGGCAGCGGTCTGTACGCGCGGTATCCGCTGACCCCCAGGAAGAACCTGTTCGAGGCGATCGGGCACAACATGCCCGCCGCGCTGATGACCGTGCCCGGCGCCAGGCCCGTCGAGATCGTCGACGTGCATCCCTTCCCGCCGCTGGGCAGGCAGGTGTACGACTGGACGGCGGCGCTGGACGCGCTGCCCTCCGCCGCGCCCGACACGATCCGCATCCTCGCCGGCGACTTCAACGCCAGCCTCGACCACGCGGCCATGCGCCGTTTTCTGAGCCGCGGCTATCTGGACGCGGCCGACAGCGCCGGGGAGGGTCTCACCCCCACGTGGCCGGTCAACAAGCGCGTCCCCGCGCTGATCACGATCGACCACGTCGTGGTGGACCGGCGGGTGGGAGTGAACACGGTCAGCGTGCACACCGTTCCCGGCACCGACCACCGGGCCGTCTTCGCCGACCTGCGCCTGCCCCCACCCTGACGGGCACCCGGTCTCGAGGACCCGGACGGCCGGGGACGGGCGGCCGGGCGCTCGATCACCCGAGACCTCAGGGCGAGAGCAGCGCCCGTGTGTTGTCCCAGCCTTCCAGGCCCGGGTCGAGGAGGCGGATGTCGCCGGGGGTGCGCAGGCGGTGCCAGCCCGGGCCCCTCGCGACCATGCGGCTGCCGGGCGCGGAGGCGCGGAGCGTCTTGATCGGATCGAGGTCGTCGAAGCCCACCGCGGCCCAGTCCGGATAGGGCAGATGGGCGGCCAGCGCGACCGTGCCGCCCCCCGCGTCCGGGCAGACGGCGATCCTGGCCCTGCCGAGCTCGCGGAAGAGCTTGCCGATGAGCAGCGGGGGCAGGTCGGGCGCGTCGGCGCTCAGCAGGACCGCCTGCTCGCCGTACGGCAGGGCCGCGAAGGCCGCCTCGACCAGGGCGCTGCCGGAAAGATCGGGGATCTCGACGACCGGGGTGCCCGGCCAAACGATCTCCTCCATGCCCGGGACGCTCGTCACCACGACGGGAGAGACGAAGTCCAGGCCGGCGACGAGCTCGTAGGCGTCTTCGGCGACGGCGGTGAGGAAGTCGGTGGCGTCGACTCCCGGGGGAGCCGCGTCCGCCGCGGAGGGCGTGACGAGAACGGCCACCACTCGATCTTCTGTCAACATTCCTCCGCGGAACCGTGTGCCGCCGTGGAGAATCCCTCCAGGAAGCCCCGCGCCCGCTCGGCCTTGGGATAGCGTTCCACAAGCGCCCAGAAGCGCGAGCCGTGACTCGGCACCAGCAGGTGGACGAGCTCATGCATGATCACGTAGTCGACCACCCACGACGGCATGCCCCGCAGCCGCGTGGAGATCCTGATGGTGCCGTGATCAGGGGTGCACGAGCCCCAGCGGTGCTGCTGGTTCTCCACCCAGCGCACGCTCGACGGCTTCGCCTCCCCACCCAGATAGCGGGCCGACAGATCGACGGCCCGATCGAGCAGATCGTCGTCGGAGGGACGTCTGCGCTGCTCCTTGGCCGCCAGGCGATCGAGCATACGGCGCACCCATTGTTCCTCATCGGTGCTACTCAGACCGGCGGGGAGGAGCACGATCGTTTTCTCGCCGTCGCGGTACGCAGAAACCGTCCGCCGGCGGCGAGAACTGCGGCGGACCTCGACTGTCTCGGGGGGCACATATGAACGGTAGCCGAGAATGGCGAATTCACACCAGGGGGTAGAACACGTTCCCGCTGGTCAATCCCCGTTCGTCGATTGTTCAACACGGGTGATCAACTATGACCGTGACTTATCTAATTAACCTGGATATCAGCCGTCTCATGCGTTGCCGAATCGCGGAGCCCGTCGTTCTCTCTGGGCCGCCAGCCCTTCAAGCATGTCGTCGGAGATCATCGTGACCGGCTGGGCAAGAGATTCCCAGCGCAGCGCGGCGTCGAGGTCGGCGTGCCCGCCACCCGCCAGGGCGATCTTGGTGAGCCGGGTGGCGGCCGGCGCGCCGGCCGCCGTGCGCGACGCGATCCCCATCACCTCGGCCATCAGCGACTCGCGGGGAAACGCCCTGGTCACCAACCCCGCGGGTGCCGCCTCCGCGCCCGTCATCGTCCGTCCCGTGAGCAACATCTCCCGGGCCACGCCCACCCCCGCGACCCTGGGCAGCAGGTAGGTCGCCGCCATGCCGGGGTGCAGGCCGAGCGAGGTGAAGGGGACGAGCAGCTTGGCCTCCTCGGCGGCGTAGACCAGGTCGCAGGCGAGGGCGAGGCACAGTCCCGCTCCGACGGCCGAGCCGTTGACGGCGGCGATGGTCGGTACCTCCAGGTCGGCGATAGCCAGCCAGGTCCGGTAGAAACCGAGCATCCGCTCGCGCAGTGCGGGCACTCCCTCGGCGGCCCGCTCGGCGAGCCAGGACAGGTCTCCTCCGGAGCAGAACGCGTTTCCCGCCCCGGTGACGACGACGCACCGGAGGTCGCGGTCCGCCGCGAGATCGGCGACGGCCAGCCGCCACCGGGCGGTCATTCCGTCGGTCATCGCGTTGCGCCGATCGGGGCGGTTCAGAGTGAGCACCGCGACGCCGTCGTCACGCCGGTCGACCAAGAGCTCGTCCATGCCGGGGAGCGTAACCCACCCTCTCCCGCCCACCACCTCCCGGGACCGCCTGCCCTCCGCCTGCCCCGCAGGCTCCCTGGCCCGCCACCGTCGTCCCCCTCCTTCACGTCGCCCTCGAAACCATCTGCCCGTCTCCCCTGCCGTTTCCCGTCCCGGAAGGCGAGACGGATTTCCCGCCCCGGTGAGCGGAACGGACACCCCTCGTCCGGGAGAGGCGGAAATCCACACGTCCCCGAGACGGGCGTATCCCCGGGACGGAGGGAACGGAAGGCTCATTTCTGATTAATCCCAGGGGCGGGTTGTCCACAGGACGGGAGTTATCCACAGGCGCGGGAAAAGGCGTCCGGGACCGTGTGGGGCCATGCCACGCTGGCACACCCAGCCACCCCCGGCCTGCTCGTCCCCCGCTCACCGGTCATCCGCAGGCCGCCCCGAGGAAAGGTTCTCCGATGCGACCACGTCTGAAGCCCGCTCTGCGCCGCGTCGCCCGTGACGGGCGCACCCTGCAGTTCGGGCTGCATCCCCGCCACGCGGTGGTGCTGACCGATCTCGAACCCGAGGTCCGCCGCTGGGTGGAGAGCCTCGACGGCGTACGGGATCTCGCGGGCGTGCTGGCCGGCGCCGCCGAGGCGGGTCTCGGTGAGGAGCGCGGCCGGACCCTGCTCGACCTGCTGGTCAGCCGTGGCGTGGTGGACGACGCGGGTGCGGGTCCAGGTCCGCTGCGCACGCTCGCGATGGCCGAGCGTGATCGGCTCCAGCCGGATCTCGACGCGCTCTCCCTCACTCCGGGCACGATCGACGGTGGGCTCGCCGCGCTGGAGCGCCGGCGAGAGGCCCAGGTGCGGGTCTACGGCGCGGGCCGGGTGGGCGCGCAGGTCGTCGGCCTGCTCGCAGCCTCCGGGGTCGGCCGGATCTGCGTCATCGATCCCGGTACGGCTCGGCGACGGGATGTCGTCCCCGGTGGCCTCGGCTGGACGGAGGTGGGGATGAGCAGGCAGGACGGCGCGGTCGCGGTGGCCAAGAGGCTGGCGCCCGGTCTCACGGCCTGGACCGGCGACGGGGCGGCCCAGCTGGCCGACGGGGCCAGGCCTCCGGACCTGGCGGTGCTCGCACCGGTGGTGCCGCTGGACGGTCTCCTGGTCAGGGAGCTCGTCGAGTGGGAGATTCCGCATCTGCTGGTCACCGCCTTCGAGGGCTCCGGGTCGGTCGGCCCTCTGGTGCTGCCCGGACGGAGCACGTGTCTGCACTGCCTGGATCTGACCCGACGGGATCGTGACCCCGGATGGCCCGTCGTCAGTGCCCGGCTGGGCGGCTTCCCCGCGGGAGAAATCGCGTGTGGCACGGCGCTGTCGACGCTGGTGGCGGCGTCGGCGGCAGGTCACGCACTCGCTGTGATCGACGGCCGTGAACCCGCTGTGACAAACAGCACAATGGAAATATTGCCAGATTTGAGCTGGAAGAGGCGATCCTGGAGTGTTCATCCTCAATGTCGTTGCTTCCGAAACGAGTTGGGTTCGCTAACAATGGTCGCGTCGGCTACCTGCCGCTGACGGACACACAGCGAAGGGAGGGAGCGGCGTCTCGCTGTACCAGTGGACGCGCCGCCAACCAAGGTGAGTGACCTTCCGCGCCGCGCCGTTGCGCGCTCCGCCAAGCTGGCGGCCCTGCCGATCGGGTTCGCCGGCCGCACCGCTCTCGGTCTCGGAAAACGGATCGGGGGAAAGTCCGCCGAGATCGTCGCCCAGGAAATCCAGGAACGCACCGCCGAGCAGATCTTCAAGGTTCTCGGAGAGCTCAAGGGTGGGGCGATGAAGCTCGGCCAGGCTCTGTCCATCTTCGAGGCGGCACTGCCCGCCGAGATCGCCGGCCCGTACCGCGCCACCCTGACCAAACTCCAGGACGCGGCCCCGCCGCTCCCGGCGGCGACCGTGCACAAGGTCCTCGTCGAGCAGCTGGGCGACGACTGGCGGGAGAACTTCCTGTCGTTCGACGACAGGCCGGCCGCCGCCGCGTCGATCGGGCAGGTGCACAAGGCGGTCTGGCACGACGGCCGGACGGTCGCGGTCAAGATCCAGTATCCGGGGGCGGGCAAGGCTCTGCTCTCCGACTTCACCCAGCTGTCCCGGCTCGGCAAGCTCTTCGGGGTGCTGCTGCCCGGCCTCGACATCAAGGCCGTCCTGAGCGAGTTGCGCGAGCGGGTGGTCGAGGAGCTCGACTACCTTCGCGAGGCCGAGGCCCAGCACGCCTTCGCCCTGGAGTACAAGGACGACCCCGACTTCCTGATCCCGGACGTGATCGCCGCCAACGAGCAGGTGCTCGTCTCCGAATGGGTCGACGGCACCCCACTGTCGCGGATCATCACCGACGGCACCCAGGAGGAGCGCGACCGGGCCGGACTCCAGCTCGTCCGTTTCCTGTTCTCCTCGCCCGCGCGGTTGGGCATGCTCCACGCCGACCCCCATCCGGGCAACTTCCGGATCGTCGAGGACGGCCGGATGTGCGTGCTCGACTTCGGCGCGGTCAACCGGATGCCCGACGGATACCCATCGGTCTTCGGAAAACTGACCCGCATCTTCAACAACGGCGACATGTCGACCGTGGTGCAGGGCCTGCGTGACGAGGGCTTCATCCAGCCGCACATCGAGATCGACCCCGAAGCCCTGCGGGCGTTCCTGGCTCCCTACGTCGAGCCGACCGCCGTGGAGGAGTTCTCGTTCAGCAGGGAGTGGCTCCAGCGGCAGGCCGCCACGGCCACCGACCTGCGTCCCGGCAACGTGGTGCGCCAGCTCAACCTGCCCGCCTCGTACGTCCTCATCCACCGCGTGCACGCGGCGGGGGTCGGCGTCCTCTGCCAGCTCGGCGCCACCGCCCGCTTCCGTGAGGAGGTCATCCGCTGGGTCCCCGGATTCACCGACGAGGATTCGGGAGAACCCACCCTCACCAGCGCCTGAGGGATATTTCCTTCCCCGGGCGCCCCTCGACCCCCTCGGCGCCCGGCGACATTCCCCCGCCGTCCCTCACCGTCCTTCGGCGACATTCCCCCGCCGTCCCCCGCCGTCCTTCGGCGCCCCCGCCGTCCCTGTCCGCGATGCCCCGCGGCGTTCGGCGACATCCCATGCCGCCTCTCGGTGTCCTTCGGAGTCCTTGGGTGTCCCGCGACATCCCCCGGCATCCCTGCCCCGCGATGCTCCACGACGTCCGGCGGCGTCCCGTGGCATGGCGGGCCTGGCGAGACGTCTGAGGGGTGACCCGCCGGAGCGGGTCACCCCTCGTTCGTCCGTCTCGCCTTTCTCGTCCGTCTCGTTCTTCGATCCGTCTCGCGTGCGACCACGTGCGTCTTTCGTGCGTTCTCCACACGTCGCCGCCGGTTCTTACCGAACAGACACGACAGATCAGACGAGGCGCAGGATCGCGCTCCGCAGGCGCGCCGAGGCACGCTCCGCGTCGCGCTTCGCGCGCTGGAGGCGCTGAAGGCCGGCGGCCCTGCGATGCTCCTCCGCCTCGCGGTGAAGGGTCCGTATTCGGTCACGGACCAGTTCTTCTTGCATAGACGACAGGTCGAGGCCTCTGGCGGTGAAGTAGCTCATCGGGATGGTCCTTTCGGAAACGCCCGGCTCGTAATGGCTCGGGTTCTCGGTGGTTCAGGTTCTCGGTGGTTCGGTGGTGTGCGGTTCTCGGTGGTTCATGGTGCTTGGCGGTCCGGGCAGCGACCGGATCGTTCAGGCAGCGACCGGGTTCTTGCGGGGACGCCCGCGCGGACGCTTCCGGGGGACGATCGCCCCCCGCAGGACGAGCTCGCCGCCCCAGACGCCCCACGGCTCCTCGCGCTCCAGCGCGCGGGCCAGGCAGGCCTCACGGATCGGGCAGCCTCCGCAGAGCGCCTTGGCGAACTCCACGTCCTCCGGAGACTCGGCGAACCACAGGTCGGGGTCGGTACGACAGGGGATTGTGGCTTCGTCGATCAGGTCCATGACCGTCTGGGCCCCCATCTGCTTCACCTCTCAGCTAGGTGTTGATCTTCGATTACCTCTTGGGGTGGGGGTCAGGAATGACGCGGACAAACAAGAAGGCCGCGGATCCTGGGTGCGGATCCGCGGCCTGAAGGCTTTTTCCTCGGTCAGGTTATGACCGGAGGATGCCCCCAGGGTTGCGGACCGCGCAGTCCACCGTTTCCGATGTGCTTGGTCGTTGCTGCGTAGCTGTCGCCCACTCGGTTACGAGCAGCCGGAACATCCGTCGCCGGGAAGGCGATCGGAGCGAACCAACGGCCGGTCTCGACCTGAAGATGGGCAGGATTGGCCTGCTGAACCAGAGCTGCCGCGCCGGCGGCGAGGATGATCTGGCTGTCACAAGACAGAACGGTGTTACGGCGCGCGGAAGTGAGCCCCATCTGGGACGACATCAGAATGTTCCTCACAGCGGACTCACCTCCATTCGTGGATCGTCGGACAGTAGCGTCCGACTTGCTTGACCATGACCCTAAACCCCGGCCCCAGGAGGGGGCAACATATTTTCTACCTGCGACTTTGCGACTATCTCACGCGGATCATCGCCTCCTGCACTACCGACACGGCCAGTTCTCCGGACCGGGTGAACATCTCTCCCTTGGCGAGCCCTCTCGCCGCCCCCGACCAGGGCGACTCCTGGGCGTAGAGCATCCACTCGTCCACGCGGAAAGGGCGGTGGAACCACATCGCGTGGTCCAGCGAGGCACCGGAGAGGTTGGACGCGCCCCATGCCAGGCCGTGGGTCAGCAGCACGGTGTCGACCAGGGTGAAATCGGAGGCGTAGGCGGCGAGCACCACGTGCAGCAGCGGATCGTCGGGCAGTTCCGCGTCGTAGCGGAACCACACGTCGGTGTTTGAACCGCGCAGCTCCGGGTCGCGGTAGGCCTCCCAGGTGAGGGGCGTCACGTAGCGGGCGTCCACCGGCCTCGGCCTGGACACCCACTCGCGCAGTGGCGAATCCGTCCCCACGGCCTGGAGCATCCGATCCTGGAAGAGCGGCAGGCCCTCGGGATCGGCCACCTGGGGCATCGTGACCGCCTGGTGCTCGACACCGGTCTCCGTCACGTGGAAGGAGGCCGACATCGTGAATATCGCCTTGCCGTGCTGGACGGCCACCACCCGCCGGGTGGTGAAGGACCGGCCGTCGCGGACCCGCTCGACGTTGTAGACGATCGGGATGGCCGGGTCGCCGGGACGGATGAAGTAGGCGTGCAGCGAGTGGACGTTGCGGTCGTCGGGCACCGTCCGTCCCGCGGCGACCAGTGCCTGGGCGGCCACCTGGCCACCGAAGACACGCTGGATGCGCTCCTCCGGACTACGCCCTCTGAAGATGTCGAGCTCGATCTGCTCCAGGTCGAGCAGGTCCAGGAGCTCCTTTAACGCCTCGTTCACGCGCCCTCCGTCCGGTTCGCAGCGATACGGCACAGTTCGAGCACCGCCTCGCCATAACGATCCAGTTTGACGCGTCCGATTCCGGTGATCGCCAGCAGGTCCTGTTCCGAGAGCGGCGCCCGTTCGGCGATGGCCTGGAGGGTGACGTCGGTGAAGATCGCCCACTGGGGGATCTTCTCGTGCTTCGCCACTCCCGTACGCCAGGACTTGAGCGACTCGAGCAGCGACTCGTCGTAGTCGGCGGGACAGCCGGCGCACCTGCCGAGCTTCTGTTCGGCGGCGGCGGCCAGGGTCTTGCCGCAGACCCGGCAGCTGATCGGAGCGGCGACCTGACGGCGATCGGCCGCCGCGGCCGGGGCGGCGGCGCGGCTTTTCTGCGCGGAGCGGCCGGTGAGCCCGTCCAGGAAGCGGGAGGGTTTGCGGGAACGCCGCCCGCCGGGCGAGCGCGCCAGCGCCCACGACAGCCTCAGGTGGGCGCGGGCGCGGGTGACGCCGACGTACAGGAGGCGGCGTTCCTCCTCGATCTGGTCGAGCGTCTCGGCGTAGATGATCGGCAGCATGCCCTCGGTGACGCCGACGAGGAAGACCGCGTCCCACTCCAGACCCTTGGCGGCGTGCAGCGAGGCCAGGGTGACGCCCTCGACCGGCGGCGCGTGCTGCTCCCCGGCCCGGCGCTCCAGCTCGGCGACGAAGGCGGGCAGGTCGGCGCCGGTGGCGGCGAGGTCCTCGGCGAGGTCGGCCAGGGCCTTCAGCGACTCCCACTTCTCCCGGGCCTTGCCACCGCCGGGTGCCTCGGGGGTGAGCCCGATGCCGGACAGGATGTGGTGCACGGTCGAGACGAGCGTGTCGCCGGGTTCGGCCGAGCGGGCGGCACCGCGCAGCAGCACGACCGCCTGGCGGACCTCGGGGCGCTCGAAGAAGCGGTCGGCGCCGCGCAGCACGTACGGCAGGCCGGCCTTGGCGAAGGCCTGCTCGTACGCCTCGGACTGGGCGTTGACCCGGAACAGCACGGCGATCTCGCGGGTCGGCACGCCGCCACCGACGAGCTTCTTCACCGCCCGCGCCACGCCCTCCGCCTCGGCGGTCTCGTCGTCGTACTCGGTGAAGACCGGTTCGGGGCCGTCCGGGCGCTGGGCGATCAGGGCGAGCTTGTGCGGGGTCCGCGCCCTGTCGAGCACCCGGTTGGCCAGGGAGACGACCTGGGGGGTGGAGCGGTAGTCGCGGACCAACTTGATCACGGTGGCGTTGGGGTGCTCGACCGAGAAGCCGGTCAGGTAGCGGGGGGTGGCGCCGGTGAAGGAGTAGATCGTCTGGTTGGGGTCGCCGACCACGCACAGGTCGTCGCGCCCGCCGAGCCAGGTGTCGAGCAGCAGCTTCTGCAGCGGGTTGACGTCCTGGTACTCGTCGACCACGAAGTAGCGGTACTGCTGGCGAATCTGGGAGGCCACCTCGCGGTGCTCGGTCATCACGGCCGCGGTGAGCTCCAGGATGGTCTCGAAGTCGACCAGGTGCCGCTCGCGGCGGAGGTTCTCGTAGGCCTCGTAGAGCCGGAAGACCTCCTCGGGGGGCACGGGCGAGGTGCGGCCCGCCTTCCTGGCGGCCTCCGCGTAGTCCTCGGGGGCGATCTGGGTGACCTTGGCCCATTCGATCTCGGAGGCGATGTCGCGCAGTTCGGAGCGGTCCTGGTTCTTGCGCAGGGAGCGGCAGGCGTCGATCAGCAGCGGCAGCTTCGACTCGATCACCCTGGGCGGGTCGCCGCCGATGACGCGCGGCCAGAAGTAGGTGAGCTGGCGCAGCGCGGCGGCGTGGAAGGTGCGCGCCTGCACGCCCGGCGTGCCGAGCTGCCGCAGCCGCTGCCTGAGCTCACCGGCCGCGCGTGTGGTGAACGTCACCGCCAGCACGCCCTGGGCGTCGACCACCCCGCTGTGGACCGCGTGCGCGATGCGGTGGGTGATGGCGCGGGTCTTGCCCGTCCCGGCTCCGGCGAGGACGCAGACCGGCCCCCGGACGGCTTCGGCCACCTCACGCTGCTCGGGATCCAGTGCCGCCAGAACGTCGTCGGGCCCCACGGAGCCTCCTTACACGCAGTCGAACACACGCGGTCGAACGGACCGGGCGGCAACATCCTCCCAGTCACCGGCCAAGCATCAGTCATTCTGGCAACTTGCCGCCGTCAACCTATGTGGTTCGTCGAGATGCACAAAGCGGGCTTTTTACTCCACAATGGGGGCCGAACGATTCCGGGGAAGGAAGAGGCCCGTGCGAACTGGGGTAACCGTGGGTGCGCTCGCCCTGGCGGCGGCGATGATCGGACCCGCGGTGGTGTACACGACCGCGCATGCCCACGTGCTCTCGACTCCAGCCCAGCCCAGCGGTACGCCCAGCCCGGCGAAGGCCGGCGCCGGAGGGACCACCGACACGGCCAGGACCGGTACGGCGAGGTCCGGAGCGGACAGGGCGGACACCGGCACGTACGGCACGGCGAGGGCCAGCGTGAGGGTGGCCAGCGTGGGGGTGGCCGGTGTCAGCAGGACCGGTGCCGGCAGGACCTCTGCGGACGCGGCCGAGACCAGGGCCGCCGGAGCCGACGCGACCGAGGCCGGGAAGGTCGGCGCGGGGAAGACCGGTACCTCGAAGAGCGGCACGGGAAGGGCCCGCGAGGGCAACCCGACACCCCCTCCGGTGGCGGAGCCCGACCCGTTGACCCAGGGCACCGTCGTCAACACCGTCACGTACGGCCCGCACGTTCGCCAGCGCATGGACGTCTGGTACCAGACCGACGAGCTGAAGCGGCCCGGCGTCTTCCTGATCCACGGCGGCTGGTGGTCGTCGGGTGACAAGAAGTACATGACCGAGATAAGCCGGAGCTACGCCGAGCAGGGCTACGTCGTCTTCAACATCAACTACCGCCTCTCCACCGACGCCTCCTGGCCGGCCCAGCGCACCGACACCCTCGACGCGATCGCCACCGCGCGGCGGCACGCGGCGCTGTGGTCCTTCGACCCGAACAACTACGTGATCGTCGGCTTCTCCGCCGGAGGCCATCTGGCCGGTGCGGCGGGCACCTACAAGAGCCGCCTGTCCGGTCTGCGCGGTGTGGTCGGCATCTCCCCGGTGATCTCCCCGCTCACGGCGTACACCGAGGGCGCCGACACCTTCGACCTGGAGAAGCGCAAGCTGCGCGAGTCGGCCATCAAGCTCGCCGGAGGCTGTGAGCCCACCGGCAAGTGCGCCCGGGTATGGGCGAGCATGGAGGTCCCGTGGCACGCGAGCCGCGGTGACGCGCCCATGCTGGTCGTGCACTCGGAGGACGAGTTCGTGTCGCCGGAGCACGGCAAGCAGCTCAAGGAGCACCTGCGCCAGGTCGGCGTGCCGGTGACGATCGTCACCGAGCCCGGCATCGAGCACAGCGCGCCTCTTTACCGGCTGCCCGGCGTGGCGGAGCGGGTTCAGCAGTGGGTCGCGGAGAAGCTGCTCTCACCGGGAAGATGAACGGCTCATCGGGAAGATGAACGGCCCTCGCTTTGTTGCCAATGGCGCCGGACATCACATGAGGGGATTTCTCACGACATGGCGCTGACTGTGTACACCACAACCTGGTGCGGCCCCTGCAAGCGACTGAAGAGCCAGCTCAGTCGCGAGGGGATCTCCTACAACGAGGTCGACATCGAGAGCAACCCGGACGCCGCCACGTTCGTCATGAGCGTCAACAACGGCAACCAGGTCGTACCCACCGTCGTGGTCGACTCCCCCACCGGCCGGATCGTCAGGACCAACCCCTCGGTGATCGAACTCAAGCGCATCCTGGCGGGCGCGAGCGTGTAGCCGCTCCCCCGCGACACCCGAGCCCCGGTTCCGCCTCCACGGACACCGGGGCTCCCGTCTGCCGGGACGGCCTCCACCCGGACGGCCCCGCCCAGGACGGCTGGTCGGCTGCCGGTCGGTGATGAGGCCTCCCCGCGGCGGGCGGGGTCACCAGTCGCCGGTCAGCGGTTCGCCGTACCAGGTCTCGATGAGCCTGCGGGCGATCGACACCTCGGACGGCAGGCGCACCTCGCCGCTCTCCGTCGCGGCCCGCAGCTCGGCGCGGCTGAACCAGTGAGCCTCGGCGATCTCCTCGGGGTCGAGGACGAACTCCGTCGACGTGGCCCGCGCGAAGAAGCCGAGCATCAGGCTGCGCGGGAACGGCCAGGGCTGGCTGCCCATGTAGCGCGGCTCGGCGACGCGCACACCGACCTCCTCGGCCACCTCGCGCGCCACGGCGTGCTCCAGCGACTCGCCCGGCTCGACGAACCCGGCCAGCACCGACAGCCGCCCCTCCGGCCACTGCGGCCCCCTGGCCAGCAGGCACCTGTCATCGTCGTCGTGGATCAGCATGATCACCGCGGGGTCGACCCGGGGGAAGTGCTGGCTGCCGTCCTTGGGGCAGACGCGCACGTGCCCGCCCGCGCGCACCTCGGTGCCGCTCCCGCACCGGGGGCAGAACTCGTGGGTGGAGTGCCAGGCGTCCAGGGCGACCGCGTACACCAGCAGCCCGGCGTCCAGGTCGCCCAGCAACGACCCCACCTGGCGGAGCCCCGCGGTGAGGGTCTGGTCCTCCGCCAGCTCCGAGGGGGCCAGCGGGGAGACGATCCGGGTGAAGGAACCGTTGTGGACGCTGTCGGCCAGCGGCGCGGCCACGGCGAAGTAGGCGACGCCCTCGGCGTCGACACCGAGCAGGTAGCGCTCCCCCTCCGGCGCGTCGGCGGTGGGCAGCAGGACCAGCTTGACCTCTCCGCCACTGTGCCGGACCAGCGCCTGCCCGTCGTCGACGACCACGACCCTGGTCGCGGTGTCCGCCCAGGTCCTTTCGAGCCATTCGGCGTCGCCGCGAAGCACCGCCGACCGGTCGATGGCACTGCGCGCGAGCAGCAGCGGCCCCAACAGTCCTTCTTGCGCCGTGATCTCCACGCTGTTCCGCCTCCCCAACCGAGTGCACATACTATGCCGCCGGACGGGACCCTCTCCGCCCTTCCCGGCGTACGGGCGGGAGCGGGCGGTACGCGTTCCAGCACATCACCGGCTTTTCCCTCCTCCCTCTCCCCGTTCCCGCTTCCCCCGGTCCGGGGTTCCCCGGGCTCCCCCGGCTTTTTCCAGGCTCCTCCGGCACGAGCCGAGGTGCGACCGGGGACCCAGGGACGGGAACACGACGCAGGCGCGGGTACCGGGACCTCTCTCCCGATACCCGCGCCTCTCGTGGCACGCTCCACCCGGCTGCCCCCGGGGCGCCGAGCCGTCAGCTCGCGAACACGATCACGTTGTCACGGTAGCTGCGCCGCTCGCGGTCGAAGGTCCCGCCGCAGGTGATGAGCCTCAGCTCGGCTCCCTTGGCGGAGCCGTAGACCTGCCTGTCGGGGATCCGGCTCTTCGGGAAGCGGGCCAGGCGCCGGACGGTGAACGTCACCGTGCTTCCGTCGGCCCTGTCGACGTGGACGCGGTGTCCCGGACGGAGCTTCCCGAGCCGGTGGAAGACAGCGGGTCCCGTTCTGGAGTCCACGTGCCCGGCGATGACCGCCGCACCGGCCTCGCCGGGCTCGGGACCGGCCTTGTTCCAGCCCACCCTGTCGAAGCGCACCGGAGCGACCAGCTTGTTCCTCGCGTCCAGCTTCAGCGCGATCACCGCGGTGGAGACCCCGATCGCCGGGACGCGGAGCCGCACCGGGTCGGCGACCTCACCCCTGGCCGGAGGTCGTACGACCTGGGCGGCGGTGAAGACCGTGGAAGCCGTGGAGGCTGTAGGGGCGCTGTGCGCGGCGACCTCGGTGGAGCACGCGGTCATGGCCACGAGGGCGGAGAGAGTGGAGAGAGCCGCCACGAGGGCACCGGGAGTCCGCACGGTCAGCTCCCCGAGGTGGATCGGCGGCTGAACCAGAAGCCGCCGCCCGCCAGGAGCCCGGCACCGGCCAGTCCCGCCGGCACCCAGAGCGGCACGCCCTCCTTCTCGGCCGTCCCACCGAACCCGGTCTCCACCCCACCGGCCGGAGCACGGTCGTCGTCATCGTCATCGCGCGACGTACCGCCCTGGCCCGTGTCCACGCCACCGGCGGGCGCCCGGTCATCGTCGTCGTCATCGTCATCGCGCGACGTACCGCCCTGGCCCGTGTCCACGCCACCGGCGGGCGCCCGGTCATCGTCGTCGTCATCGTCATCGCGCGACGTACCGCCCTGGCCCGTGTCCACGCCACCGGCGGGCGCCCGGTCATCGTCGTCGTCGTCATCGTCATCGCGCGACGTGCTGCCCTGGCCGGTTTCCACGCCGCCCCGGGGGAGGTCGTCGTCCCGGTCGTCGGCGGGTCCGGCTCGCCGGTCGTCCTTGTCATCGCGGTCATCGCCGTCATCGCGGTCGTCGCGGTCGTCGTCACCGCCGTCGTCGTCATCACCACCTCTGTCGTCATCGTCATCGTCATCGTCGTCGTCCGCGACGTTGGCGACCGCCGTGGGCGGAACCGGGAACGCGGATGCCTGGGCCGCCGGGACACCGGCGAGGACGCCGGTGGTCCCGAGTCCGAGGGTGATCGCGATGGCGAGCAGGGTCCGCCGTAGTACCAGGCTCATCTGGCCCTCCTGAAAGTCGTTGCGCACCTTCTGTGCGGATGACTCCAGATTTCCGGTGGCCGGTGGACCCATCATGAGCACGGGATGAGAGGACTCTCACCGGACTCGCAGGCGGTAGCCGGACCCCCTGACGGTCTCGATCCGCTGGTTTCCCAGCTTGCGGCGCAGGTAGCGGACGTAGACGTCCACCACGTTCGAGCCGGGGTCGAAGTCGAACCCCCACACGTGGCTGAGCAGCTGCTGGCGGGTGAGAACCTGGTCGGGGTGGCGGCAGAAGATCTCCGCGAGGGCGAACTCGCGGGTGGACAGGTCGACGGAGCGCTCGCCCACGTGAGCCCGCCGGGTCCGCAGGTCCAGGGCGAGGTCACCGACGCGCAGGACGGTCGTCTCCGGGACGCGCTCCGGGCGCAGGCGGAGCCGTACCCGTGCCAGCAGTTCCTCGAAGGAGAAGGGCTTGGCGAGGTAGTCGTCGGCTCCGCCCTCAAGACCCGCGACGGTGTCGGCGACGCTGTCGCGGGCGGTGAGGATGATCACGGGGATGGTCGCCATCTCCTGCCGGAGCCGTCGCAGGACCGTGAAGCCGTCGCTCAGCGGAAGCCCGATGTCCAGGATCATCAGGTCGAAGCGACCGGCACGGGCGTACTCGTACGCCGCGACACCGTCCGCGACGACGGTGGTCGTGAACCCGTTGCCTCTCAGGCCCTTCTCCAGGAAGGACGCGATCCGGCCCTCGTCCTCGGCTATCAGGATGCGGTTCACCCTCGGTTCCTCCCTCGGGGGACTGTCACGGTCGCGCCTTCCACACCGTGCGGCGTGGAAGGACATCGGGGGTTCTCCTCGTACGGGGACATCAGTGCTCGTACGAGAGCGTCGCGGGGATCTCCTCGTACGGGAAGGAGATCAGGAAGAGCGCCCCGCCCTCGTCGGCCGCGCGGACCCGCGCGGTGCCCCGGTGCGCCTCGGCGATGGAGCGGACGATGGCGAGACCGAGCCCCGCGCCGTCGTGCGACCCGGTGCGGCCCGCGCCTCGGACGAAGCGGTTGAAGATCCGTTCGCGATCCTGGGCGGGCACGCCGGGACCGGTGTCGCGCACCCACAGTTCCACCCTGCCTTCCCGTACGGCGGAACCGACCGCGATCAGGTCGCCGGGACCGGTGTGCCGCACGGCGTTCGCCACGAGCTGGATCAGCGCCTGGGTGAGGCGCTGCCGGTCGGCCGTGACCTGTTCCTCGGCCACCTCGTCCACCCGCCAGCGACGCTCTCCCAGCGCGCGGGCCTTGGCCACGACCTCGACGGTGAGATCGGCGAGCTCGACCTCACCGAGGGTGAGGAAGCCCGGCTGCTCCGATCTGGCGAGCATGATCAGGTCGTCGACGATCCTGTTCATCCGCCCCAGCTCGTCGGTGACCAGGGCAAGGGTGGCGGCCCGCTCCTCGGGGTCGTCGCCCATGAGTTCGAGGTGGCCGCGGACGACCGTGATCGGGGTGCGCAGCTCGTGCCCGGCGTCGTCGAGGAAGTCGCGCTGCACGGCGAAGGCGCGTTCCAGCCGGTCGAGCATGTGGTTGAAGGTCGCGGCCAGCGCCGAGACGTCGTCGTCGCCGGAGACGGTGAGGCGCCGGCTGAGATCGCCGGAGCCGCCGATCCGCTCCGCCGTCCGGCGGACCAGCCGCACGGGGGCGAGGACCCTTCCCGCGACGAACCATCCGCCCGCCCCGGCCAGGAGGAGCGCCGCCAGCGCGGTGAGGCCGAGCACGCGGACCGCCTCGACGACCTCGCGGCGTTCGAGGTCGTAGAAGACGACGGCCACGAAGGCGCCCTCGACCTCGCCGTCGGCGATCACGGGTGCGACCGCCCAGCGGACGAGCCCGGCGGTGCTGGGGGCCCAGTCCCAGGTGGGTTCGGTCGCGGCGGCCATCCGCGCCACCAGCGCCCGGTCGGTGTCCAGCACGGCCGGGGGTTCCGCGTACGTACGCCAGCGGACCTTCCCGTCGAGGATCACGAAGAAGGTCTCGTGGCGATCGGGCGCGTTGACCTTCAGGTACTCCTGGAGCAGTTCCGGCGGGGAGGCGGTCGAGTTCTTCGCGTACCAGTGGAGTTTCTCCACCTCGTTGGCCAGTTCGGCGTTCACCCGGTCCTCGAGCCTGACCAGCAGGATGGTCCAGGTGGCGAACACCGAGACGCTCAGGGCGAGGGCGACGACCGCGAGCGTCCAACCCACGATGCGGGTCCGTGCGCTCACCGCCCGGCCGTCGCCTCTGCCGCCGCCGTTCCGGCCGTCACCGTCCCGGTCGCCGTCCCGGTCGCCGTCTCAGTCGTCGCCGTCATCGCCACCGCCGTCATCGCCGCCGTCGTCGTCTCCCCCGCCTCGTGGTGGCGGTGGGGGCTGCACCCGTTCGGCCCGCTCCCTTCCGGCCAGGCGGGACGCGCCGGGCTCGCCGGAGGTCGCGGGCCCCGGGGGCGTCCGGCCGTCCCGCGCCTCCTGGTCGCCGGGCGCCCCGGAGGCGTTCGAGGTTCCTGGGCCGGCCGGTGCCGTGGAGTCTCCGGAGGACCGCGGCTGCGCGGTGCCCGTCTCGGCCGTCTCCTCGGCCCGTTCCCCGTCGACCACGACGGCCTCTCCGAGGCTGCCCGGACTGCCTTGGACCAGCACCACGACCGCGAACATCGCGACCGCGGTGACGAGTATCCCGATCACCATGCTGACGGTTGACGTCCTGCGGCTCATGGCGTCCACGCTAGGCGCCGTCATGGGAGATCAGGCTGGGATGGAGATGAGAAGACTCTCATCATCGGACGACACGGACATGTACTGTCAATAGGCCGATCGCCTCCGCGTGCTGATCGGCCTCAGGCTAGGATCGCCGAGTTAGGTTAGCCTTGCCTGATATCGGGGGTCCCTGCATTGCGGCTGTACCTCACCGCGCTCAAGCCGACCGACTCGGTCACCGACGGCTTCCTCCCGGCGGCGCGCGCGCTCGGCTGTGAGGTCACGATCCTCACCGACCGCCCCGAGCGGTACCGCGACTCCGGGGCGGAGGTGCTCCGCTGCGACGTGCGCGACGCGCGGGCCGTGATCGACGCCGTCGCGCACCACCGCGTCCCGGACGCGATCTTCTCGAACTCCGACCACATCCAGGCGGAGACGGCGCTCGCCGCCTCCTACTTCGGTCTCCCCGGCAAGGACTGGCGGGCCTGCGTCGACACCAAGAACAAGGCGCTCACCCGGCGGCGACTGGCCGCCGCCGGAGTCGAGACCGTCCGTTCCGCGCGGCTGGCGCCGGCCGACCCACCGCCCGCCGGCATGCCGTTCCCCGCGGTCGTGAAGCCGCGCGAGGGTGTGGCCAGCGAGGACGTCGTGCTGGTCCGCGACGCGGGCGAGCTCGCGACGGCCGTCGCGGCCATCAGGGACAGGCGGCCGGGAGAGACGCTGGTCGTGGAGGAGTATCTCGACGGGCCGCTGCACACGATGGAGACGCTCGGCGACGGCGAGCGGATCAGGGTGCTCGGCGGTTTCCGCACCACCCTGGGACCGCTGCCGCACTTCGTGGAGGAAAGGCTCGACTGGGAGCCGCCTCCCGGCCGAGACCACGTGCTGCGGGCGCTGGAGGCGCTGCGGGTGGGGTTCGGGGCCTGCCACACCGAGTACGTGATGACCCCGGCCGGGCCGCGGATCGTCGAGGTCAACTACCGGGTGATCGGCGACCACTGCGACTTCCTGCTGGCGAGCATGCTGGACGCGCCCCTGTTCGAAATCGTTCTCAGGGTGCATCTCGGGGCCGAACCGAGGCTCCCCGACCGGGTGGGGGGACATGCGACCGCGCTGAGCCTGGTCGCCGACCGCCCGGGGACCGTGGTGAGGTCTCCCGGAACGATCGTCCCCGCGCCCGGCGATCCGGTCCGGATCTGGCACCGGCCGCTGCGCGCCGTGGGCGATCGGATCGACCTGAGCAACACCAACCGCGACTACATGGGCATCGTCCGCGCGATCGGCCCCGACCGGGCACGCGTGGACGCGGCCGTCGCGGCCTTCACCGCGGAGAACCCGTGGGTGATCGCATGAGCCGGGAGTCCACGGGCGACCGCGTGACCCGAGGTTCCACGGGCGACCGCGTGACCCGGGGACCCGCGAGTGACCGCGTGAACGGCGCAGGCCCCGTGAGCGGGCGGGAACGATACCTCGCCACCCGGGTGCTGAACGCGCTCCTGCGCGAGGACTACGGCGGCCTGGCCGGGCGGGTGACCCGCAGCAAGGACGGCGTCGCGCTGGTCCTGCCCGGGGGCAGGCGGGTCCGGCTGACCCCCGGCTCGCTGTTCCAGGACTTCGTGGCGGCCCCGGAGGAGGCACTGCGCCTGGAAGAGGTCCTGAGCGCCCTGCGGGAGATCTCCGCTCCCGCCGACGCCGCCGGGGTCGAGTCGTTCGTCACGGAGTGCCGCGAGGCGCTGCGCGCCCTCGACCTTCACGACCTCCATCGCGAGGAGGTGCTCGCCAGGCTGGACGCCACCGTCGCCGCCGTACGCCCCGCCGCTCGCCCCGGCCTCACGCGTACACCGGACCAGGGCCAGGAAAGCGGGCATACGGCAGAAAACGGAATTGGGCCTGCCGCGGGCGGCGGGAGCGAACGTGCGACGGGCGCGAGCGGGCGTGCGACGGGCGGCGGGAGCGGACGCGACGGCATGTGGTACGAGACGCTGGCCGCGTTCGTCGATCATCCCGTCTACCCGACGGCCCGGTGCCGGATCGGCCTGTCCGACGAGGATCTGACCGCGTACGCGCCGGAGTTCGCGCCCTCCTTCGAGCTGCGCTGGGCCGCGGTGCCGCGGGAGCGGCTCACCGGGGCGGAGCTGCCGGGGGCGCCCGGATTCCCCGCCGTCGGCCTGGCCGCGGAGCTCGCGGAGACCCACGTGCTGTTCCCCGTGCACCCGCTGACGGTCCCCGCGGTCGAGGAGATCCCGGGGACGGTCGTGGCCCCGCTGGCGCGCCTGGAGGTCAGGCCCACGCTGTCGATGCGCACGGTCGAGATCGCCCCGGGCACGCACCTGAAGCTGCCGCTGACCACCAGCACCCTCGGGCTGCGCAACCGGAGGTCCCTCAAACCGGACACGCTCGCCGACGGGGCGCGGGCCGAGCTGCTCCTGCGGGCCATGCCCGATCCGGAGGTGCTCCTGGCCGACGAGCAGACCTACGGGCACGCCGGGCACGAGTACCTGGGCTGGCTCCTGCGCCGCCACCCCGCGGGGGTGGTCGTCCCGGTCGCGGCGCTGACGGCGCCGCTGCCGGGGGGCGGGCTGGTCGTGGAGGAGCTCGCGGGAAGATGGTCCGGCGGGGACGTCGCCCGGCTGCTCGGCCGGTACCTGCGGGTGCTGTTCCGCTTCCACGTGCGGCTCTTCGTCAGGTACGGCACGGCGCTGGAGGCCCACCAGCAGAACCTCTCGCTGGTGTTCGGCGGCGGGGAGGCCACGGGTGACGGCGCCACGGGCGAGGGGGTCGTACGGCTGCTCGTCAAGGACAACGACGGCCTGCTGACCTCGCCCGACAGGCTGAGGGACGCGGGGCTCGCGGTGCCGGACCTCGCCGACGCGCGGATGTTCACCGACGACCCGCACGCGCTCGCCGACGTGTTCGTGACCATCACCCTGCACCTGGCCGCCGCCGCCGTGACGTTCGGCGCGCTGCCGCCGCCGACGGCCTTCGAGCTGGTCCGCGGCACGCTCGCCGAAGCGCTCGACGCGTACGGGGAGGATCCGATGGCCAGGCTGCTGCGGGCCAGGACCCTCGACGCGGCCCGGCTCGTCGGCAAATCGATGATCACCGCCGGAACCCTGGTGGACAAGGCGCGCACCGGTGCGCGGGACGTGAACAAGTTCTACGGCACGAGCGGGCCGAACTACCTCCGCCAGCCCACCCAGATCACGCAAAGGACGACATGACGAGCCTCGCCCTCGACTCACCCGCCGTCGCCATCGCCGAGGAGGCCTCGGTGTCGGCGCTGCTGCGCTGTTGCGTAAGGGAGATCGCGGGACCTCGCGGGCAGGTCGGGTACGAGGAACCGTACGTGCTGCTGCGCGTCGCGGGCACCCGCCTGCGGGCGCGTACGCACGGCGGGCTCGCGCTGCGCTTCGAAGGGCGGCCCGAGTGGCTGGAGAACGACTCCTGGCAGCCGCTCTCGGCGGACCTGCTCGTCCGGCTGGTGGAGGCCGAACTCGGCGAGGGTGAGGGCGAGGACGAGGGCAACGACGAGTTCGGCGCCCAGGTGGCCGCGAGCAGGGACGCCCTGGCGACGCTGATCGCGGCCCGGTGGGAGGTCCCGCCGCCCGCAGACCCGTGGCTGGCCTCGGAGCAGGCGCTGGTCTTCGGGCACCCGTTCCATCCCAGCCCGAAGGCACGCGGCGGCGAGGGCTGGCTGCGCTACGCGCCCGAGGCGCACGCGAGTTTCCCGCTGCGGCTGCTCGGGGTCAGGGACGACGTGCTGGCCGGGGCGGGTGACACCGGCGCGCTCGACGAGCTCGGCCAGGCGCCGCCCGGCTACTCGCTGCTGCCCGCGCACCCGTGGCAGCTGGAACTGCTCGCGGCGGACCTGGCCGCGCCGCTGGCCGACGGCCGTCTGGTCGACCTGGGCGACAGCTCCCGGACGGCGGTTCCCACGTCGTCGGTCCGCACGGTCTACGAGCCGCTGATCGACCGGTGCCTGAAGTTCAGCCTGGACGTGCGGATCACCAACTGCGTGCGGAAGAACTCCTGGTACGAGCTGGCGGGCGCGGTCGAGCTGAGCCGTCGCCTCGAACCGGTGTTCCTCGACCTGGCGGCCGCCTTCCCCGGCACCCGCTGGCTGCCGGAACCGGGCTACCGCTCCGCGGAGCTGGGCACCCGGCTGCTGGAAGGGCTCGGTGTGATCGTCCGGATGAGCCCGTGGTCGGTCTGCAGGCCGGGGGTGACCCCGCTGCTGAGCGGCGCGCTGGCCGCCGGGCGGCAGGGGGCCGGCGCGGTGCCGGGCGACGTGCCGGGTATGGCGGATCCGGCACCGGGCGGCGCGCCGACCATGGCCGGGTGGCCGGTGGCCGATCCGGTGCGCTGGTGGCGGGCATACGTGGAACGCGTGGCGCCGCCGGTGCTCGACGCCTACCTCGGCCACGGCGTGGTGCTGGAACCCCACCTGCAGAACGTCCTGATCGGCGTGGACGCGGAGGGGCTGCCCGTGGAGGCCGTCTTCCGCGACCTGGAGGGCACGAAGCTCGTCGCCGGGCGGCACGACCTGTCCGGGCTGCCCGGCCGGGTCGCCGAGGCGCTCACCTACGACGCTGCCTCCGGCTGGAACCGGGTGGTCTACTGCCTGATGGTCAACCACCTCGTCGAGATCGCCGCCTCCCTCGCGGGGACCCGGTCCACGCGGGAGCTGTGGGCGGTGGCCGGGGAGGTGCTGGCGGAGTACGCGGCGTCGCGCGGATGGCCCCGGCCGCTGTCGGACCTGCTGTCGGGGGCACCGCTGCCGGCCAAGGCCAACCTGTCGGTCCGGTGGGCGCGCTCGGCGGACCGCTCCGCGGGGTACGTGACGGTCGCCAACCCGCTGGCCACGGCCTGAGCGGCGGGGAGGGCGGCGACGGTCACCGCCCTCCCCCACCCTCTGTGTCAGCGGGGATAGACCTCCAGCTCGTAGAGGGAGTAGCCGTACGACGTGCCGCGCGTGACACCCTGCATGCGGACGTAGCGGGCACTGGTCGGGGTGAATCTCACGTTGTCCACCCCGCCGTTTCCGGCGGTGGTGGAGTGGACGGTGGTCCAGGTGGAGCCGTCGGCCGAGGTCTGGATCGAGTACGCGGCCCCGTAGGCCGCCTCCCAGCGCAGCAGGACCCTGGAGACGGTCGTGGCCGCCCCGAGGTCGACCTGGAGATACTGGTTGTCGCTGGACGAGCTCGACCAGCGGGTGGTCGGGTCGCCGTCGACGGCCCTGCTCGCCGGGTGGAACAGCTGGGTGCTCGACGCCCTGGCGCTCCTGCCCTCCGCCACGTTGGCGATCGCCTCGCCCCGGTGGGCGGGGAACGACACGACCTGCTGGTAGGTCGGCCGGTTCTGCCAGGAGATCAGCGAGTGCGTGATCCCGCCGAGCGGTGAGTGCTCGATGGCGTCGGAGCACCACTGGTCGCCCGCCGAGCACACGTCGTCCGCCGGGTAGGTCGTGGTCGCGGGCTCGGCGAGCGCCGCCGCCAGGCTCTCCAGCAGCACGGTGCGGCAGCCGGCCACCGTGCCGTTCCCGCAGTACCTGGCGGGCAGCGGCCCGGAGACCGGGTCGCCGAGCACGCTCCTGACGTCCTTGCTCACGTAGCCCCACCAGCCGTACTGGAACGCCGACCCCTTGTGCGCCTGGGCCTCGTTCGCGGAGGTGGGCAGGGTGGACGGGTCGCCCTGCTGGTGGCCGGAGGGTGACTCGTTGATCTGGATGGCGTTGACCATCGACTGGTAGAGACCGTCACCCAGCCCGGGCCTGAACTGCGCGCGGACCAGCTTGGGCCACCACGCGTCGAACGCGCGGATCGCCTCGGCGTGGGCGTACGCCCTGCTGCCCTGCGAGGTCTCCAGCCTCCGCGAGCCCGCCGACGTCCAGGCCGACAGCTTGGCGACCGCCGAGGCGAGGGCCGGGTCGGTCACCGCCGCGCTGTCGATCACCCGGAGCAGGTCGGGCAGGACCTTCTTGCCGCGCAGGTCGGTCACGGCGGCGTCGGCCATGATCTTCGTGGTGCCCGCCCGGTCGAGCTTGCCGCCTCCCGACAGGGCCGCCTTGATCGGGGCGTCCAGCAGGTCGGCCCGGTGAACCGGCCCGAAGCTGAAGTTGCCGTCCGCGGCGCCGTAGTCCTTGGCCTGCTTGTTGTTCCAGCTGACGAAGTAGTCCTGGTTCACCGCCTGCGGGTGGGTGGCGGGGGCCGTGTAGGTCGCGGTGTTGGCGGCCGGGTCGAAGCCCGCCCACTCGTGGGCCGCGTCGGCCGTCATCGGCAGGTTCGGGTCGGACACCGCGGACCTGACCGGGGTGTTGCCCGACATGAAGTACGCCGAGTCCCTGGAGTTGACGTAGAACCAGTTGAACGCGAAGCCGATGGTGGAGGCCGAGTTCGTGAACGCCGCCGGGTCACCCATCTGGGCCGGGTCGTTGAACATCTGGAAGCCGATCGCCGAGTCGACCTCGTGATGGTACGTCGACCGCAGCGTGGTGAAGGCGGTGGGCTGCCCGCCGACGGTGCCGCGCCAGCTCACCAGGCCGTACTTCGTGCGCTGGACGACGAGGTCGTAGGAGCCTCGCGCGGTGGAGTCGGCCACGGTGGGCTTCCACGAGTTGGTCTTCCTCAGCGTCTCCATCTCCGTGCAGACGCCCCGGTAGATGTAGTGGTCGGACGCCGTGGTCACCGCGCCGCCGCCGGGCTCGCAGAGCTGGAGGGCGTAGGTGTCGGTGAGGTCCTGGCCGCTGGAGGTCGCGCTCCAGGCGTAGTCGGTGCCCCGGCCGAGCAGCACGTAGAGGTTGAGCCCGGCGAAGGCGGCGCCGCGCGCCCGGATGCCGGGTCCGGAGAGCTCCTGCAACATGAGCAGCTGGGGGGCGAAGTAGCCCGTCTGCGGGCCGAACACCGCGACCGGGTTCCCGGTCGCCGACTTGGCCGCCGAGACCACCACGGCGTTGGACATGCCGGGCTTGGAGTTGTCGACGAGCAGTCCGTCGAGCACGCCCTTCTGGGCCGATGCCGAAGCCGGGGAGGTGGCCGAGCCGGTCTCGTTCGCGGTGATGTCCACCGGCGCCGTCGACGGGTCGGGGAGGACGACCCCGGTGGCTCCGGCGGGCGCGTCGCCGAACGGGAAGCTCTGGCCGTTGTGCAGGGTGAGCGTCGTCTCCGGGTCGTTCTGCGCCCGGAACGCCGCCCAGACCTGGTCGCCGGCCGCGGTGCCGTACTTGGCGCGGGCCGCGACCCGCACCAGCGCGGACTGCATCTCCGCCCCGCCGCCGCCGCCGAACAGGCCGCCGATCACGCCGGAGATCGCGACGAGGTCGGTCATGGTGAAGTCCACGGGGCCGCCCGCGTTGGTGATCGCGTCGAGGTGCCCGGTCAGGACGTACTCGCCGGGGCAGTTGCGGTCCGCCATGCAGCGGTCGATGTAGGCGTTGACACCGGCGATGTAGTTCTGCACGTCGGTGTAGAGCTGCGCGCCCCGGGGGCCGGAGTCCCTGACCCTGTTGATCTGCGCCTGGAGGTCCGCCTCGGTGTAGGGGGAGTTGCGCCACGCGCTCTGCTCCAGCGCCCGGTTGCCCGGCGCGCCGCCGGCGAACGGGGTCAGCTCGCCGCGGCCCACGTGCCGCATCAGGTCCATCACCCACAGGCGGTCCTGCGCGCCCGCGTACCCGGCGCCGAACATCGTGCCCTCGCGGGTCGTCCCGGTGATGTGCGGGACACCGGTCGCCCTGTCGCGGACGATCGTCACGTCCGAGCGCGGGCTCGTGGTGCTCTCCACCTGTCCCGCGGGGACGCCGAACGAGGCGTCGTTGAAGAAGTCGGCGATCTGGTCGTTGGTCAGGCCGGTGTAGCCGGACAGGAGGTTCGCGTACCTGCCGAGCTGGTCGTCGCTGTGTCTCGGCTTGGTGCCCAGGGTCTGGTGGGCGAGGATCCCGGCCAGGGTGGCGTTGCCGTTCTGCCCCGGGGGCAGGATGTCGGAGCACTCGCCGAGGCAGTAGTCGTCGGGAGGGAGAACGGCCGCCGTGGTTTCAGACGCGGTTTCGGACACGGTTTCGGACGCGGCAGCGGATGCGGGCACGACGGGGGATGCCAACGCGAGGACCAGCGACAACCCGGAGGCCGCCATGATCACCCGCCGGAGACGTGCATGCATTAGGAGGGTCCCCTAAACATGAGGCGTACTCGGATGGTGAGAGGAACATACGTTCCGCCCAACACCGAATCAATGGCCGCTGTGATAATCGCCCGTACCACTTGTGACTCGTTGTCAGAGGGGTCGGTCGACCTCGGACGGCGAGGGTGTCGCATGCCATCCGCCGGGCGGGGCGAGGGTCGGCGGGGTCGATCTCCTCCGGCCGGGTGACGGCGAATCAGGGTGATGATCGCCTCATCTCGCTGCCAGAACGTGAAAGACTCTCTAAGATCAAACCCAGACAAAAGCTGGAAAGTCTGGAGAAACCGTGGATGATCAGGCTTCGCCGGCCGGGGTTGACCCGAGTGTGCCCAACGTCGCCCGGATGTACGACTACTACCTGGACGGCAAGGACAACTTCGCCGCCGACCGGGCCGCGGCCGAGCAGATCCTGAAGCTCTTCCCCGATACCCGCGACTCCGCGCGGGAGAACCGGGCGTTCCTCGCGCGTGCCGTACGCCATCTGGTCGAATCGGGTATCCGGCAGATCGTGGACCTGGGCTCCGGGCTGCCCACCCGGGGCAACACCCACGAGATCGCGCACGCGGTCGCGCCCGACACCCACGTGGTCTACGTGGACTACGACCCCGTCGTGTGCGCGCACAGCCGGGCGATCCTGGGGAAGGGCGACAACGTCACCGTCGTGCAGGCCGACGTGCGTGACCCGGAGACGCTGCTGGCCGAGCTGCGCGAACACGTCGACCTCGACCGGCCCGTGGCGTTCCTGCTGCTCGCCATCCTGCACTTCGTCCCGGACGAGAACCCCGACGGCGCGGGCGCGTACGAGATCATCCAGCGGCTGCGCGAGGCGAGCGCGCCGGACAGTCACCTCGTTCTCAGCCACGCGATCGACGCCAGCCCCGACAGCACGCCGGAGGCGCTGGAGGTCTACAAGCGGGCCACCGAGGCGCTGAGCCTGCGCACGCACGAGGAGATCGCCCGCTTCTTCGACGGCTACGAGCTGGCCGAGCCCGGTCTGGCGTTCCCCCAGGACTGGCGCCCCGTCGGCCCGCCCCTGATCGGTGAGCGGAACACCTCGATCGGCTACGTCGGGGTGGGCCGCAAGCTCTGACCGTCACGCTCTCCCGGCGCGTGACGTGCCGGGAGGACGGCACGGGTGGTGTCAGCCCTTGACCGCGCCCGAGGTCATGCCCTCCACGATGTAGCGGCGCGCGAAGGAGAACAGCACGAGCGTCGGGATGACCGAGACCACCGTCGCGGCCGCCATCGGGCCCCAGTCGATGTCGTACTGCGTGATGAACGAGTTCATCGCGACCGGGATGGTCTTGGTCTCCTCGCTGTCGATGAAGGCGATCGCCAGGAAGAGCTCGTTCCAGCACTGCACGAAGCCGAAGATGAAGGTGGCGGCGATCCCGGGCAGCATGACGGGCACCACCACGCGCACCATCGCCGTCAGCCGTGAGCAGCCGTCGACCATGGCCGCCTCCTCGAGCGCCGCGGGGACCCGTTCGTAGAAGCCGCGCATGATGATCGTCGAGAACGGGACGAGCATCGCGACGTAGACGAGCATCAGCCCGCTCAGCCGGTTGAGCAGGTCGAACCCGGACATCATCAGGTACAGCGGGCCCAGCGCGATGAACAGCGGGATCATCTGGGTGACCAGGTAGGCGAGCATGAGCGCCCCGCGCCCCGGGAAGTGGAAGCGTGCCAGCACGTAGCCGCCCAGCATCCCGGTCGCGGTGACCACCGCGGCCGAGACCAGCGAGACGATCAGGCTGTTGCCGAGATACGTCCCGAACGAGGCGAAGGAGAAGAGCTCGCGGTAGTGGTCCAGCGTGGCGCTGCCGGGGAGATAGCGCAGCGGCACCGCGAAGATCTCCGAGGTGGGCTTCAGCGAGGTGATCAGGATCCAGTAGAGCGGGAAGACGGTGATCAGCAGCCAGACGCCGAGGACCACGGCCTTCGCGATCCGGGCGGGCAGCGGGGCCGGGCGGCTCACGGGTCAGTCCCTCGCCTTCTCGAACCGGGTGGCGTTGAGGTAGAAGATGCTGAACGAGAGCAGGATCCCGAGGGTGAAGATCCCCACCGCGCCGGCCTTGCCGTAGTCGCCGTTCTGCACCTGCTCGATGAGGTAGGTCGTGGCGATGTGCGTGCTTCCCGCGGGACCGCCACCGGTCATCGAGTAGATGAGGTCGGGGAAGTTGAGGATCCAGATGACCCGCAGCAGGACGATGAGCACCAGCGTGGTCCGGATCGCCGGCAGCGTCACGTGGCGAAACTGCCGGAAGCGGGAGGCGCCGTCGACGTCCGCCGCCTCGTACAGCTCGCGGGGCACCGACTGGAGCGCCGCGATGATCATGATGGCGAAGAACGTCACGCCGTACCAGACGTTGGCGATGATGATCGAGGCCATCGCCCAGCCGGGCGAGGAGAGGAAGGGGATCGGCTCGTCGGCCAGGCCGGTTTTGATCAGCAGGTCG
This sequence comes from Streptosporangium sp. LJ11, assembly GCF_051918945.1. NCBI lineage: Bacteria > Bacillati > Actinomycetota > Actinomycetes > Streptosporangiales > Streptosporangiaceae > Streptosporangium > Streptosporangium sp. LJ11. The sequence goes on from NZ_JBPXMB010000016.1 coordinate 39,357, forward strand.
TTGACGACGCCGAACTCGCCGTTGAACATCCAGCGCCACAGCAGGCCGATGAGGAAGCCCGACATGGCCCAGGGGAAGAAGACCCACGCCTGGTAGAGCCCGCGACCCCGGAAGTGTTCGCGCAGCAGCAGGGCGAGGCCGAAGCCGAGCACGAGCTGGAACACCACGGACACGGCCACCCAGATCCCGGTGTTGGCCAGCGCGGTCCAGAACTGGTCGTCGCCGAGGACGGCGCGGAAGTTCTCCAGCCCGACGAACGGCGTGGAGGTCAGGTCGAACAGGTTGTAGCGCTGGAACGCGAGCACGCCGCCCCGGATCATCGGGTAGTACGTGAACACCGCGACGAACACGACCCCGGGCAGCAGGCAGAGCGCGATGAAGCGGGCCCGCCTGGCGTCGAAGACGGGCCGGGTCGCGCGTTCGGTGGCCCGCCCGCGCGACCCGGTCTTCTCGACCACCGTCACGATGTCTTCTTCTTGGCCTGATCCGTCCAGAACGCGTCCCAGCCGCCCAGGACGTCCGCGGCCGTCTTGCCGCCGGTCAGCAGGGACTGGATGTCCTTGTCTGCGGCCTGCTGCCACTCGCTCCAGCCCGGGTAGTCGACCGGCCGGATCGTGATCACCTGCTTCTCGTCCTGCTGGGCGTCCAGGTACGCCTTCCAGGCTCCCTGGGAGAACTCGGGGTCCTGAGCGGCGGCCTTGGCGATCGGGATGAGCGAGTTGCCCTTGGCGAACTTGATGCTCTGCGCGCTCTCGCTGAGGAACTGGACGAGCTTGGTCGCCTCGTTCTTGTACGTGCTGAAGGACGTCACGCCCCAGCCGGCGTACCCGACGGGCTGCAGCGCGTACCCGCCGGGACCCTTCGGGATCGGCGCGGCGCTCCACCCGTTCTTGGGCACGCCGCTCTCCTGGATCGTCTTGATCACTTCGGGGTCCTGGACGAGCATGCCGGTGACGTTGGATGTGAAGCCCTGCACCATCTCCGGGAAGCTCCACGAGACCGAGTCGGCGGGTGACGCCTCCTTGAACAGCCGGACGAACAGGTCCATGGCCTGCGCGGCCTCCGGCGTGGACCAGATCGTCTTACCGTCCTTGAGGAAGAACGACTTCTCCGGGTCCACCTTGTCGCCGTTGAAGGCGCTGACGATCAGGACGGCGTAGTCGAAGCCGCCCTTGCCGCCGCGGAAGGAGTATCCGTAGCGGCGCTTGCCCTTGTCGGTGAGCCGCTTGGCGGTGTCGTGCAACTCCTGCCAGGTGGCGGGCGGCTGCGCGACGCCGGCCTCGCGCAGCCAGTCCGAGCGGTAGAAGAGCACCTTCTCGTAGAAGCCGTAGGGGATGAGGTACGGCTTGCCGCCCACCTCGACGGCCTTCTTCTGGGCGAGCTCGGTCAGCTCGCCCCAGCCGGGCCAGCCCTGCGTCGGGAGCTCGGCGAGCCAGCCGTTGTTGGAGAACGACTTGGCGGTGTGGTCGCGGACCTCCAGGACGTCCACGCCCTTCTTGGTCTGCAGCACCTGGGTGATCTTCTGGTCGGCGCTTTCCAGGGGCGGCGAGATCAGCTCGACCTTGACCCCCGGGTTCTGCCGCTCGAAGTCGGTGATCAGGCTCCTGAGGAGCTTGGTGCGGTCCGGGCTGGTCAGGCTCTCGATCATGCGCAGCCTGACCGTGCCTGCGGCGTCGTCGGCGCCGCAGGCGGCCAGTGTCATGGTCAGCACGCCGACCATCAGGGCGGCGAACCTGGGGGGTGTTCTCATGGTCTCCCCAACGGGGTTGGCTCAACGGAGGGCAGTGCCTTTGACAGCGCTGTCACAACTCTGGATGACGGGGATGCTACGGAGCCCTCAGTGGTCCGTCAAGACTTCTCCAGGGCGTTCGCGAGATCGGCGATCAGCGTGGCGGGGTCCTCCAGCCCCACCGAGAGACGGACCAGTCCCACCGGGATCTCCATGGTCGCGCGCACGGAGTCCAGCGTGGTGAGCGCCGGCGCGTTGACCAGGCTCTCGTAACCGCCCCACGACACACCGATGCGGAAGTGCCGCAGCGCGTCCACGAACCGGCCCACCTCGGCGACGTCCTCGGTGTCCAGCTCGACGCTGAAGACGCTGGAGAAGCCCGTCATCTGGGCGCTCGCGAGCTCGTGCCCCGGATGGCCCGGCAGGCCCGGGTGGTTGACCGCCCGGACCGCGGGGTGCTTGACCAGGAACTCCGCCACCCGCAGCCCGCGTTCCTGGTGTGCCGCCATGCGGATCGGCAGGGTCCGCAGCCCCTTGATCGCCTTGCTCGCCTCGTGGGCGGACAGCGCGGCGCCGTACAGCTGGTACTCGGTCAGCGCCAGCGGCCTGACCAGGCGCGCCGGGCCCGCCACGACGCCGCCGACGAGGTCGCTGTGGCCGCCGATGTACTTGGACAGCGAGTGCACGACCAGGTCGACCCCCATCGTGAGGGGCTTCTGGAAGATCGGCGTCGCCCAGGTGTTGTCCATCACGGTGGTCAGGCCGCGGCCGCGCGCCCACTCGGCGAAGGCGCGGATGTCGATGACCCCGTAGCGCATGTACGAGGGTGACTCCAGGTAGAGCATCCGGCTGTTCGGCTTGACAGCGCTATCAAGAGCGGCAGGATTATCGGTGTGCACCGTCGTATACGACACCCCGAACTTCTGCAGGTAGCGGAGGAACTGGGTGGTCGGACCGTAGACCGCCCCGAGCACGATCACGTGGTCGCCCGCGGAGACCAGCGAGGAGATCGTCGCGGCGATGGCGCCCATGCCGGAGCCGAAACACTTGGCCCGCTCCGCCCGCTCCAGCGCGGCGAGCTTGCGCTGGAGCAGGTCCACCGTGGGATTGGTGCCGCGCGAGTAGACGTAGTTCTCGTCCTCGGCCGCGAGGCTCCCGGACAGCGCCCCCGCCGTGGGAAAGGTGAACAGGGAGCTCTCGAAGACCGGCGGGTTGACCGCGCCGAGCATCCAGGGCTCGTCCTCGCCGTACCGGCTGCAGATCCAGTTGTCGTCGATGTGTTCGTACATGACTGCGCAAGGTACAACATGTTCCGGAAGATCAGTCCGACCAGTCCGGGAAAAGGATGGGGATGAGCCCTCGCAGGACCACGATGGCCGACGTCGCGCGCCACGCGGGGGTCAGCCTCAAGACGGTCTCCCGGGTGGTGAACCAGGAGCCCCACGTACGGCAGGACGTGGTGCGACGCGTCCAGGACGCGATCACGACGCTGGGGTTCCGGCGCAACGAGGCCGCCAGCCGGCTGGCCAGGGGCGGCTCGGTCCTCACCCTGGGCCTGGTGATCGAGAACATCTCCAACGAGTTCTACTCGCGGCTCGCCAAGGCCGTGGAGTCGGCCGCCTCGGCGCACGAGGCCCTGGTGGTGTTCGGCAGCTACGAGGAGCGGGCCGACCGCGAGGTCATGATCATCGAGACGATGTACGGGCGGGGCGTGGACGCCATGGTCATCGTCCCGACCGCCGGTGACCACGCCTGGCTGGCGGAGTACGTCGCGAGCGGGCTCACCGCGGTCTTCGTCGACCGCGTGCCCGAGGGGATGGCGGAGGTGGACACCGTGCTCCTCGACGCCGGAGCGGGCGGCCGGATCGCCACCGAGCACCTGCTCGCGTACGGCCACCGGCGGATCGCCCTGATCTCGGACAACGACCCGTTGAGCTCGGTGCACGCCCGGGCCGAGGGGCACCGCGCGGCGCTGCGCGCGGCCGGGGTCGCCGCGGACCCGGCGCTGTGCGTGACCGGCGTGTTCGACCCCTGGCGGGTGGAGCAGGAGGTACGGCGGCTGCTCGCGCTGCCCGATCCGCCGACCGCGTTCTTCGCGACCAACAACCGCGCCGCGCTCGGCCTCGTACAGGCCCTGCGCGACCATCCGGGTCCCCGCCCGGCCTTCGTCGGCTTCGACGACTTCGAGATGGCGGGGGTCCTCAACCCGGGGATCACCGTGGTCCGCTACGACGTCGGCCGCCTCGGCAGCGCGGCGGTGGAGCTCCTGCTCGACCGGCTGCGGGATCCCGCGCGCCCGAGGCAGCAGGTGACCGTGCCGGTCGAGCTCGTCGTCCGCGGTTCGGGAGAGCTGCCGCCACCGAGGTGACGCCCGCGCCGGCATGGCGTCGCGCGGGCACGGCCGCGCCGAAAAACCTCAGCGGCGCCCTCCACAAGGCTTCCCGAGCCGTGACCGAGGTGACGCCCGCGTGGGCGGGGCCGCCGAACCTCAGCGGCGCCTGCTACGAGACCTTCCCGAGCCGTGTGACCGCCTCCTGGGCCTGGCGGCCCCGGCGAACTCCACGAGGCGGGGACTCGTTCTCGCGGGAACCTCGGCCTTCGGAGCGGCGGTGACCCCGCCGGGAGGCATGCTTCGGCGCCGCAGCTCGCCCAGCACGCTGAGCAGGACCGTCAGCAGCACGATCGCGCCTCCCACGACCGGGGTGAGCGTTCCGACGAAGCCCCGGTCCTCGACCTCCCGGGCCTCGAACACCCCGTCGGGATCCACCAGCATCTCGACCGGCGCCCCGACCTTCAGCGGGTCGTCGTACCGGAAGGTCTCGATTCTCTTTTCCAGCGGCCGCCCGTCCGGCAGGCGCAGGACGTACTCGTAGTGGTCGGCCCCCTTCCGGAGATCGATCCACGTTCGTTCCGCGACGGTCGTGGTCACCGGCTCGCCGTAGGCGCGCAGGTAGTGGTCACCTGGCAGGTAAGGGCAGGTGGACGCCAGCACGGCGAGGAGCGGCACCGCCACCCAGATCGCCCAGGGGACGCCCTCGGAGATCCGTTTCAGCGCCATGGCGGGACCGACGGCCAGGACGGAGGAGAGGACCAGCCCCAGCAACCACCACCACAACGAGTCGAGGGCCAGCAGGAAACCGATGAGACACCAGGCGGCGGCGACCGTCGTGAGGAGCAGGAGGCCCCTCACGACGACCCGCCACCAGCCGGCTCGCAGTACCGCCGCTTTCGTCACATGACGAAGCCTGGCAGCCGCGGGAGCGGCGGAACAGCCTCGTTCAGGAACCGGAGGTGAGCAGCGGCAGCTTGCGCACCCCGGTCATGCTCGGGCTCGGGATGAAGCGCGGCGGCTCGTCCGGGTCGGTGCGCAGGTGGGGGAAGCGGTCGAGCAGGAGGTTGAGCGCGACCTTGCCCTCCAGACGTGCCAGCGGCGCGCCGATGCAGAAGTGGATGCCCCGGCCGAAGCCGAGGTGGGGGTTGGGGTCGCGGGAGGGGTCGAAGACGTCGGGGCCGGCGAACTGCCTCGGGTCGCGGTTGGCCGCCGCGATCCACACCATGAGGAGCTGGTCGGCGGGGACATGCTGCCCGCCGAGCTCGACGTCGGTGTTGGTGACCCGGCCGACGGCCGCGAACGGGCTGAAGAAGCGCAGGGACTCCTCGATGGCGGCGGGGATCGCCGACCGGTCCCGGCGAACCCGGGCGAACTGCTCGGGATGGGCGTCCAGGCATACCACCGTGTTGCCCAGCAACATGGTGGTGGTGATGTGCCCGGCCACGAGCAGGATGTTCGCGAAGTTCACCACCTCGGCCTGGGTGAGACGCTCGCCGTCGACCTCGGCCTCGACGAGTTTGGTGAGCAGGTCGGCGCGCGGGTGGCGTCTGCGCTCGTCGGCGTGCTCGCCGATGTAGTCGGCGAGGTGCTTGAACTGCTCCATGGCGACCGCGACGCTGCGCTCCTGCTCCTCGCTCTGGTCGACGAGCGAGAACTGCTGGGTGTTCACGAACATCTTGTCCACCCACTGCTTGAACAGGTGGCGGTCGCCGGCGGGCACCCCCAGGAGTTCCGCGATGACGATGACCGGCAGCGGGTAGGCGAGGTCGGTCACCAGCTCCAGGCGGCCCGGGTCGGCCACCTCGTCGAGCAGTTCGCGGGTCAGCTCGGCGATCCGCGGTTCGAGGTCGGCGACGACCTTCGGGGTGAAGGCGTGGCTGACGAGCTTGCGCAGCTTGCCGTGCTCGGGCGGGTCCATCTGCGTCAGCATGCCCTCGCTGCTCATCTCCAGGCTGGGCAGCACGCGGCCGGTGTCGGAGGAGAAGGTCTTCGGATCGCCGAGGATCCGCAGCGTCTCGGGGTAGCCGTAGACGTTCCACATGCCGGTGGCGGCGTCGAAGGTCACCGGCTGGTCCGGGTGCCGTCCGCGCAGCCAGAAGTGCCCCTCGTGCAGGCCCCATGTGTCGGCGATGGTGGTCATGGTCCGCCTTTCTGTCGGGACGGGTCCGGGGTCAGCCGGGCTCGTGCGTGCGGTCGTGCGCGTAGATCCAGGTGCGGTAGGGCGGGATCAGGGCCTCGAAGACGGCGATGACCTCTGAGGCGGCCTTGGCCAGCTCCTCGGGCTCCGGCGGCTCGGGCGGCTCGAAGGCGTGCCTGACGATGAACGAGATCGACTCGGCCTTGGCCCGCGTGTCCACCTCGACGCCCATCAGGTTCTCGGCGTCGTGGAGGTGGAACCCCATCATCATCGCGCTCAGCGTGTACGACAGGTTGGGCACGTCGTCGCGGAACAGGCCGTGCCGGATCATCGCGTTGTAGAACCGCTCGGAGGCGAGCAGCTCCTGGCTGTGCAGGAAGGCGTCGGCGAACCTGCCCTGCCTCTGCTGCACGTACGCCTCGGACAGCGCCCGCAGCACCGACCTGTCACCAACCATGAGGAAGGACTCCGACACGAAGCGGTGCGGCAGCAGCATCGCCGGATCCCGACGCAGCCCGTCGAGGAGCTCCTCGACATAGGCGATGGACTCGCGCAGCAGCACGGCCTCGAACAGCTGCTGCTTGGTACGCCAGTGCAGGTAGACCGTGCCCTTGCCGATGCCCGCCAGCTGGGCGATGTCCTCGATCGTCACCTTCCGGTAGCCGAGGCGCACCAGCAGCTCGGCCGCCGCGTCGAGGATCCGGTCGGCGCGCCCGTCGGCCTGCCCTGCTCGCTCCGCCACTCCGGCACCTCTCACTCTGATCACTCTGACTTCGTGACCAATTATGAAATCTGGTCAACAAGTCAGACAGTAGGCCTCCTTCCGGGAAGGGACAAGCCCGTTTCGGGGGTCGTCGCCGGAATCTCGCGCCGGACCGCCGGATCAGCCGGGGACGATCAGCGGAGGGCCGGCACCGACTCGACGAGGGTGACGAGGCCACGCTCGTCGAGGAGGTTGACGGGGCGGACCGTCTCGTTGAGCAGGACGTAGTGGAAGGCCGCGCTCACCCGGTCCAGGGGGACGGCGGCCAGGTGGGACCAGGCCAGCCGGTAGGCGGCGAGCTGGACGGAGGCGGCGGCCTCGGCCTTCTTCCCCTTCGGGCGACGGCCGGTCTTCCAGTCGACGACCTCGTAGCGGTCGTCGGAGACCTGGAAGACCGCGTCCATCCGGCCGCGGACCACCCGATCGGCGATCATGGTCTCGAAGGGGACCTCGACGTCGAACGGCTCCCTGCCCGCCCACTCGCTCTCCTCGAAGCGGGCGCGCAGCTCGTCGAGGTGGGCGTCGGTCTCCTCGAAGTCGTCGGACGCGCCGGGCAGCTCGAACTCGTCCATCAGCCGCTGCTGGCCCCAGCGCCCCTCCAGCCAGCGGTGGAAGGAGGTGCCCCGGCGAGCCAGCGGAGCGGGCTTCTTGGGCACCGGGCGGCGAATCTGCCGGGCCAGCGCCTTGGCGTCGGAGGCCAGGGTGACGAGGGAGGACACGGTCAGGTGGGTGGGCAGCTCCACCCGGCCGCCACCGCGCCGCCGGTTCAGCTCCCGCTCCCTGAGCAGGAGCTCGATGTCGCGCTCCCACGCCTTCGCGCGCTCCCTGTCCCACCCTCGCAGATCGGTCGTCGGCACCGGCCGCCGCTCGGGCGGCTCCCCGGCCTCGGCCTCGAACCCGGCCCAGGGCTCGGACTCGGACTCGGCTCCGGATTCGGGTTCCGCGGTCGCCGCCACCGCCTCGGCCCCGCCCTCGGACACCGATCCCGCCCCAGATCCCCCGGACACCGGCGCGGACCCGGTTTCCGGTCCGGACCCGGCCTCGGACGGCGTCCCGGACACCGCTCCGGCCCCGGCCGGTTCGCTCCGCAGGGCGGGGGACACGGCACCGGACACTCCGGGAAGAGGCCCGCCCGCCTCCTGCGGATCGGCGGGGAACGGCACGTCCTCGTCCTCCGGATCCGCCGGGAAGGACTCGTCCCACGGGTCGCCGGGAAAGGGCACGCTCTCGTCGTCCGGGAAAGGCACATCCGCCTCCTCCGGGAGAGCCTCCGGGGCCTCCGGGAAGGGGACGTCCTCGTACGCGGACGTGGAACCGGCCCCGCTCCCGGAAGCCGCGCCCCCCGCCAGAGCGGCGAGGGCCGCCTCGACCATGGTGGCGCCGTCGAGGACCGCCGCGTAGCGGACGTCCTCCGGGGCGATCGGCCATACGGACTCGGCGGGCTCGGCGAGGAGCGGGTTGGTGGCCCCCTCCTCCACCTCCGGAGCCCAGAAGGCCACCCGGCCGCAGGTCTCGCGGATCTCCACCAGGAAGTCGGACGGCTCCAGCGGCTTGGCCGCGGTGCCCCAGCGGTAGCCGGAGGCGATCAGGAGGTAGTGGGCGCGGGTGACGGCGACGTACGCCAGGCGGCGCTCCTCCAGCAGGTCGCGGTCGCGGCAGCGCTCGTCGAAGTCGGCCAGCTCCTCCTTGGCGAGCCCGGCCAGCTCCGGCAGGTCCGAGGCGTCGCCGCGCAGCGGGTAGGGCAGCTTGCGGGGGTTCTCCGTCCATTTCGGGCTGGTCGTGGCGCGGGCGGGGAACATGGTGCCGACGGTGAGCGTCCCGGCCTTGGACAGCGCCTGGGACAGGCCCGGCACCACGACGACCGGCCACTCCAGGCCCTTGGAGGCGTGCACGGTCATCAGCTTCACGCTGTTGCTCTCGCCCACCCGCCCGGCGTCCAGCCCGTTCTCCTCCTCGTCGGCCGCCTTCAGGAACGCCAGGAACGCGCCCAGCGTCGGGTCCTCGGAGTCGCCGGCGAACCGGGCCGCGGCGTCCAGGAAGGCGTCGAGGTCGGCGCGGGCGGCGAACGGGCCGACGGCGGTCCCCCTGGCCGCCACCTCGATGTCCAGGCCGAGCGTGCGCTCGATCTCCAGGATCAGGTCGGGCAGCGGCTGGCCGGTGTGGGCGCGCAGGACGCGCAGCTCCTGGGCCATGGCCACCAGCCTCACCGCGGCGAGGGGGGAGAACAGGTCCTGCCAGGCGGGGCGGTCGGGCAGCTCGTCGAGGGCGTCGACCAGGCTGCCGCGCTCCTCGGCCATGTCCGCCACGACCTGGTCCAGCGGGTCGGCCACCGGCGAGGAGCCCTCGCGGGTCTCCCGGTTCAGCTCGCGGGCCCGCTCGCCCAGCTCCTTGAGGTCGGCGGGGCCGATCCGCCAGCGGGGGCCGGACAGCAGCCGCACCAGGGCGTCCCCGGCGCTCGGGTCGTAGATCACCCGCAGCGTGGAGACGATGTCGGCCACCTCGGGCACGGTGAGCAGGCCGCCCAGACCGACGATCTCGACCGGGATGCCGCGCGCCTCCAGCGCCCTGCGCAGCGCGGGGAACTGCGAGCGCTTGCGCGCCAGGATCGCCACGTCGTGCGGCTGGAGACACTGCGGGCCGCCCCAGGCGCTCTGCTTGGCCCTCTTGCGCTCGCCCTCGCCCCAGGGCATGCCGTCGGGCGCGCTCTCCGCGCCCAGCACCCTGGCGATCCCCGAGGCGATCCACTCCGCCTCGTCGTCGGCGGTCTCGTGGAAGGCGCACACCACCCGGCCGCGATCGACCCGGTTGCCGCCGGGCACCAGGACCGGCACCTCTCTGGCCTCCATCCGCAGCGGCAGCTGGAGCCGGGCGGCGACGTCCAGCACGGCGTCGCCGTTGCGGAAGCTGACCGACAGGCGGTTGATCGGGGCGAGCTCTCCGGACGCGGTCCTGAAGTCGCGGGGGAAGCGGGTCAGGTTGCCCGCGGAGGCGCCGCGCCAGCCGTAGATGGACTGGCAGGGGTCGCCCACGGCCGTCACCGGATGGCCTCCGCCGAACAGGGCACGTAGCAGGACGAGCTGGGCGTGGCTGGTGTCCTGGTACTCGTCCAGGAGGACCACGGCGAACCGCCCGCGCTCGATCTCGCCGACGTCGGCGTGCTTGGCGGCGATCCTGGCCGCCAGCGCCATCTGGTCGCCGTGGTCGACGACCTCCCTGCTCCGCTTGAGCCGGTCGTACGCCTCGACCAGCGGCAGCAACTGCTCCCTGGCCCGCTGGACGGCCAGCGGCCTGCGCTGGTCCTTGACCGGCGTGCCGGGCAGCTCGGCGTACCGGCCGGCGAGCCAGGCGCCGACGTCGCGCACGTCCTGCGGGGTGCGCAGGTGCTCGGCCAGCTCCCCGGCCAGCTCGAGCACCGCCCGCGTGACGGTCGCCGGGCTCCACTCGACCTGCTCCATCGGCCCGTCGTACGCGCTCACCACCCGGCCGGCGAGCTGCCAGGAGACGGCCGGGGAGACCAGGCGCATGGTCGGCTCCAGCGCCTCGCGCAGGGCGTGGTCGGTGACCAGGCGGGCCGCGTAGGCGTGGTAGGTCGAGATGGTCGGCTCGCCCTCCATCAGGTCGGCGGGCACCTGCTTGGTCTCGACCAGGCCGTTGAGCCGCTCGCGCACGCGCGCGGCCAGCTCTCCGGCGGCCTTCCTGGTGAAGGTCAGGCCGAGCACCTGCTCGGGGCGGACCAGGCCGTTGGCGACCAGCCAGACGACGCGCCCGGCCATGGTCTCGCTCTTGCCCGACCCGGCTCCGGCCATCACCACCATCGGTTCGAGACCGGCCTCGATCACGGCGGCCTGTTCGGGGGTCGGCGGCAGGATGCCCAGCTTGGCGGCCAGCTGGACCGGGCTCAGCACGTGGCGCCCCCGTGACGGGCCGCGCGACGCGAGCCCGATCCTCCCGTACGCGTGACACGGCCGGGCGCGGGCGGCGGGCCTCCCGCACGCGTGACGCGGTTCAGCACGGGGCGTCCCCCGGGGTCGTGCGGCTCAGCACACCTGATCTCCGTTCTTGCTGACCGGGCAGCTCGACCGCACGGCGCAGGTGCGGCAGCCGTCGTTCACCTTGGCCTGGAAGAACGGCCCCGACATGCCGACGGCGACGGTGTCGACCATGTCGCGGGCCCAGCCGGGGTCGGGATCGTCCGCCAGGGGAGGCTGGATCTGCTCCTTGGCGGCCTTCTTGCCCGCCGCGTCGCCCACCTGGACCAGGGCCGCGCCGCCGGGCTCGGTCATGCCGTGCCGCTGGAAGGCGCCCAGCAGCGCGGCGAGCTGGTAGACGCCGAGCTGGGGGTGGCGTTCGAGATCGGCGTCCTTGGGGCCGTTCTTTCCCGTCTTGATGTCGATGATCACGGCCCGGCCCTCGCCGTCGCGCTCGACCCGGTCGACCCGGCCCTTGATCTGCACGCCCTCGGAGACCATGGCCGTGAACGCCTCCTCCAGGCCGACCAGCTCCCGGGGGTTCTCCTCGTGCCAGCGAACGAACTTGGAGATCATCTCCTCGGCGACCCTGCGCTGCTTGCGGTTGTACCAGACGCCGCCGAAGTCGAGCTCGTGCCAGACGTCGTCCAGGCGCTTCCCGAGGGTCTCCTCGGTGGGCATGCCCGTCGCGGCGAGGACGGCGAGCGCGTGCACCACCGTGCCCAGGCCGCGGGCCACGTCGGTGCCGCCCGCGCCCACGGAGGTCTCCAGCAGCCAGCGCAGGCCGCACTTGCTGAAGCTCTCCACCGCCGAGGGCGAGACGCGCACGATGTCGTCGGGCCAGCTGAGCGGGCGGTCGTCGGAGATGGGGGTGAGGGCGTACCACTCGTTGGGGTGGGCGCCGGGCACCCCGGAGGCCGCGAGCCTGGCCAGGTGCTCGGCCGCGGACCTGCGCAGCGGCTCGGGCCTGGTGGAGTCGGCGACCGCCGAGCGCAGGTCGGCCACGAGCGCGGACATGCTGAGCCAGCGGGACCGCTCGTCGACGCCCGCGTCCTCGGCAGAGCCGGGGACCAGCTCGGTGAGGAAGCGGGAGGGCCGCTCCTCGGTGTCGTCGCCGCCCACGGCGGTGACGATGAGCCTCTTCCTGGCCCTGGTGGCGGCCACGTAGAACAGGCGGCGCTCCTCGGCCAGCAGCTGCGAGGCGAGGGCGGCGGAGACGGCCGCCGGGTTCTCGTGCTCGGAGCCCTCGGCCCTGGCGACCATGTCGTCGGTGCTCAGGATGGACCCGCGCAGCCGCAGGTCCGGCCAGGCACCCTCCTGGACCCCCGCGACGATCACCACGTCCCACTCCAGGCCCTTGGAGCGGTGCGCGGTGAGGATGCGGACCGTGTCCCCGTCGGGGGCGCGGTCGGCGAGGGAGTCGCCGGGGATCTCCTGGGCGACCAGGTCCTCGACGAACACGTCCACCCCGGCGTGCGGGAGCCGGTCGACGAACCTGGCCGTGTGGTCGAACAGCGCCACGACGGCGTCGAGGTCGCGGTCGGCCATGGTGCCCCTGACGCCGCCCCTGAGGCTGATGTCGGTCCACTTCCTGGCCAGGCCGGTGGCCTGCCAGACGGCCCACAGCACGTCCTCGGCGGTGCCGCCCTGCCGTACGGCCTCGGTGGCGGCGGAGATGAGGCCGGCGAGCCGTTCGGCGGGCAGCGCCACGTGCGGCTCCACCCTCACCAGCTCCCGCGCGTCCTTCAGCGCCGCGACCATCAGCTCGCCCGAGGAACGCGGGCCGGGGGTCTCGCGCTCGGCGGCGGCGCGTTCCACCATCTCGTCCACGTCGTGCTCGTCGGGGTTGGCCAGCGCCTCGTGCTCGGCGATCCGCAGGGCGCGGCGCAACCGGCGCACCCCGATCATGTCGGTGCCGCCGAGCGCCCCGGTCAGCAGCTCCTCCGCGACCCCCTCGTCGAGGGTCTCCGGGTGCAGCGCCACCTGGATGAGCCTGATCAGCGGCCGTACGCCCGGCTCCTGGAACAGCGGCACCTCGCCGCCGCCGACCACGACCGGCACCCCGGCGGTGACCAGGGCGCGGCGCAGCAGCGGCACCTGGCGCGTCGCCGACCGCACCAGCACGGCCATCCGCGACCAGGGGACGCCGTCCAGCAGGTGCGCCCTGCGGAGCGTGTCGGCCACGATCGCCGCCTCCTGGGTGGCGCCGTCGGCCACCAGCACCCGTACGTCGCCGGGCTCGGCGTCCGGCAGGGCTCGCAGGTCGCGGTGGGCGGCGCCGCCGGGGGTGGCGGGCAGGCGGGCGGTGACCCGGCGGGTGGCCCGCAGCAGGTCCCGGCCGCTGCGGCGGCAGACGCGCAGCGCGACGACGGGGGCCTTCGCGCCGTCGGCGGCGCGGAAGCGGTCGGGGAAGTTCATGATCCCGCGGACGTCGGCGCCGCGGAAACCGTAGATCGACTGGTCGGGGTCGCCGACCGCGATCAGGTCGCGGCCCTCCCCGGCCAGCTGCTGGAGCAGGAACTCCTGCGCCGGGTCGGTGTCCTGGTACTCGTCGACGAAGACGGCGTCGTACGCCGACCGCTCGCGGGTCCGCACCTCGGGGTCGGAGAGCAGGGCCCCCGCCGCGCGGATCAGCTCCGCGTAGTCGAGGACCGGTTCGAGGTCGAGGTCGAACCTGGCCTGGTAGCGGTCGGCGAACCCTCCGGCCGCCACCCAGTCGGCGCGGCCGTGGCGGCGGCCCAGCTCTCTCAGCTCGGGCCCGTCGAGGCCGCGCTCGGCGGCGCGGGCCAGGAAGTCGCGGAGCTCCTGGGCGAAGCCACGCGTCTTGAGCGCCTCGTGCATGTCGTCGGGCCAGTGCGTGGCGCCGTCCTCCAGCTCGCCGTGGAGCAGACGGCGGATCTCCAGAAGCTGCTCGGGACCGGTCAGCAGCCGCGGCGGCAGCCCTCCGGCGAGCACGGCCTCGCGGCGCAGCAGCGCGTAGGCGTAGCTGTGGAAGGTGAGGGCGAGGGGGGTGCGGGTGGTGCGGCGCATCCGGGCGGTGATGCGCTCGCGCAGCTCCTCGGCGGCCTTGCGGCTGAAGGTGAGGACGAGCACCCGTTCGGGGTCGACGCCCCGGCGCTCGATCCTGTCGACGACGGTCTCGACGATCGTGGTGGTCTTGCCGGTGCCGGGCCCCGCGAGCACGAGGAGCGGGCCGCTCTCATGGGCCACCACCGCCCGCTGGTGCTCGTCGAGCACAGGGGCAACAGCCCTCCCCGCGCCCTCACGACGTATCAGCCGCCAGTCCTGACCACTCACAACTCGCCATTCCACCAGATCCCGGACGATGATCGTGCCGAGTCGGCGGGTACGGCATGGCGGATTCTCCGCCGAACACGGCGGGCGGCGGGCGGTTTCCGGAGGATCCGCCGGCCCGAACACCGCGCGGACCTGGGCGGAAACCCCCGAGGAGGGAGGTCAGGGCGGGTTCACGGGTGGGACGGGCGTCGTGCGGGCCGCTCGCGGAACCACCGGAAACCGGTCAGGGATCACGGGGCATCCGGGAACGGGCCGGGAACCGGTCAGGGACCGCGAGACGACCGGGATCGAGCCGGGATCGAGCGGGAACGAGCCGGGAACGCCCTCGCGGAGCGAGCCCGGAGACGGTTCCGGGGGCCGTTTCCGGGAAACGGCCCCCGAGGCCGGTCGGATCACCCGGACCGGCGCGGGACGATCAGGTCGGGAAGACGTGGTCGACGAGCCTCGCCGTCGCCTTACCGTCGTCGCGGGGCGCGTAGGTGCGCTGGAAGAGGTCGTACTTCTCGGCGTGGGCGGCGACCACCTCGTCGATCGACCGCAGGGCCGTGATGACCTCCGCCCCGGTGGACAGCAGCGGGCCGGGGGCCTCGGCGGCCAGGTCGAGGTAGACGCCCCGCTTGGACGAGTAGCGCTGCAGGTCGTAGGTGAAGAAGAGCATCGGCCTGCCGGTCGCCGCGAAGTCGAACATGACCGACGAGTAGTCCGTGATCAGCACGTCCGCGATCAACAGCAGATCCGTGATATCCGGATATGTCGTGACGTCGCGCCCGAGGCCGGCGCGCACGTTCGGCGCCGCCTGCATCGAGTGACCCCGGATCAGGAACTCGTGGCCCGGACCGAGCACCCGGTGCGCCTCGGCCAGGTCCAGGCGGATCGAGGCGTTCTTGCGGTCGTAGTCGCGGTAGGTCGGCGCGTAGAGAACCACCCTGGCGCCCTCGGCGATGCCGAGCCGCGCGCGCACCGCCGCGGCCAGCTCGTCACGGTCGGGGGCGACGAGCACGTCGTTGCGCGGGTAGCCGCTCTCCAGGACCTCGCCCTGGTAGCCGAACGCCTTGCGAAGGACACGGGTCGCCCAGGGGCTCTGGGAGACCAGCAGGTCCCAGCCGCGCACCTCGACGGCCTGCCGGTGCCAGGCGGGCGGCTTGGGATCGCGGGACATGTGCGGCAGGTCGTTGCCCAGGCGCTTGACCGGGGTGCCGTGCCAGGTCTGCACGACGACCTGGTCCTCGCGGGACCGGAACCACGGCGGCAGGAAGCCGTTGGTCACCACGTAGCGCGAGCGGGCCAGCGCCGCGTAGTGCTCGCGGCTGCCCGCGCGCACCACGGTCGGGCCGGCGCCCGTGCCGAAGCCGAGCTCCCGCGGGCCAGGAGGCACGAACGCGCCGTCCTTGACCACCCAGATGTGCTCACCGGCGTCACCGCGCCGCACGCGCTCCTCGTAGACGGCGCGGACGCTGCCCTCGTACTGCCGCCCGTCGTAGGCGGCGTAGACGGTCGCGTCGTTCAGCTCGCGGGTCCGCTCGGCGGGGTAGAAGTGCCGGCGCAGGGCGTACAGGCCGCCGGCGCCCTTCTCGTCGTCGGGAAGATGCTCGGCGACGGACAGCACCGGGATGTCGAAACGGGTGGAGATCAGGCGGTACTCGCGGCCGTCGAGGATCTTCGTGTCCTCGTCCAGCCCGTCGAGGATGGCGTGGTCGACGCGGAACGGGACGACCTGCCCGGCCGCGTCGCGGACCGCCATGCTCCAGGTGCCGCTGCTCAGCGGGGCCGTGTCGCCGAAGCGGGGCATCGCGGCGGGCGCGAGCCGGACCGTGAAGCGGGAGTCCTCGCGCTCCAGGGGGACGGCCTGGATCAGCCCGCTGCGGTGCTTGAGGGTCAGCGCGGCCTCGCCGGAGCCCGGGTAGGAGCCCTCCAGGGTGAGCACGCCCCGCTCGTCCCAGGTCGCCGCGGTGATGACCGGGCGGATCCGGTGGGCGGAGACGCTCACGCGGTCGCGCCGGTCGCGCAGCACGGTGATCTCGCGGTCGCCGACGACCGTACGGCTCTCCTGAGCCTTCCCGATCATGACGGAGGCCGCGGGGTCGCCCTTGGGCTCGATCCAGAGCCGGCCGCCGTCGCGCTCCTGCAGCAGGGACGCCGTCGCGAGCGGCACGACGACGGTGGTGCCGCCCTCGACGGGGGTGAAGTCGGCGGCGATCCGGTGGCCGTCCAGGCGGGCCTGTCCCCTGGTCACGCCCTTGCCCGGCAGGAAGACCTCGACCTCCAGGCGCTCGCCGGCCAGCCGTACGCCGGCCAGCTCGGCCCGGGTGGGCTGCAGCACGATCTGGAGGGCGCGGTCGGAGGTCCAGACGGGACGGATCCACCAGCCCTTGCCGAGGTCCAGCCCCGCCGGGCGCTCGGTGCGGCCGATGGAGGGGCCGCGCAGGAGGCCGCCGGCGCGGGCGCCCCGGCTCCAGATCACGATCTCGGTACGCCAGGTGGTGGTGTCCTGCACGGTCGCGCGGCGGCGCAGCAGCCGCTTGCCCCCGCGCACCACGGCCCGTACGGCCGAACGCCAGCGCAGCGGCCACGGGCTCATCTCGGCGGTGAAGCCGGACCAGTCGTAGTTGCAGCCCGCCTCCTCCGCGCCGTGGGTCGCCTCGGGGTGGAAGACCCTGCGGGTGCGGAGCCGCACCGGCGGCAGCCAGCGCGGGCCGCGCAGCACCACGCTCGCCCGGTTGAAGCGGCGGCTTCGCACGGACAGTCCGGCCAGGTAGGCGTGGCCGCTGATGTGCAGCCGCCCGCCCGACCAGGAGATGTCCTCGATCTGGGTCATCGGGATGAGGTCGGCCGCCCGCAGCCGGTACAGGGCCTCGGGCAGCTCGTCCTGGAGCGGCAGGTCCGCGTACCAGCGGAGGCTCTTGCGGACCCGCTTGGACGGCTCCGCGGCGGCGGTCACGAGCTTCTGCAGCGCGTCGCCGTCGGCGAGGTCGTCGATCCCCCGATGCTCGATCAGGTGGAAGGCGATCCTGCGGGCGACCGGCAGGTCGCGCTTGACCTTCGCGTCGACGCCGGTCACGTACGGCTTCACAAGCGTGACGAACTCGCGGCGCCTGGCGGCACCCCGCTTGGCCGCGATCTCCAGCCGGGACCCCAGGGGACCGGCCAGCGCGTCGGCGTCGAAGCGGCGGCGCTCAGCCGGTTTCAGCCCGTCGGCCAGCACCGCCGCCATGATCGAGTCGAGGGGTTCTCCCCGGTCGCAGAGATCCTGGACAGCCCGCAGACGATCAGCGACGGGGTCGCCACTGGATCGTGCGGGAGTGGCACCGGTGGCCATGGGGGAAGCACCGCCTTTCGGACAGAGCGCTGTCCTAGGCCATGGTAGTGCGCCACGGCAGGGCCGGTTACGCCGTGATTTACGGGCTTGCAGGATTTACAGGCATTTGTGATCTAGCGGGTTTCCCCCGCCCTCCCGCCCGCGCGGTCCACGGTTCCCACCCCACCTGGCCGCGCGCTCGATCTACGGCTTCCCGTCCCACCTGGCCGCCCGCATGTCGGCGCGGGCGCCCCTGAGCGGGGTCCGCTCCTCGCGCCAGCTCGCCAGGCACCGCTGCTCGTGGCCGGGCGGCGGGGTGCCGTCGGCGTGCACGACACGCCACCAGGGCACGCCCCCGCCCCAGGTGGACATCACCCTGCCGACCTGGCGCGGGCCCCCCTCGCCGAGATACTCGGCGATGTCGCCGTAGGACATCACCATTCCGGGCGGGATGCGCTCGACCAGGTCGAGCACCCGCTCGGCGTACGGGGTGGGATGGCCTACTGGCTCCATACGGTCGGTCCGGCGGAGAGGATCTCGTCGAGCTTGCCGAACTCGTAGGCCGCCGAGCCGTTCAGCTGCTCGACCAGGCCGCCGCGGATCGCGTAGGACTCGCCGTCCTCGCCCACCAGCCGCGCTCCCAGCAGGGCGGACACGCGCGCCAGCTGGGCCACCTGCCAGTCGGATCCGGGAGTGCCGGAAAGGCGGCCGTCCCATACCGCGATGGCATGGACCGCGCCGTTGTGGCGGGCCAGGATCTCCCCCGACTCCTGCGAGCCCCTGAACTCGAACCCCGCCTGCCCCAGCACAGTCGCGAGTTCCGCGAAGGCGAGAGGCGCAGGGCGCTCCACGCGCAACTCGTACCCCATAACGCGCGAGACTAGCGAACGTTCCCGGTTTTCCGGGGGGTGAATCCAGACATCCGGGCTACCGCATCCGAACGGTGTCCAAAACGCGTTCGAATCGCAGTCGAATTACGGTTACCTTCGCGATCTACCGCGCCGGACCGGCTCGAAGGCCGCCATCGCCGGCCCGTCCCTGCCGGAGTGCCGGTTGAGCATCGCCACGGCTCCCGCGAACGCCAGCAGGCCGCCCGCGAGGCCCACGCCGTACAGCCAGAGGCGCGCGGGCTCGGGGCCCGGCCTGCTGGGTTCGGTGGGCAGGGTCCCGTCACCGAAGCGCCTGCCGTCGGGCACCGGGACCTCCGCCGCGCCGGCCACCAGCCGGCCCGCCTTGGCCAGCGCCGCCGCGGCGTCGACGACGCCGAACCCGATGTGGTCGTCGTAGCCGGTGGCGGGACCCGCCGTCGCCGTGGAGGTGAGAGCCTGCGACACCATTTGCGGCGATATATCCGGGTATTTTGCTTTTATGAGGGCGGCGACCCCGGCGACCAGCGCGGTCGCCGAGCTGGTCCCCTCCGAGGATCCGTACTTCCCGCCGGGAACGACCACCGGCACGTCGACGCCGGGCGCCGAGACCAGGACCGACAGGTTGTCGCTGCTGAACGTCGCCGGCCTGCCCAGGTCGTCCACCGCGCCCACCCCGATGACCCCGGAGTATCCGGCGGGGAAGTTCCAGAAGGAGGTGGCGTTGTCCATGGCGTACTGGGAGTCCCCGTCGTTGCCCACGGCGGCGACGAGCACCACCCCCCGGGACAGCGCGTAGGAGACCGCCTCCCGCTCGCTCCGGTGCGGCCCGTAGGCGCCCAGCGACATGCTGACGACCTTGGCCCCGTGGTCGGCGGCGTAACGGATCGCGCGGGCCAGAGGGCTGTCGTTGCGCGAGCGCAGGTCCTCCTCGGGCAGGGCGGACCCGTCCTCGGGCCGCTCCTCGACGATCAGCGGCAGCGAGAGGATCCTGGCCTCGGGCGCGACGCCGAGAAGGCCCTCCTCCCCCTTGCCCGCCCCGGCGATGAGCGAGGCCATCGCGGTGCCGTGCCGCCCGGCGTCCGGGGTGTCCCTGTCGAACCTGATCGACCCCATGTCGGGACCGGAGATCACCCGCCCTCGCAGCTCGGCGACCTGGTCGTCCACCCCGCTGTCGACCAGTGCCACGATGACGCCCGACCCCTTGGTGACCTTCCAGGCCTCCTCGGCGTTGAGCATCTCCAGCACCCAGCGCTGGTCCTCGCGCACGTCCGCGGCGCCCTCGGCAGGCGCGGGCTCAGGCGGTGCCGACTCCGACCCAGGCCCTGACGACTCAGGTCGTGCCGACTCCGACGGCGCGGCCGGCTCCGGTGGCGCGGTCGACACGGGCCCGGCCAACGCCGAGGTGGCCGTCGCCGGGGCGGCGACCGGGACCGGACCCGCCACCGAGAACGCGACCAGCACTCCCGCCGCCCAGAACCGCCGCCTCAGCACACGTTCCCCTGGGTGCACTGGGGCACGGCGCTGGGCTCGTCGCCGAGGGCGCGGGCGATGCGTCCCGCGACCGCCTGGGCCGCGGGCCACAGCTCGCTGTGCAGGATCTCCTCGGGGGAGACCGCCTGCCGGGTGCGGCCGTCGGTGTAGCCGGCGGTGGAGAAGACGATGTAGGGACCGACGCCCACCCAGGCGTTGCGCTGGCGTTGCGCGGCCCCGAACAGCTCGGTCGCCGTGCCGGGGAAGGCCACGGGGCGCACCCCCACCCGATCGTCCACGGCGAGCTGCGCGGAGGCGGCGATCCGCCGCTCCTCGTCGGCGAGCACGGCGATGCCCACGGTGAAGGCGAAGGAGGACGTCTGGTCGACGTAGGTGGCCCGCAGCAGGGTGCGGCAGCCGTACTCCGAGAGCACCGAGCCCACCGGCGCGTCCGTTCCCGCCGCGCAGGCCACCTCGGGGGCGAGGCCGACCCTGCGGGCGTACTGCTGGACCCTGCCGAGGCCGATGTACTGCAGCTCGACGGGAAAGACCAGGTCGGCGCTCCAGGTGTGCCAGCGCCTGGCGATGTCGTCCTGGATGTAGCGGGCCTGCTCGGCGGCGGTCAGCGGGCGCGAGCTCGTCTCGCGCACCAGGCCGACCGTACCGGTCAGCACGTTGGTGGCGGCGATGGCGAGGATCGTGCCCATCAGGATCAGGAAGATCGTACGAAAGCGGATGCCCTGTTCCAGGGTCGCCAGCTCGGTCCGCTTGACCGCCGCGCGGTCGCGCCCCGCCGCCGGCCAGGCCCGCACGCGGGCCCGCCTGGCCGCGGAGCCCGGCGCGGGCGCCCGCCGGATCCGGCCACCACCGGACCCGCCGATGCCGCCCACCCGGGAGCCTGACGGCGGCCAGCCGCCGCGGGCGCGGGGGGCGGGGGTTCCCAGAGGCCGCTCCGGCTCCTGGGACCGCCCTTGCTGCGACATACTCCGATGCTACGTCGAAGGACCTCTCCGCCCTATCGGCGGCGGGTATTTTCGCGGCACTCTCCGTGGCAGCACCAGGCCTCGGGAGTTCGCCCGGCACCGCCGGGAGCTCACGGCCAGGGGGCCGCGACCCGGTCGGGCCCGGGTTCGTCGAAGGCCTCCGGCGGGCGGGTACGGCCGACGAACACGGCGAGCGCGATCAGGGAGACGACCGCGCCGAACCCGGCGGCCACGGCCACGCCGCCGTACAGGGTGATCCGGTCCCGGTCGCGGTGGACGACCCGCACCGGCTCGACCGCCACGCCCAGCGGGCGGGCGGGGTCGTGTCCCCCGGCCCCCTCGGCGGTGAGGGTGTGCCGGGAGATCCTGGCGGCGGCGGCGAGGGCCCGGGTCGCGTTGACGACGCCGAAGCCCGTACCGGTGTCGTAGCCGCCCGTGGGCCGCCGGGTGGCTCCCTCGGTGATCGCCTGCACGACCAGCACGGGCGACATTTTTGGATATTTGGCCTTAATGAGGGCGACAACCCCCGACACCAGGGCGGTCGCCTGGGAAGTGCCCCGGCCGACCCAGTACTCGTCCCCCGGACCGGCGCCGAGGATGTCCACCCCCGGCGCGGCCACCAGGACCGAGGGGTTCCGGTTGGAGAACGAGGCCCGGCGCAGCCCGCGGTCCGTCGCGGCGACCGAGACCACTCCCGGGAAGGCCGCCGGGTAGGAGTAGGGGGCATGGCCGCTGGCGTCCGGCTTCCCGGCGCCCTCGTTGCCCGCCGCCGCGACGAGCACGACCCCCTTGGAGATCGCGTAGCGGATCGCCGACCGCTCCTCCCTGGTCGCCAGCTCCTTGGAGATCGACATGTTGATCACGTCGGCGCCGCGGTCCACCGCGTGCTTGATGCCCCTGGCCACCACGTTCTCGTAGCGCTCGGCGGTGTTGAACTCCCGGAAACCCGGCTCCTCGTCCTCCAGGATGACCCGTACCGACAGCACCCTCGCGCGGGGCGCGACGCCGATCACCCCGTCGGCCCCGCCCGGCCCGTGGCCGTGCCCGGCGATCAGCGACGCCATGTACGTGCCGTGCAGCCTCAGGGGGCTCACCCCCGGCGGGTTGGCCCCGGCCGTGAAGTCCTTGCCCTCGGTCACCGAACCGGCCAGGTCACGGTGGTCGCGGTCCACGCCGGAGTCGAGCACGGCCACGGTCACGCCCTCGCCCTCGGAGATCCGCCAGGCGGCGGGCAGGTCGAGGGTCCGCAGCACCTCCCGCTGGCTGTCCCTGACGTCGTCGGCCCGCGCGGCCGGAACCGGGGCCAGGATCACCGGCACCACCACCGCCGCCAGCACCACCGGCACCGTCCGCCTCGCGACGTTCCACAGCGCCCCCAGCGCCCCCAGTGCCCCCGGCACCCGGCCCCCCGGCCTCGCCCCCGGCCTCGCGGGCGGTCCGGCGGTGGCGGGGAGACGCCTCGGCGTGTTCAGCATCGCCACTCCGTGGAGACGCAGTCGGGGCGGGCGGGCATGGACAGATCGGCGAGGATGCGGTCGGCGATGTCCCCGGTGAACGCGAACAGGGTCGGCCGCTGCTCGCCGACCGCCCTGGCGGGCCGGCCGTCGGTCTGGCCGACCGTGGCCATCACCACGTACGGGCCCGCCCGCCGGGCGAGGCCCGCCTGGCGTCCCGCGGAGACGAACCGGTCGGTCACGGTGCCGCGGAAGGCCAGCGCCCTCAGGCCGGGCGAGGGACGGCCGCCCCTGGGCAGCGCCGCTTCGGCCCTGGTGGCGCCGGACTCGTCCGCGAAGGCCGCGACGCCGACGGTGACCACGATCCCCTGGAGCGCGTCGATGTAGGTGGCCCGCAGAATGCCCAGGCAGCCCGCCCGCCGCAGCGCCTTGCGCAACCTGGCGTCGACCGCGCCGTCACAGCGGGTCTCCGGCGAGATGCCCACCCGGCGGGCCTTCTCCTCACCGCCCTGCTCCGCGGCGTAGGGGACGGTCTCGGGGAAGACGCGCCCGGCGGGCCAGGCCTGCCATCGCCTGGCCACCTCGTCGAGGGCGGCCCGGTCGAGCTCCGCCTGGGTCGGCCCCCGGGTGAGTTCCGTCGCCGCGGCGCTGCTCGCCACCCCGGCCACGATCGCGCAGAGCAGCGTCAGTGCAGAAGCCACGACCAGCGTCGGCCATGAACGCCGCCGCTGACGTGGGACTTCATTCACGCACCCGACCTTAATGCGGTGTGGCGGGTGTCATCCGCCGTTCCGTCCAGATCCGTCAGCGTGGAGAGGACTTGGTGACCTCGGCGGAACCCCGGCGGAACCCTGAACGGCGGGCGCCCCGCGGAGCGGGTGCTCCACGGGGCGCGGGTCGCGGGACGCGAGGCCTTTCAGGTCGTGCGGGCCCGGGGCCTTCGGACGGAGCCTTCAGACAGGGCCTTAGTAGGTGGGCAGGCTCGGGTCGACCGTCTTGATCCAGCTGAGCACGCCGCCGCCCACGTGGACGGCGTCGGAGAAACCGGCGCTCTTGACGACCGCGAGGACCTCGGCGGAGCGGGCGCCGGACTTGCAGTGCAGGACGATCTTCTTGTCCTGCGGCAGCCTCTCCAGCGCGGAGCCGTTGAGGAACTCGCCCTTGGGGATGAGCACGGCGCCGGGGATGGACACGATCTCGTACTCGTTCGGCTCGCGAACGTCGATCACGTAGATGCTCTCGCCCCTGTCCTGCCAGGACTTGAGCTCGGCGGCGGTGATCGTGGAGCCGGAGGCGGCCTCCTGGGCCTCCTCGGAGACCGCGCCGCAGAACGCCTCGTAGTCGTCGAGCAGCTGGGTGACCGTCGGGTTCTTGCCGCAGAGCACGCACTCGGGGTCCCTGCGGACCTTGACCGAGCGGTAGTTCATCTCCAGGGCGTCGTAGATCATCAGACGGCCGACCAGCGGCTCGCCGATGCCCGCGAGGAGCTTGATGGCCTCGTTGACCTGGATGGAGCCGATCGACGCGCACAGCACGCCGAGCACGCCGCCCTCGGCGCACGAGGGGACCATGCCGGGCGGCGGGGGCTCGGGGTAGAGGCAGCGGTAGCAGGGGCCGTGCTCGGCCCAGAAGACGCTGGCCTGGCCGTCGAAGCGGTAGATCGAGCCCCAGACGTACGGCTTGCCGAGGAGGACCGCCGCGTCGTTGACCATGTAGCGGGTGGCGAAGTTGTCGGTGCCGTCCACGATCAGGTCGTAGGCGGCGAAGATCTCCATCACGTTGTCGGTGGTGAGAGCCTCGTTGTGGACGACCACGTTGACGAGCGGGTTGATCTCCCTGACGCTGTCGGCGGCGCTCTCCGCCTTGGGTCGTCCGACGTCGGACTGGCCGTGGATGACCTGCCGCTGGAGGTTGGACTCGTCGACCACGTCGAAGTCGATGACGCCGAGCGTGCCCACTCCCGCGGCGGCGAGATAGAGCAGCGCGGGGGAACCCAGGCCTCCGGCGCCCACACAGAGCACCTTGGCGTTCTTCAGGCGCTTCTGCCCGGCCATGCCGACGTCAGGGATGATCAGGTGGCGCGAGTAACGACGCACCTCGTCGACGGTCAGTTCGGCTGCCGGCTCTACCAGCGGTGGCAACGACACAGTTCTGCTCCCGTTTCAGGGGTCCTTGATGCGGCTGGCGCAGCACGCTCCCCTCACAACCTAACCCGGTGCCCCCGTCATTCCCCAACCGGCGCGAGGACCGTCTCGGCGATCAGGAGCCCGGCCTCGCGGGCCACCCGCTCGGGGAACTCCATCTGGGCCACGTGCCCGGCGTCGGGCAGCAGCATCAGCCGCACGCGCGGGAACGTCCGGACGGCGCGGGCGGCCATCCGGGGGTTGACGAGGCGGTCGTGGCGGCCGTGGATGACCAGCGTGGGCGCGGTCACCATGGCCGCCTGCCGCCACAGGTTCGTCTCCCCGCGCCTGAAGTACTCGGCGACGATGCCGCGGGCCGAGTTGATCATCGCCTCCACCGCGTACGGCAGGCCGTCCCTGCGGCGCAGTTCGTCGGCCGCCTCCCTGAGCCGGTCCGGGTGGATCCGCCCCATGTCGGCGTAACACAGGGCGAGCGTGACGCCGAGCCTGCGCTCGGCGGGCACGAGGGTGAGCCGACTCGCGGCCCACTCGCCGATGCGGGGCACGGTGGACAGCGCCACCCGTGCCGGGCCGTACCGGGGCAGGAGGTCGGGCAGGGCCGGCGAGATCAGGGTCAGCGAGCGGACCAGGTCGGGGCGGGTGGCGGCGACCCGCACCGAGACGGCGCCGCCCAGGGAGTTGCCGAACAGGTGTACGGGGGTGTCGGAGACCCGCTCGATCAGGGCGGTGACGGTCCGGGCGTGGGCGTCGACGGAGTAGTCGCCGCCGGGCGGCTCCGGCGAGTATCCGGCGCCGGGCAGGTCGAGGGCGTGCCCGGACACCACTCCGGACAGCTCGCCCATCAGATCGGTCCAGTTGGTCGCGGAACCCGCGAGACCGTGCACGTAGACGGCGGTCTCGGCGGGCCCTCGCGGCGTCGACCGCACGTGGATCCGCTGGTCGCCGAGGTCGATCATCTCGCCCGGCCAGATGGGGATTGGGCTGTTCACCGCGCCTCCTCCTGTCGTTCCACTGCCTTCCACGATAGTTCGGCTCTCCACACGCCAGGCAACAGCCTCCGGGTCTCACAAAAGACACATAAGCCCATTTTCCCCCGATGTCCTTTATTACACGATTTATCATCATTAACTCGGCGGCACTTCCACCCCGCCCCCACCTGTCGAGCACAACCCCCGGCGGCGGAACCCCGCTCACCCTCGATGAACAAAAGCGACATTGAAGACATTTCACTTCAAAACGACTAATAAGAGTTCAACACGTGCCATAAATAGATAAGAGGTTAGCAAAACCCCTCGATTCCCGTTTCTCGCCAGACATGGGCGGAAATCATGACAAGCAGGGATGGCTCATCACCGGCCATCTCTGGCAATTCCGCCTTATGCGGAAAATGTCGAAAATCGGGATAACCGATCATTTCAAGGGGGAAACGCATGCCCAAGTTCAAGAGTGTCATCGCAGGGCTCGCGATCAGCACTGCGCTGACCGGTGGAGCCGTCGCCATGGGCGCAGCGACCACCGTCACGAGCGCCAGCGCGATGACCACCGCGATCACCACAGCCGCCTACCCGACCTGGGGCGGCGGCTGCGGCTGGCGTCGCGGCTGCGGCCGTTGCTGCGGTGGCCACCGCCACCACCGTCGTAGCCACCACCGCTTCAGGCTGATCATCAACAACCACAACAACAACGACAACTACCTGCGCAATGACAACCGCAGCGACCGTCTTCGGCCCCTGACCTTCGGCGGCGACGACGACTAGTCGCCAGGCCTGGAGTCGCGCGTCCCCGCGGAGGCGCGGCGCCGTCAGAGGACAGGACCACTCACGGCTCGATCCGCGATTTCCGGCGGCTTCGAAACCGTGACAGAGGGACAGGACCCCCGCATTCGCCGCGGCGCCGCCTCTCACCCAGAGAAGCCGGCCAAACAGCGACAGCGGAAACTTGAGGAGAGATCCCCAGGACCCTGACCCTCGCCACAGTGCGAGTTCTCATTTCACGAAGTCACAGGCGAGGCCCCGCGGTTTCCGGACCGCGGGGCCTTCGCGTGCGCCCCGGCTTCCCGCGCACCGCCTTTCCCGCCCCCGCCCGCACTCCGGTCCTCGCCCCCGTCCCGCCCCCGCCGTCTCGGCGCCGGTACGCGAGGGTCACCCCGGCCCACCGGCGGGCGGCGTCTCGCCCCCGCCTCCGTTTCCAAAGAACAAATCCGACATTAAATGCATTTCATTTCAAAACGACCAATAGGCATCCAACATCGACGATAAATAGCTAAGAGGAGTGCAAAAGCCTTCGATGTCCGTTTGTCAGCAGACATGTGAGGAAACTATGACAACCAGGGATGGCTCATCACCGGCTATCTCTGACGTTTTCCGGTTTATAGGGAAAATGTCGAAAACAGGGATAATTAGTCCTTCCAAGGGGGAAACGCAATGCCCAAGTTCAAGAGTGTCCTCGCAGGGCTCGCGATCAGCACGGCACTGGCCGGCGGGGTCGTCACCATGGGCGCGGCGACCACTGTCATGAGCGCCAACGCGATGACCACCACGGTCACCGCCGCAGCCTTCCCGACCTGCGGTGGCCACGGCGGGCGTCGCTGCTGCTGCGGCGGCGGCGGCCACTGCCACCGTCACCACAGCCGCAAGCGCTTCAGGCTGATCATCAACAACCACAACAACAACGACAACGAGCTGTTCAACGACAGCCGCAACGACCGCATCGTTCCGCTTCTCACCGGCGGCGTCCGCGAGTAGTCGCCGGCCCGAGGCCGCAACCCTGATCGGGGCGTGGTCGCAGGACGAGCTCATTCACGGTCGGATCCGCGCTAGTCCGCGGCTTCGAGACCGTGACGGAGGGACAGGATCCCCGTATCCGCCACGGCCGGACTTCCCACCCGGAAACATCGGTCGAACGGCGACAGGGAGAACCTGAGGAGAGATCCCCGGGAACCTGACCCTCATCTACAGTGCGAGTTCTTCATTTCACGAAGTCACAAGCGAGGCCCCGCGGTTTTCGAGCCGCGGGGCTTTCGTGCGTTATGTCCCATTTGTGGCGCACCTCCCGTTCCCCGCCACCTCGGGACTCCCGTCTCCACCACCTCGAAGCCGAAGCACACCGGCCGATCGCCCGCGGCAGGGGCCGGCCCCCTCCACGCCCCTTCCCCGAGTCCCTGTACCACGCCTGCGGAGCCGAGGCCCCGCGGCGGCACCGAGCGGCACGCGAGAGGACAGGCGCGAGCGGCACCGGACCGCCTCCCGGCGGTACCCGGACCCATTCTTCTCCGCCCCGAAGAACAAATCCGACATTAAATACATTTCACTTTAAAGCGATCAATAAGTATCCAACGTCGACGATAAATAGCTAAGAGTAGGGTAAAAGCCTTCGATCTCTGTTTGTCAGCAGACATACGAGGAAACTATGACAACCAGGGATGGCTCATCATCGGTCATCTCTAGCCATCTCTGGCAATTTCCGACTCATGCAGGAAATGCCAAAAATTGGTAAATCGATCCTTTCAAGGGGGAAACGCAATGCCCGAGTTCAAGAGTGTGCTCGCAGGGCTCGCGATCAGCACGGCGCTGGCCGGCGGGGTCGTCGCCATGGGCGCGGCGACCACCGTCACGAGCGCCAACGCGATGACCACCGCGGTCACCGCCGGCACCTTCACCACCTGGGGCGGCGGCGGCTGCTGCGGCCGCCGCCACAGCCACTACCGTCGTCACCACCACCGCTTCAGGCTGACTCTCGACCAGGACAACTGCAACCGCAACCGCCTGGAGAACAGGACCCGTTCCGACCGCCTGGTGCCCCTGGAGACGGACAACAGGCCTCCTGGCCCTCCCGGACCGCCTGTGGCCGCGTCCTGATCCACGCTTGACACGGGATCGGAATACGACGCCGGAAACGGCTGGAACCGTGTTTCAGAGCGGCTCCGGAACCGTGACGGAGAGGTAGAAGTCCCGTATCCACCAGGATCGCGTTCCTCCACGGAGAAATGCCGATCCGAACGGTGAGCGCGGAAGGCCGGGGAGAGATTTCCCGGGATTCCGGCTCTCGATACAGTGCGAGTTATCATTTCTCACGAATTGCAGGCGGGGGCTCCGCGGTTTTCCGACCGCGGGCCCCCGCCCTGTCATATCCGGGACACCCGACGCCCGGCGCGGGAGTCCCCGCCGGCGTTCTCCCGCCGCCCTCTCGGACCCCCATCTCCCCGGAACCACTCCTCCCCCTCCCGCCTCTGGCGGCGCGGCACACCTCCCGGCCTCCCGGCACGGTTCTCCCGGCCGGACACCTCGCCATCGGCATCGCACACAGGTTCGAAACGCGTCCGCGTGGATGCGAAACGCCGTCAACGCGGCAGGTGCCACCATGGGCAATCCGATGCCGCGTCTTTCTCGGCGCGCGACATCCGAGGTCGTACGCTGGGCGATGTCCGACGTTTGCAGGAGCCGGGTGAGGAGAGGGAACATGCCGAAGCCCGGATGACGACAGGGGATGTCAGACATATGAACGCGCGCGGCGACACATCGCACGGGAAAGCGGTCGACGACCTTCCCGAGGAGCTCTCCGTCGAGACGCCCGAGGCCGACGCCGCCGAGCAGCACCGGCCGGTGCGCGAGAACGGCTCCGGCGCGCCCGTCGATCTCCCGGTCGAGGTGGACCCCGCCGACGCCGCCGAGCAGAGCCGCACGGTGCGCGAGGGGGAGCCGGAGTGGCCCGACTCCATCCCCCTGGAGGCCGATCCCGCGGACACCTTCGAGCAGCGGCGCACCGTCGAGCTCGACGAGGACGATTATCGCTGACCCGGGTTACCCACGCGTAGGATGGCCACAGACGCCAGGAGCTTGACACGAGGAGACCACGTGACCGCTACCCCGGACGCCAAGCCCCGGGGCACCCGGCTGCCCCGGACGGCCCGCCGCCGCCAGTTGCTCAGCGCGGCGCAGGAGGTGTTCGTGGAGAACGGCTACCACGCGGCCGCGATGGACGAGATCGCCGAGCGGGCAGGGGTCAGCAAGCCGGTCCTCTACCAGCACTTCCCCGGCAAGCAGGAGCTCTACCTGGCCCTGCTCGACCTCCACGTGGACGACATGATCACCCGCTGTCGCGACGCCCTCGCCTCCACCACGGACAACAAGCAGCGCGTCCAGGCCGCGATCGGTGCCTTCTTCGACTTCGTCTCCAGCCAGGGTGAGGCGTTCCGGCTGGTGTTCGAGTCGGATCTCCGTAACGTCGCCCCGGTCCGCCAGCGCATGGAGCGCAACCTCCGCGAGAGCGCCGAGATGATCAGCCAGGTCATCCAGGAGGACACCGGCTGCTCCAGCGACGAGGCGCGCCTGCTCGGCGTCGGGCTCGTCGGCATGGCCGAGGTCAGCGCCCGTTACTGGATCAGCAGCAACGGCTCCATCCCCAAGGACGCGGCCACCCAGCTCATCGCCCGCCTGTCGTGGCGCGGCATCTCCGGCTTCCCCCGCACCGTCGCCGACCACTGAGAGACCCCGGCACCACCCGCGATCCCGGCGCCGGCCCGGGCCGGTTTCCCCCGCTCCCTCGCCGGACGTCGAGGAACCCTCCGATGTCCCGGCCCCCGACCGGCTGTTCGCCTATCGCGATCATCTGTTCGCTCGGCGCGATCAACCGGCGCGTCGGCCTCCCCGTGGGGCGACCATGGGACGAGCAACCCTCATCGAAAGGGAGCACGATGGAAATCAAGATCGGCGTACGTTCCGTACACCGTGAACTCGTAGTGGAGACCGACCTCACGGCCGAGCAGCTCGAGAGCGAGATCAGCGCCGCCCTCGCGTCCAGCAGCGGTGTCTTCACCATCACCGACGTCAACGGCCGGAAGATCATCGTCCCGGTCGCCTCGCTCGGCTTCATCGAGATCGGCGAGGAGGAGGCGCGCCCCGTCGGCTTCGGCGGCACGCTCTGACGGATTCCGGGCTCGCGCCAGGTCGCCCTACGCGGCATGGCGCGGTCCGCGGATCCGGCGCGAGCGTGGCCCTCAGCCGCCCGAGCACTCGTCCCGCTCGCCGAGCCCGCAGCAGCGCGGGCGTCTGACACGGCGGAGATGCTCCCGCCCCCGGCTGATGGCCGGACAGCCCGCGCCTCCCCTGCGCAGCACGGGACGCGAAGTCCAGCGGTTCGGCCCACATCTCGTCAAGGAACTGCCATAGCGGCGCGAGGCCCTCATGTCCCGCACGCTACCGGATTCGTCCGCGGTGCTCCGGCGTTCACGCCAAAGGTGAAGCGGGCTCCCCCACGTAGCGGGGCGGAAAGCGCTGATTCGTCACCACGGCGGACCGGCACCCGGAAGGTCGCCCGCGCCCGGTCCCGCCGGGCGGGAACGGCGGTCACGACGTCCGGAAGGCCGGTGGAGACCCGGACGCCGCGCTACGGGCCCGGGGTCAGCCCCAGGGCGGTCATCCGCTGGCCGTGCTTCTCGGTCAGCCGGGCGAACATCCGGCTGATGTCCTCCCCCGCCGCCTCCACCAGCAGGGCCGCGAGCTCGGGCCTGGCGGCGGCCACGTGCTGTCCCTGGCTCAGCGCCTCCCCCACCATGCGCCTGGCCCACAGCGCCAGCCGCCCGGCCTGTTTGGGATCCTCCTGGAGCGCCGCGCGGACCCTCTCGACGGCGAACTGCGACCGCCCCTCGTCCGCGAGGACCTCATCGACGAGGTTCCGCGTCTCGTCGTCCACGCCGATGGCCGCCTCGCGGTAGAAGTCGAGCGCGATCCCCGTGCCGACATACGCCTTGACCAGAGCCTCCAGCCAGTCTCCGGGGAAGGTCAGGGCGTGCCAGTCGTCCAGCGGCCCGGTGAACGGCGCCATCGCCTTCTCGGGATCCACCCCGAGGGAGGCGAGCCGGTCGCGGAGCAACTCGAAGTGCGCGTACTCGGCCGCCGCGAGACCGCCGAGCGCCGCCTGGTCGGTCAGAGAGGGGGCGTACCGGGTGGCGTCCTCGGCGAGTCTGAGGAAGGCGGTCAGCTCGGCGTAGGCGAGGACACCGAGCAGGTCGGAGACACCGGGAGGGGAATCGGTCATGGAGGCAGCCTACGAGCTGAGCGACCTCGCGATTCACCGGGAATACGAAGAAATCGGTTCTCCGTTGTGGTATCGAGTACACTGCTCTGTGAAAGTGCGACCGCACCGTGTTAATCCGGGATATCCACTCTCGGACGCCCCCAAAAGTCGGCGTGACGCCGCAGCGGTCGCTGATGACATGAGAGGGCTGGACCTTCCGCGAGGACCCGGCACGGGGAACACGTTTTCTGCCCGTGGTCCCGGCAGGCCTGCCTTCAACGGAGATTTAGGCAGGCCAAGCTGACGACGTTCCGAGACCTCGGAGTCACCCCAGAGATCGCCGATGCCCTTGAGACCGAGGGCATCATCGCGCCGTTCCCGATCCAGGAAATGGCACTCCCCCTGGCCCTCAACGGCCAGGACATCATCGGCCAGGCGCGTACCGGCACCGGCAAGACCTACGCCTTCGGCGTGGCGATGCTGCAGCGTGTCGGCAAGCCGAGGAAGAACCGCAAGAAGCCCCGCGGGCTGGTCGTCGTACCGACCCGCGAGCTCGCCGTCCAGGTCACCGAGGACCTCGTGACGGCGGCCGGCAAGCTCGGCTCGCGGATCCTCACCGTGTACGGCGGACGCGCCTACGAACCCCAGATCGAGGCGCTCAAGCAGGGCGTCGACGTCATCGTCGGCACCCCGGGCCGCCTGCTCGACCTGGTCAAGCAGAAGCACCTCGACCTCAGCCAGATCGGGACGCTCGTCCTCGACGAGGCCGACCGGATGCTCGACCTGGGCTTCCTGCCCGACATCGAGCGCATCATCAAGCTCATCCCCGCGGAGCGGCAGACGATGCTGTTCTCCGCGACCCTGCCGGGCGAGATCGTCGCCCTGTCCAGGCGTTACCTCACCCGCCCCACCCACGTGCGGGCCGAGAACAACGACATCGAGGCCGAGGCGACCCCGCAGACGACGCAGTTCGTCTGGCGCACGCACCGGATGGACAAGATCGAGATCGTCGGCCGGCTGCTGCAGTGCGAGGGCCGCGGACTCACGATGATCTTCTGTGAGACCAAGCGCGCCTGCGACATGGTCGTCGAGCAGCTCAAGGAGCGCGGCTTCGCCGCCGCGGCCGTGCACGGCGACCTCGGCCAGGGCCAGCGCGAGCAGGCCCTGCGGGCCTTCCGCAACGGCAAGATCGACGTGCTGGTCGCGACCGACGTCGCGGCGCGCGGCATCGACGTCGACGACGTCACCCACGTCGTCAACTACGACTGCCCGCAGGACGAGAAGGCGTACGTCCACCGGATCGGCCGCACCGGCCGGGCCGGCAAGACGGGCGTCGCGGTGACCTTCGTCGAGTGGGAGGACCTCACTCGCTGGAAGGTCATCAACAACGCGCTCTCGCTCGCCTTCCCCGAGCCGGTCGAGACCTACTCGACCTCCCCGCACGTCTTCAGCGACCTGGGCATCCCCGAGGGCACCAAGGGCGTGCTGCCGCGCGCCAACCGCTCCCGGGCGGGCCTGGCCGCCGAGGAGGTCGAGGATCTCGGTGAGACCGGCCGCATCCGCTCCCGCTCTCCCCGCAAGGGGCGTGAGGACGA
Source organism: Streptosporangium sp. LJ11 (assembly GCF_051918945.1). Lineage (NCBI taxonomy): Bacteria > Bacillati > Actinomycetota > Actinomycetes > Streptosporangiales > Streptosporangiaceae > Streptosporangium > Streptosporangium sp. LJ11. Next base: position 72,407 of record NZ_JBPXMB010000016.1, read on the forward strand.
CTCCCGCAGGGGGCGCGAGGACGATCGCGAGGAGCGCCGCGAGCGCCCCGCGCGCACGTCCCGCGAGCGCCGTCGCACCCGCGGAGGCCGTACCGGCGAGGAGATCCCCGCGCCGGTCGTGGCCGAGGAGGTTCAGCCCCCTGTCGTCGAGATCGCCGAGGTGGAGACGGACATGGCAGCCCGCAGGGACATCCGTGACGAGCAGCCCGCCGAGACCGCGCCCCGCAGGGGCCGGGCTCGCAAGGCCGGGCTGAACCCCGAGGTGAGCCTCGTCGGCACGGCAGAGACCCCGGCGACCCCGGCGACCCCGGCGACCCCGGCGACCCCGGTGGCCGCGGTGGCCGCGGTTCACGCCGAGCCCGCGGCGGAGGAGCCGGTTCGCCGGCAGCGCCGCGGCAGGCGCGAGCAGCCGGCGGACGTCCCGGCGACCCCGGCGATCTCGGCGATCTCGGAGGCCCCTTCGGCTCCGTCGTGGACCGAGGAGCGGGTGGCGGAGTTCACGGATCGCGGAGAGGACGACGACACCATGGCAGAGCGCTGGGACGACGAACCCGTGGTGGAGGCCTCCAAGCCCCGGCCGCAGCCCGAGAAGATCATCCCCCCGAGCCCGTTCGCGGTGATCTTCAAGTCGCCGGACCTCGCGTCGGAGGACGACGAGATCGCCCCCTCGGCGGCCTCGGAACGCGTGCAGAGCCGTCGCCGCCCGCCGGTACGAGGCGGTCAGCAGCAGCGGGGAACGCGTCGCCCCAACTAGCAAGTGTCACCATGAGAAGGGGCGCGACCATGTCGGTGGCGCCCCTTTTCACGCTCCCGGCCCCTCCCGGACGCACGGAGCGATGTCACCAAGAGAGGTATCGTGGGGCCACGTGAGTACGCCGCGTTTTCTGACCCTGCCTCCTGGCGTCCGCTCTCGCCAGATCGAGACGGCGGTGGGCGCCTTCGCCGTACTGGAGGCCCTGCCCGTCAGCGGCATTCCCGAGCGGTGGCCCGCCCTGCTGGTTCCCGGCCTGACCGGCAGCAAGGAAGACTTCATCGCGGTCCTGCAGACGCTCGCGCAGTCGGGCCGTCAGGTCGTCGCGATCGACATGCGCGGCCAGTTCGAGACGAACGGCCCTGACGACAGGAGCGCCTACACCTGCGCCGCGCTCGGCAACGACGTCGACGTCCTGGCCCAGGTGATCGGCCACGGCGGCCCGATCCACCTGGTCGGCCACTCGTTCGGCGGCCTGGTCACCCGGGAGGCGGTCATCGACGGCCGCACCCGGTTCGTGTCCTACACGCTCATGAGCTCCGGGCCCGGCGCGATCGTCGGGCCCCGCGAGCGCGCGGGCCGCTTCATGATCTCGGAGTTGCCCGGCGTCGGCCTGGAACACCTGTGGCACACCCGGATGGAGCCGGAGGCCCTGGCCTCGGGGGTGTCCGACGAGATCATCGCCTTCCTGCGCAAGCGGCTGTTCGCCAACTCGCCCGTCGGCATGATCACGATGACCGAGGAGGTGCTCTCCGCGCAGGACCGGTGCGACGAGCTCACCCAGGTCGGGGTCGACACCCTGGTCCTGTACGGCGAGCACGACGACGGCTGGCCGCCGCGCGTGCAGTCGGAGATGGCCCGCCGCCTGGACGCCGACTGCGTGGTCGTGCCGGGCGCGGCCCACTCCCCCGCGGTGGAGGCCCCGGAGACCACCGCCGCCGCCCTCATCCGCTTCTGGAACGCCGCCGAGAGCCGTCTGAGGAGCTGACCGGCCGGGGACCCCGTTGGACGGGCCGCCGGCCACCGTGTAACCATGTGCCGACCATGGCCAGCATCAAGGACATCGAGGACATCAAGGACGTCGAGGACATCGTCGTCCAGCCTCCGCACACCGTGACGTGGCTGGTGCACATCGACCGCTCCATGTGGGTCGGCGGGGTCGGCGGCCTCATGCTCCAGGCCCTGCACCCGCTCGCGATGCGCGGGGTCTGGCAGAACTCCGACTTCCGGCGGGATCCGTTCGGGAGGCTCCGCCGTACGGCGGACTTCGTGGGCAGGGTCACCTTCGGCAGTCCCGCGGAGGCCGACGAGATCGGCCGCCGCGTCCGGGGGATCCACCGGCGGCTGCGCTTCGACGACCCCGACACCGGCCGGGTCCGCCGGGTGGACGACCCGGAGCTGCTGCTCTGGGTGCACTGCGCGGAGGTCTCCTCCTACCTGTCCGTGGCACGGCGGGCGGGCCTGGGGCTCGACGACCGCCAGGCCGACCGCTACCTGGCCGAGCAGCGCCGCAGCGCCACCTATGTCGGCCTGCACGCCGAGGACGTGCCCGGCTCCGTGGCGGAGCTGGACGACTACCTCGCCTCGACACGCCCGCTGCTGAGGGTCACCCCCGAGGCCGTGTCCACGGTCCGCTTCCTGATGTGGCCGCGCCTGCCCGCCGGGCTGCGCGCCCTCACCCCCGGCAAACCCGCCTACTTCCCCTTCGGGGCGCTCTGCTACTACGCGCTGCCCGGCTGGGCCAGGCGGATGTACGGCGTGCTGCCCGAGGTGCCGCCGGGCGCGGTGACCGCGGCGCTGAGGGCGTTCCGGCTGGCCATGGACACGCTTCCCGAACGCGTCCACGACCGGGCGTTCATGCCCGCCACCCGCGAGATGCTCGCCCGCTCGCGCGAGCGGCTCGGCGCGGCGGGCTACGACATGGCGGGAGGGCTCAGGGGACTGACCGACCCGCGCCGCTGGCCGTCCCGGCCCTCTTGACGGCACCGGCGGCACGCTCTCGCGAACGCGGCCCCGGCCCGGTCGGGCAGGTCTCGCGGCTCAGTCGGCGAGGGCGGCCCAGGGCTCGCGGTCGTCGCCCGCGGCCTGGCCCTCGGGGCAGTGGCGGCGGAAGTCGCACCACGAGCACAGCGGGCCCGTGCGGGGCGGGAAGACCGCGTCGATCTCGGGGGGCACCGTGGGCGGGGTGCGGTCGCCGTCGCCGCGCGCCCTGGGTGGGGCGGTCCCCCTGGGCCGGGTGGTGGCCGACCACTCCTTGTAGCGCTCGTCGGCCTCGGAGGCCTCGACGGCGATCTCCTCGGCGTGGCCCAGGTGGCGGGCCAGCGACTCGTCGGTGTGCTCCCACTCCACGATCGAGGCGGTCGGCAGGTGGTGCAGCTCGACCCGGTGGCAGGGGCGGCGCATCATCCGGGAGGAGGCGACGGCGTAGACCGCCAGCGCGAGCGAGGAGCGGGCGTCGTCGGTGCTCAGCGGGCGGCGGCCGGTCTTGTAGTCGACCACGACCAGCTCCTCGCCGCGCCGGTCGAGCCGGTCCACGCGGCCGGAGAGCGCCACGACGGAGGTGCGCGTGGCGACCGTGCGCTCGACGCCGACCGGCTCGGCGGACGGGTCGAGGCTCGCCACGTATCCGGAGACCATCTCCCCGGCCCGGTCGCGCCAGGTCCGCGACTGCTCGGCGTCGCGGAAACCCTCGTTGATCCATCCCCTGGTGAGCAGGCTCGCCGCGACCTCGGGCGTGCGCCGCTCGTACGGCTCGCGCCACCAGGCGGCCAGGGCGTTGTGCACGCTGGCGCCCACGCTGTTGTGCGCCCACGGCGGGCCCTTCTGCGGCGTGGGCCGGTCCATGTAGGTGAACCGGTAGCGGCGGGGGCAGTCGAGCCAGTTGTTCAGCCGCGACGGCGTGCAGGCGTAGAGCCGCCGCGGCATGCCCTCCAGGGGAAGCTGGTCCATTTAGAGCAGGTCGTTCCGGGGATTCAGCCGGATTCCCGCCGCGCGCGTGCCGTCGGTCAGCGGACCCTCCTCTTCCGGCGCCTCGGGGCCGCGGGTCAGCGAGCCGGAGAGCCAGGCGTCGAACTGGGGCTCCAGATCACCGATGGTCGTCTCCTCGCCGTGCGCGGGCAGCACCCGGGTGCGGTGCGGCAGGGTGAACAGCCGCCCGCCGATGGCGGTCAGCTGGTCGGCCAGCGCGGGATACTCACCGCCGATCCTGCCGGGGCCGTCGGCCTGGAGGGTCTTGCCGGTGAAGACCACGTCCAGGGCCTCGCAGTACAGCGACACACCGCCGTGGGAGATGCCCGGGGTGGACATGACCTCCAGCTGGACGCCGCCGACCTCGAACAGGCCCTCGTCCTCCATGTCGATGTCCGGCCAGGTGTCGGGCCAGGTCAGCCGCCACAGTGGCCGGTCCTTCGGGTGGAGGGCGACCACCGCCTCGTCTCTGGCCGCGACCTCGATGGCCGCGCCCACGTGGTCGGGCAGGCCGTGGGTGCAGATGATCGCCAGCACCTCACGCTCGCCGACCTTCTCCAGGATCCTCTCCGCGTCGCGCGCGGCGTCGATGACGATGACATCCTCGTCGTCACCCAGGATCCACGTGTTGTTCTCGACCTTGTGCTCGACGCCGTCGACATCGACGACGCCCTCGGTCACCACTCGCTCGATACGCGCTGTCACGCTTCCGAACTTTACTGCCTCCCCCCGCCCCCCGGTTCGGACGCGAGGGTCAAGGCTCCGGAGAGGGAACGGGCGGGGAGGGCGAGGGCGGCCCGGGCGGGAAGGCGGGCGCGCGGGTGGGCGGTGTCAGGGTGCCGGGACGTCCAGACGCGGGGAGAACGCCCCGAAGGGCAGGTCGAGGGTCTGGTCCTGGTCGCGAAGGTCGCGAAGGCACAGCTCGGCCAGGGTGATCAGGTAACCGGCCTCGGGGGGCCACACGACCGCCCAGAGCCAGTTTCCCAGCGCCTCACCCGCGTAGACGGCCCGGTCGGGGGCGGCGGTGACGCACCACAGGGCGGCCGGATGGCCCCTGACGGCGATCTTGGCGTGCGGCGGGCCCTTGTCGAACCCGGTTCCCGGATCGGTGCCCTCCAGCCCCGCGAACGCCGCGCCGAGCCCCACTCCGGGCTCCTCGGCGATGATCAGCAGGTCGGCGGGACCGTGGGTCAGCGAGGGACCGGAGAGCGCGACCACGGTGGCCCGCACGTCGCTGCGCTCGTCGCCCACCTCGCCGAACCCCGTGACCAGCCACCCCGCGGGCAGCGGCCAGGGAACCCAGACGGGTACGCGGGAACCTCGGGTGACGGCCTCCACCGCGGCGGAGGACGGAGGTCTGGGTGGCTGGAACGGCAGGACATCGCCGTGGGGACCGCATCTCCAGGAGCTTGACCAAGCACTCGGCGGACGAAGCGGGCCGAAACACCGTGGGCACGTAGGGGCGGCTTTCACGACTACCCACGCTGCTTCTTCGGCGGGCCATCCGTCAAGAGGCGCGGTCGTTATCACAACGTAATCTTTTCCATGTGCGCGTAAATTGTGTCGGAGCGATCATCCTTGACGGCTCGGGGCGGATGCTTCTGATCCGCCGTGGCCGGCCGCCCGGTGAGGGCCTGTGGTCCATCCCCGGCGGGCGGGTCGAACCCGGGGAGTCCGATCCCGAGGCGGTCGCCAGGGAGGTCCTCGAGGAGACCGGCCTGACGGTCGTCCCCGGGCCCCTGGCCGGGACCGTGGACCGCCCCGGCCCCGGCGGCGCCGTCTACGAGATCCGCGACTATCTCGCCGTCGTCTCCGGTGGCGCGCTCGCCGCCGGGGACGACGCCGCGGACGCCCGCTGGTTCGCCCCCGAGGAGCTTTGGCGCCTCCCCCTCACCCCGGGCCTGCTGGACGCGCTGGTCGAGTGGGCGGTCATCGCGCCCGGGTGAGCTCGCGGGGTCCGGTCACGGGACCGCCGCGAGCGTGGAGCACCGCGGTTCCCGGTCATCGCGACGAGGTGAGCGTGGAACGCCACAGGGTGAGGTGGTCCGCGCTGTAGGTGGTGGAGCGGCCCAGGGCCACGACCTGGCCGCCGGAGACCGCCACCGCGCCGAGCCACTGGGCGCCGTCGCCGTCCAGGCCGCCCTGGCTCGGGGTGTGGCGCTGCCACTTCAGCCCGTCCTCCGAGGTCCAGGCCGCGCTGTCTCCGGCCCCCGGCGCCCCGTGCCAGCCGACGGCCACCACGCCCTCCGGCGTCGCGGCGAGGTCCTGGACGGCGGACGCCCGGTCCGCGGGGAACCAGGAGAACTCCCAGCTCGCCCCGTTGTCGTCCGACACCGCGCCGAAGGCCTTCGTGCCGTCCTCGGTCCTGGCCGTGCCCGCCGCGACGACGTACCCGCCGTACAGGACCACATGCCGCAGGCCCGCGGACGTCGCCCCCGGGGGCAGGACCGGTTTGCGCGCGGTCCAGTTGACCCCGTCGGCCGACACCCAGACCACCCCGGTCTCGCGCTCGGCCGTGCCGGTGCCGCCGACCGCCACGTACCCGGACGAGGTCGCCGAGACGTCGTGCAGCCGCACCCCCGTACCGCCCGCGGGAAGCTTGACCGCCCTGGAGTAGCGCTTGAGGTCGGTGGAGAACCACAGGACGGGCACGGTGGCGGCGGGTCCGCGGTCCTCGCCCGCGATGACGTAGCCGGACGGCCCCGCCGCCACCGCGTGCGGGGCGAGGAAGTCGTGGTCGCCCGCCGGGGCGAGGGGACCCAGCACCGGCACCCTGCGCCAGCTCTGCCCGTCGGAGGAGGTGAGCAGCAGCGGTTCGGTGGAGGAGGCGTCGGTCATCGTGCTGCCCGCGGCCAGCCAGCCCCGCCTGCCGTGCGCGACGTCGGAGAGCGCCTGCCGCCTGGGGCCGCCGAGGAGCTGCGCCGGGCCGCCGGCCTTCCAGTCCTCGCCGCTCGCGCTGCTCCAGATCCCGGCGTCGCCGGAGACGGCGCCGACCGCGACGAACCTGCCGTCCCCCGCGGCCACCCTGGCCGTCTCGCGGGCGGCTCTGGCGAGGCCCTGGATCCCGCTCAGGGGCACCGGCCTCGGCTCGCCGCCCTTGGGCGCGGTGATGAGGACCACCCGGTTGTCCACGTCGGCGGCGCGCTCGTCGCCGCCGACGACGAGCGTGCCGGTGTCGGACAGCGCGAGTGCCCGCAGCGAGCCCGGCACCTCGCCGAGGTCGGTGGTCCTGTTCCAGTCGCGGCCGTCCTCGCTGGTGTGGACGGTGTAGCGCTCGAAGCCCGACTCGACGACCGCGGCCACCCCCGCCGAGGAGGAGGCGAGGCGCTTGACGCCCGTGCCCTCGGGCCCCAGGCCGGTGATGGTGCCGCAGGCCTTCCAGTCGGCGCCCTCGGGCGAGCAGTAGACGCGGACCTCGCCCTTGTCGCTGCGCTGCTGGGTCGGTACGAGCACGAACCCGCCGGCGGCCACGGCCAGCGCGCCCGGCTCCGGGACGACGTCGTTGAGCGCGGCGCCGGTCCGCTGCCAGTTCCTGCCCCCGTCGGCCGAGCGCAGGATGACCGAGGTGGACTGGCCCTGGGCCGGGTCCGCCAGCGCGACGACGGCGTCCCCCCTGGCGACGACCGCCTTGATGCCACGCACCTTGTCCGGCATGCCGATCTCCCGGGTCTCCACCCGGTCCCAGGCCCGCCCGTCCGGGGAGACCCAGGCGACGGCCCCGGTGGTGCCGTCGTCCAGTACGGCCGCGCCGACCGCGACGAACCCGGAGTCGGTCCTGGCCAGATCCATGATCTTGTCCCCGCGCGTGAAGGCGCCCAGCTCGCCGGGGTCGGCGGCGGTCCAGTCCTGTCCGTCGGAGCTGGTCCACAGGCCGTGCCCGGAGCCGAGGGGGTCGTTGCCCGCGGCCAGCCAGAGGCCGTCGCCGCCCGCCACCCGGCCCACCGTGGTCGGTCCCGGCTCGTATCCCTCCGGACCGGTCACCTTGCCCAGCCGCCAGGTCGTGCCGCCGTCGGGAGAGACCAGGAACAGCGGTCTGGGAACCGGGCTGGTGGTGTCGCTGCCGACCGCGACCATGACGGAGCCCACCGAGGCCACCGCGTTGAGCACCTGGTTGGATCCGTTGCCGCCGACACCGGCCTGCGGCACGAAGTTGTCGTCGCCCGAGCTCACCTCGTCGCCGACCAGCCGGAGACCGGTGGCGAACGGGCTGCTCACCCAGCCCCACAGGACCAGGCCACCGCCGACGGCGACGGTGAGGACCAGGACCATCAGGAACGGGATCACCAGACCCCGGCCGCGCCTGCGCCTGGTGGGGGTGGAACGGCGCACGGCGGAGGGCGCGCTGGCCGGACGGTGGTGCCGCCCGCCGTTCGGCCCCCGCCTGTCGGGCGGTCCCTGCGCGACGAGGAGGTCGGGCCTGGCGGGCCTGCCGCCGGGCGGGCGCCCCACCCGGCGTACGGGCTCGAAGTCGTCCTCGACCGGCACGGGGGACCGCTCGGGCCCGGCAGGCCGCTCGGGTCCGGGGCCGGGCGCCGATCCGCGATCCGGACCGGCGTCCGGCCTGGCCCGCGCTCCGGGTTTCGCCCTGGGCTCGGGGCCGGGTTCCGGGGCCGGCGCCGGTTCCGGCGTCGCCGCGATGCTCGGCTCGACCCTGATCCGCTCCTCGGGCACGGGTGGCGGCGGGGGCTCCGTCCGTTCGTCCCTCACCGGCTCCCGGGGGGGCGCCGAGGCGACCAGGAGATCGGGCCGCTCCGCCCTTCTCCTGCCCCTGCGCTCGGAGGCCGGCCCGGAGGCGACCAGGAGGTCCGGGCGGTCCACCAGGCGCGGCCGCCCCCGCTCGGGCGTGGCGTGGCGTCCCGGCCCCGCGGGCCTCTCCTCCTCGGGCGGAGGAGAGGCGGCGGCGGGGCCGGCGGGAGGCTCCTCCGGGGGCGGCGGTCCGGCGGGCCTGGAGGGAGGCTGGGGTGCGGGGCCGTAGGGGCGGGTGTACGGGCGGCGGCGCTCGCCGCCCAGTCCCTCGGGACGGGCCTGGGGCGGCTCGCTGTCGTCCGGAGTCGGTGCCGCGAACGGCGGGAGCATCCACGGGGAGGCCATGGGGCGCCCTCGCGCCCCGTCGTCGGAGGGACCCGGCGGGGAGTGCTGGATCGTCGGCGGGGACGTGTGGGACTCCTGGGACCTGCCTTCGTGTACAGCATCGTCGTGAACGCCGTCGTCGTCCGCCGGCCACTCTTGCGAGCGCGGGTCGTGAGGGCCCGAGGCCACGCTCAGCACCTCCTTGCAGGAAGCCCGTTCCAGCCCGGGGTCACCACCCCGGACCGTTCCAGTCGTCTCCGTAACAGCAGGCCGCAACCCCTACGGATGCGGCGAATCGCACGCGACCCTACTACTACCCCGTTCTCCGGAAACGATCACCTCCCACGGCCGGATACCCGGCCCCGCCCGTACACAGTCAAGAGCAACACGTCCGGGCCGCGATGACGAGACCTCTCTAGTCAGATTTATCAGCCCAGCGCCGGAATTGTCCGGCTTTATCCTTTAAATTTCAAAAACATCAGCCACTGGAAGATCCCCCTGAATCTCCCGTCGCGGGGCCCGGACGGCCCGCGAGCCCGGGAGCACCTCGGCGCCGGCAGCCCCGCTCCCACCCTCCCGGCGTCGCGGGGCATGACCTCTTCGGCCATAAGCTCTTCGAGAAGAATCCGGCTTCGTCCACCCGTGTGCGGATTAGTTCACAGACTCCCGGAACGACGGCGTGTACACCTGACTTCACAACCCACCACCCCAGGGAGCAGATATGACACGGCTGGGGCCCGTATACACACTGGCGGCAGGAGCGGTGATGGCCGTCGCCCTCGGCGTGGCCAGCGCCACCACCTCACCCGCCACACAGACCGTCAACGCGCAGGACGACGCACCCCCTCCGGTGGCCCAGGCCACCACGGTGGCGTCGCCGACACCGGAGCCGGAGGTCGTCAAGACGGCCAAGCCCACCCCCGTCAAGGCCGACTACGCCGGGCGGGTCACCGGCAACGGCGGGCTGATCGCCATCTCCATCAGGAACGGCAAGGCGGTCGGCTACTTCTGCGACGGCAAGATCGAGGCCTGGATGAAGGGCAAGGCCGCCGACGGCAAGGTCACCCTGTCCGGCCACGGCAAGGCCTCGCTCACCGCCCAGCTCGGCGGCGGCAAGGCCGCGGGGACCCTCGGCTTCGGCGGCAGGAAGTGGAGCTTCAAGGCTCCGACCGTGAAGAAGCCCTCCGGCCTCTACCGGGCGACCGCGCTCGTCCGCGGCGCGAACGTCCGCGCCGGATGGATCTACCTCGACGACGGCACCAGGGTCGGCCTCACCCTCGTGGGCGACAAGGTCGCCGACGTGCCGATCCCCGAGCCGGGCGAGAACGCCGTCGTGAACGGCGTGGAAGTCGATCCGCAGGACGTCGACGAGTTCATCGAGGGGTTCTGATGAGTGACACACAGATCACACCTGTCCAGCACCGGCAGCCGAACAACCTCGCGCCGCTCCTCGTCCCGCTCGTCGTCGGCGGGCTGGTCGCGGTCGGGCTGGGCGTCTACGGGCGGGTCCACGCGCCCACCGGGTACGCGATCGGCCTGGCCGGGTTCTCCGGGGCGCTGGCCATGAAGGCCTGGCTCACCACCGGCGCGTTCCTGCTGGCACTGGTCCAGCTCTTCTCGGCACTGGTCATGTGGGGCCGGATCAAGCTGGACGTGCCGTGGATCGGGACCCTGCACCGCTGGTCGGGGCGGGTGGCGTTCATCCTGACGATCCCGGTGGCGCTCCACTGCCTGTACGCGCTGGGCACCCAGTTCGACGTGCCGCGCGTGATGATCCACTCGCTGCTCGGCTGCTTCTTCTACGGCGTCTTCACCGCGAAGATGCTGTCGCTTCCCAAGCGGGGCCTGCCCGGCTGGACCCTCCCGGTCCTCGGCGGGCTGACCTTCGTCGCCCTGACCGGCCTCTGGCTGACCTCGTCGTTCTGGTTCTTCACCACCATCGGGGTCAAGCTGTAGGCGGGGTGAAGGCCGTGGTGCGCCGCAGACCTGCGGCCCTGCCCTTCGCCGCGACCACCAGCGCCATCTTCCTGGACGCCTCGTCGATCATCTCGTCGCCGAGCATGACCGCGCCGCGCCTCTCGACCGTCGTGTAGTACTCGTACGCGTCGAGGATCAGCTCGGCGTGGTCATAGTCCTCCTGCGGCGGCGAGAACACCTCGTTCGCGATCTCGATCTGGGAGGGGTGCAGCACCCACTTCCCGTCGAATCCGAGCGCCGCCGCCCGCCCCGCCACGCGGCGGAAGCCGTCCAGGTCCCTGATCGCCAGGTACGGGCCGTCGACGGCCTGCAGGTCGTGCGTCCTGGCGGCCATCAGGATCCGCATCAGGATGTAGTGGTAGGCGTCGCCCTCGGTGTAGCCGGGCGGCTGCTCCCCGACCACCAGGGTCCGCATGTTGATCGAGGCCATGAAATCGGCCGGGCCGAACACGAGCGTCTCCAGGCGCGGGGACGCGCCGCCGATGGCGTCCACGTTGACCAGGCCCCTGGCGTTCTCGATCTGGGCCTCGATGCCGATCCGGCCGACCGGGAGGCCGTTCGCCCTCTCGATCTGGGTGAGCAGCGTGTCGAGCCACATCACCTGGGCCGCGTCCTCCACCTTGGGCAGCATCAGGCAGTCGACGAACTCCCCCGCGCCCTCCACGACCTCGATGACGTCCCGGTAGGTCCACTGGGTGCCGAGGTCGTTGACCCGGACGACCCTCGTCCTGCCCGACCAGTCGCCCTCGCGCAGGGCGGCCACGATGTTCTTGCGCGCGCCCTCCTTGGCGAGCGGCGCGACGGAGTCCTCCAGGTCGAGGAAGACCTCGTCGGCGGGGAGCCCCTGTGCCTTCTCCAGGAATCTGGGGTTGCTGCCGGGCACCGCGAGGCACGATCGTCGGGAACGCATGGGGAACACGCTAACGCCCGTCGGTGGACGGACGACAGGCCGGACGGACGTTATGGCGTCCGCACAAAGACCCCGCCCCGTTCTTGGCGATGATCTCGTAGGACCCTTGCCGGAGATGTCAGAAGAATGGACATCAAGAATCTGCCAAAGGAGACACGCACCATGGCAAACGCTTCTTCGGTGGCCAGGCCCGCCGTACTGTCCGACCTCATCCCGGCCTCCCGCGTCCGCGACGTCGCGCTCGTGGTCGGTGGCGCCGCCCTGACGGGCCTGGCGGCGCAGCTCAGCTTCCCGCTGCCCGGCTCGCCGGTACCGGTCAGCGGCCAGACCTTCGCGGTCGTGCTGGTCGGCGCCGCCCTCGGCATGAACCGCGCGGTGCTGAGCATGGCGCTCTACATGCTGGCCGGGGTCGCGGGCGTGCCGTGGTTCGCCGACGGCGCCTCCGGCTTCGGCGGAGCGTCCTTCGGGTACGTCATCGGCTTCGTCGCCGCGGCGGCCGTCGTCGGCAAGCTCGCCGAGCGCGGCGGCGACCGCACCGTCCCGCGCACGATCGGCACGATGATCCTGGGCAACCTGGTCATCTACGCCTTCGGCCTGCCGGTCCTCGTCGCCGTCGCCCAGGTGGATCTCGCCACCGGCCTCGCCCTGGGCGTGGTGCCCTTCCTGCTGGGCGACGCCCTCAAGATCGTCGTCGCGGCGGGGCTCCTCCCCGCCGCCTGGAGGCTCTCGCGGCGCTGACCTCGCGGCGTGTACGGCCTGTACCGCCATTCGGGGGGCACAGGCCGTACATTCGTCTCATGGGCGTGATCGAGGAGGGCGCGAAGAAGTCGAGCGTCCTGTGGCTGTCGCTGGACCGGCCCCGGCTGGCCTGGCACACCTGGCACGACGGCGCGATCTACCTGGTCACCGGCGGGGGCGAGCAGCCGTTGCCGGGGCTGGCCGAGGCCGGGGAGGTGCGCGTGACGCTGCGCAGCAAGGACAACGGCGGGCACCTGGTGGCCTTCGAGGCCTCCGTGGAGGTGGTGGACCAGGCGAAGGCCTCCGACGCGGTCGCGGCGCTCGCCAAGGAGCGGCTCAACGCCCCCGACGGCACGAGGCTCCTGGAGCGCTGGGCGGCGGCCTCCAAGGTGATACGTCTCGTCCCGCGCGAATCCGCCTGACCGCCGCCGTCCGGGACGGCCCCGCCGGCCGCCGGTCCATCCGGCGACGCCCTTACCGGCTCATCCCGATATCCCGGCTCATCCCTTCTCACCCCACGGGAGCCGGTTCCCCGGCCTCTCGCACGGGTGCGGGCGCCGGCAGCGCGGCCGTGGCCCGCTGGGCCAGGTAGGCGCCGACCAGGACGATCACGCCGCCCGCGATCTGGAAGGGCCCGAGCGCCTCGCCCAGCAGGATCCAGGCGACCACCGCCCCGGCGATGACCTCCAGCGAGGCGACCGTGGAGCCGATGGCGGCCGACAGGCGGCGGATCGCGAGAACGCCGAGGACGTAGGCGGCGGCCGTGGCGACCACGATCAGCCAGACCAGCGCTCCGACGACCGGCAGCGTGTGGCCGCCCTCGGGGGTGGCGGTCCCGCTGAGCGCCTCCCAGGGGATGTTCCACGGCCGGGAGATCGGCAGGAGCGCCACGGCGGCGCCGAGCAGGCCCCAGGCGATCAGGCCGAGCGGGTCGACGTCGTCGCCGAAGCTGTCGCTGAGCAGGAAGTATCCGGCGCAGCCCGTCATCGCGGCGAAGGCGAGCAGCAGTCCCACCGGGTCGAGGGCGAGACCCGACCAGACCTCCACCACGATGCCGAGCCCGACCACGGCGACGACGGCACCGACGAAGGCCGCCCGCGGCAGCCGTACCCGCCGGACGAACCGCACCCAGAGCACCACCACCACCGGCGAGGTGTACTCGATCAGCAGGGTGACGCCGACCGGCAACCGGGTGATCGCCGCGAAGAACAGCGCCTGCACGCCGGCGACCGCGATCATCGCGTACGCCAGGAGGAACGGCAGCCGCGAGCGGGGGATGCGCAGCGCCGAGGGGCGGGCGATCGCGAGGATGCCGACGAGCAGCAGCCCGGCGCCCGCCATGCGGACCCAGACCGCCTCCAGCGGGGCCAGTCCCGCCGCGCCCAGGTATTTGGCCATGGGTCCCGAGAAGGCGAAGCACAGGGAGGACGCGAGCGCGATCAGCAGTCCTGCACGTCTCATGACCCACCGTTTCTGTAATTACCGTTAAGCACGTTTGATGCTGGCATGTCGGGATATCGGACAGCAAGCCGATTCCGGATTGTGAGCCGGGATGCGTGGCAGCGACCGGTCGGCCCGAGATGCGGCCTACGCTTCAGATGTGAGGATCTTCATCGCGCGTCTCGCCGGCACCCCGGTCTTCGACCCCGCCGGGGACCAGATCGGCCGGGTCCGCGACGTGGTGGTGGCCATCGCCGGCAGCGCGCCACCGCACGTGCACGGGCTGGTCGTCGAGGTGCAGCCCCGGCGCAGGGTCTTCCTGCCGATCACCCGGATACGGTCCGCCAAGGCCGGCGCCGTCGTCTTCAGCGGCCAGCTCAACATGCGCAGGTTCGAGCAGCGGGCGACCGAGACCCTGGCCATCGCCGAGCTGCTCGACCTCGGCGTGCAGGTCGACGGCGAGCGGATGACGGTCCTGGATCTGGCCATGGAGGAGACCAGGCGCTCCGAGTGGCTGATCACCAAGGTCGCGGTGGTCGGGAGTCCCCCCGGCATCGGACTGCGCCGGCGCGGCGCGACCAAGATCGTCGACTGGGGCGAGGTCCGCGGCTTCGGCGCCGTCCAGAAGGACCAGGGCGCGGCCAACCTGCTGGTCGCCTTCGAGTCGATGCGCGCCGCCGACCTGGCCGGGGCCCTGCACGAACTGCCCGACAAGCGGCGGGTCGAGGTGGCGGCGGCCCTCGACGACGTACGGCTCGCGGACGTGCTGGAGGAGCTTCCCGAACGGGACCAGATCGGCATCCTGAGCAGGCTCGCCCCCGAGCGGGCCGCGGACGTGCTGGAGGAGATGAACCCCGACGACGCGGCCGACCTGCTCCAGGACCTCCCCGCCGAGCAGGCCGAGGCGCTGATGGCGCTCATGGAGCCCGAGGAGGCCGCGCCGGTCAGGCGGCTGCTGATCTACCCCGAGAACACGGCGGGCGGGATCATGACGAGCGAGCCGGTGGTCCTGCCGCCGAACGCGACGGTCGCCGAGGCGCTGGCCAACATCCGCCAGCGCGAGCTCACCCCGGCGGTGGCCGCGCAGGTCTACGTGGCCCGCCCGCCCGTCGAGACGCCCACCGGCCGCTTCCTCGGCCTTGCCCACTTCCAGCGGCTGCTGCGCGAGCCGCCCTCGACCCTGCTCGGCGGCATCCTGGACACCTCCCTGGACCCGATCAGGCCGGGGTTCAGCCTGAACCAGGTGACCTCCTACCTGGCCAACTACAACCTCGTCGCGGCTCCCGTGGTGAACGAGGCGGGCCGCCTGGTCGGCGCCGTCACCGTGGACGACGTGCTCGACCACCTGCTGCCGGACGACTGGCGTGAGCGGGACGACCGGCCGAGGGAGGGCGAGAATGCCTGACCGCCTGGACCAGCCCAGGCAGCCCGGCCCGCGGTTGCGCCCCCACTACGACCCCGAGGCGTTCGGGCGGCTGTCGGAGCGGATCGCCCGCTTCCTCGGCACCGCCAGGTTCCTGGTCTACATGACGGGTTTCGTCGCCATCTGGGTCCTGTGGAACGTCTTCGCCCCACAGTCGCTGAAGTTCGACCCCTACCCGTTCATCTTCCTGACGCTGATCCTGTCGCTCCAGGCCTCGTACGCGGCGCCGCTGATCCTGCTCGCCCAGAACCGGCAGGACGACCGCGACCGGGTCCAGAACGAGCACGACCGCAGGGCGGCGGAGCGCAACCAGGCCGACCTGGACTACCTCACCCGGGAGATCGCCGCCCTGCGGATGGCGCTCGGCGAGGTGGCGACCCGCGACTACATCCGCTCGGAGCTGCAACGCCTGCAGGAGGACCTCCAGGAGCCCCAGGAGGCCGTGGAGTCGTGAGCCGGGGTTTGTCCCCGCCCGGCCCCCCGCCCGGCGGACGCGCGGGCTGAGCGCCGTACCCGGTGACACGGGACGGGGGGTGAACCGGGCGCCACGCCCGGCTCACCCCCCGCGGGCCTCCCGAGTATCAGAGGCTCCTGGAGATCACTCCTGGATCAGAAGAACCGGTTCTCCGGCTCCGGCAGGTCCAGCTGCCCCGGGCCGCTCCACCTGGTCGTGTCCTTCGGCACGTCGGTGCTCCGCAGGGTGCTGATCGCCAGCGGCAGGAGCACCCTGCTCCCGGCCAGGTCGACGGTGACGTTCGCGCCGGTGGCCGTCTCGTCGCTGTAGGTCGAGTCGGTGCCCGCGATCACGAGGGCCAGCCTGTGCCCCTTCTTGAAGACGTAGTCCTGCGGCAGCGTCTCCCAGCTCACCCTGCCGTAGGTGCCCGCGGGCAGCGGCGAGGGCGTGCTGAGCGAGTCGCGGTTCTGCACGTCGATCCAGCCCCGGGCGACGATCTCCAGCGGGCGGGTGGCCCGGTTGGTGACGACCTGCTTGTAGCAGGCGTCGTCGTCGGTCGTGCTCTCGCCGTGGCAGCTCTCCTCGGTGACCGTGGTGATGCCCTGGCCGCGCCGCCAGTCGATCCGGGTGTCCTCGCCGAAGTCGACGAGGAGTGCGGTCAGGTTCGAGGTGGGCTTGTCGAGCGCGACGCGCAGGTCCACCACGGGCGTGCCGGACAGGCGCAGGTCCAGCGGCAGCGCGCCGGTGGTGAAGGCCACCCTCCCCTGCTTGGCCGTGCCGACGTCGGCGACCATCGCCTCCTCGGACTGGCGGATGTCGGTGAACGTGGCGGTCTGACCGCTCTTCGCCGGTACGAGGCCGAACGAGCCGTCGGCCGCGGGACGGAAGGGGATCTTCAGGGCGAGCGGGGCGGGCCAGTCGTGCTGGGTGGTCCAGCGGTCGAGGCTGCTCTGCACGTCGGCGCGGGGCTCGCGCATGATGCCGTTGCGCACGCCGAGCAGCCAGTGGTCGAACCAGCGGTGCAGCGTGTCGACCCAGATGTCACGGCGCCCCTCGAAGTCGAAGGGGTCCACGTGCTGGTACTGCCCGACCCAGATCTTGCGGGGCACGTTCCGGTCGGCCAGGGCCTTCCACCACGTGGAGAAGTTGTCGGGCATGACGTTGAGGTCGTTGACCGTGTGCACGGCGAAGACGCTGGCACGCACCTTGGAGACGTCGGCCAGCGAGCCCGCGATGTAGTCGCGCTCGGCCCAGAAGCCGTTGTAGTTCCCGGTGTCGTCGCCGTCCTCGGCGTCCAGGCGCGCCCAGGTGGCCGCGCACTTGGCCGTGGGTTCGCTGTCGACGTAGTTGCCCAGCCACGACATGTAGTCGTAGTTGTAGATCACCCCGTTGGAGCGCTGGTACTTGTACCAGGAGCTGATCGCCGAGATCGGGACGATCGTCTCCAGTCCCTGCACCCCGGTCGCCGCCACGGCGTTGGCCAGCGTGCCGTCGTACGACTTGCCGATCATCGCGGCCTTGCCGGTGGTCCAGTCCGCGACCGCGGGCGTGCCGTCGGCGCGGTAGGCGGTGGCGCGGCCGTTCAGCCAGTCGATGACGGCCTTGCCGCCCAGCACGTCGGCCCGCCCTCCGACGTCGGGACAGCCCTCGGACCTGGTGGTCCCGATCATGTCGACGTTGAGGACGGCGTAACCACGCGGCACGAAGTAGTTGTCGTAGTACAGGGGGAATTTCGTGACGTTCCCGGCGGCGTCGTAGACCTTCCTCTCGGCCTCGTTCCCCCGGCCGGAGTTGTCGTAGTACGGGCTCTCGTCGATGATCACCGGCACCTTGAGCCCGGGACCGGACTCCTTCGGCCTGATGATGTCGACCCGGACCCGATCCGGCCTTCCGTCGGCGTCGCTGTCGACGCTCGACTCGACGTAGACGTGCTCGCGGACGGCGTCGGCGTACGAGAAGACCGGCTGGGTCCGTCCCCGCTCGACGGTGAGAGTGGGTTGGGCGGCCGCGTGGGCCGGGGTGACACCCGACGCGACCACGATGAGGGCGGTGAGGGCTGCTCGTAACGTTGGCATCGAGCCTCCGCACTAGTCGTGAATATCCGCAATCTCCACGAGTGTCCGTATAACCGGCAAGATCCTTTATGCGTTCGACATCACTCTGGGTCTGGCATGTGACATGGCGCCCGACGACCTTGTCCGGAGGAGGGTCAGGACGGCCGAGGCGGGTCGCGGCGGGACGGAAGACCGTCATGCCGCCCGGAAGAGCCCGCGGCCGCGTCTCGGGAACGCCTCGGTGACACTCCGCGCCGGAACGGCCCGGCCCGGCGCGACAGGCCGGCATGGACGGCATGGACGGCGCCGGACGGGACCCTGCCACCCGGGCAGGACCGGTGCCGGCACGGGGCCGTGCGACTCAGGACAGGCCGGTACCGGTGCCGGTCCCGCGGCTCAGTACGGGTCGGTGCCGGCCCGGGGGCCGGGGAAGAGCTTGGTCAGCATGGCCGCGCACCGCCGCAGCTCGTCGGCGTCGAGCATGTCCGGGAACTGGGCGCGGACCCCGCGCAGGTAGGTGGGGCCGGCCTCGGCCAGCCGCGCGGCGCCCGCGTCCGTCAGGACCGCGAACAGGCCGCGCGCGTCGCTCGTGCAGGTCTCACGCTCGACCAGGCCGTCGCGCTGGAGGCGGTCGATGAGCCGGGTCAGGCCACTGCGCGAGAGCAGCACCCGGTCGGCCAGGTCGTTCATCCTCAGCCGCCGCTCGGGTGCCTCGGACAGCTGCGACAGCACCTCGTACGAAGCCAGGGCCAGGTCGTGCTCGACCAGCAGGTCGGCCTCCAGGGCCCGGGTGATGCGAACCTGGGCCCGCTGGAGCATGCGCCAGACCACCAGCTCCGCCGAGCCGAGGCTCTCTCTTGACTCGCCCGCCGTGAGGGTCACGGAGTAACCTTAGAACGTTGCACGCGCATCTACACAGCGAATTGTCCGAATTCAGTGATCGTCGCCGGATTCGGAATTCCTTCCGGTGTCCCCGGGTTCATACCATGGACTCACGACGCCGACCGTTCCCCGATGGGATCGGCCTCCTGCCAAGCCATACGGGCGCCACGACGGGCAGGTCCTGCCCGTGAGACGCCTCATCGATAACAGACAAGGAGGGACGGCATCCCCCGTCGCCCCCGGGTGACGTGATTGCCGACACTTCGATGGCACCTACCCCGGAACTGGTGATGGCCGCCCTCGCGACCGTCAACGACCCTGAGATCCGTCGGCCGATCACCGAACTCGACATGGTCAAGAGCGTCGACATCTCCCCCGAGGGAGCCGTACGTGTCGCGATCTTCCTGACCGTGTCCGGCTGTCCCATGAAGGACACCATCACCCGGGACGTCACCGGCGCGGTCTCCAAGATCGACGGAGTGGCCGGTGTCTCCGTCGAGATGGACGTCATGAGCGCCGAGCAGCGCAAGACGCTGCAGACCAAGCTGCGCGGCAACAAGGGGCCCGAGAAGGAGATCCCCTTCGCCCAGCCCGGCTCGCTGACCCGCGTCTTCGCGGTCGCCTCCGGCAAGGGCGGCGTCGGCAAGTCGTCCGTCACCGTCAACCTCGCCGCCGCGATGGCCGCGAGCGGCCTGAAGGTCGGCGTCGTCGACGCCGACATCTACGGCCACAGCGTTCCCCGCATGCTCGGCATCTCCGAGCGCCCGACCAAGGTCGAGGACATGATCATGCCGCCGGTGGCGCATGACATCAAGGTCATCTCGGTCGGCATGTTCAAGCCCGAGGGCAACACCCCGGTCGTGTGGCGAGGCCCGATGCTCGACCGGGCCCTGCACCAGTTCCTGGCCGACGTCTACTGGGGCGACCTGGACGTGCTGCTGATGGACCTGCCCCCGGGGACCGGCGACATCGCGATCTCCGTGGCGCAGCGGATGCCGTCGGCGGAGCTCCTGGTGGTGACCACCCCGCAGCAGGCCGCCGCCGAGGTCGCCGAGCGCGCCGGATCGATCGCCGTCCAGACCCACCAGCAGATCGCCGGTGTCATCGAGAACATGTCGTGGCTGCCCTGCCCGCACTGCGACGAGCGGATCTCGGTCTTCGGCGAGGGCGGCGGCCAGACCGTGGCCGACGCGCTGACCCGCACCCTCGGCTCCCGCGTGCCGCTCCTGGGCCAGGTGCCCATCGACATGCGCCTGCGCGAGGGCGGCGACGAGGGCAAGCCGCTGGTGCTGACCGACCCGGACGCCCCCGCGGCCACCGAGCTGAGCCGCATCGCCGCCTCCCTGAGCAAGAAGTCGGGCAGCATCAAGGGCCTCCAGCTCGGCATCTCGCCCACCCGGCGCGGCTGAGCCCCGGCCGCTGTCGGCCACCGTCCCGCCGGACCGGCCACACGCCCCGGGGAAACGGACCGGCTCCACCCGGACCGGCCCGGCCGGTCCGGACTCTCCCCCGGCACGACGACGGCGGCGCCCCTTACGGGGCGCCGCCGTCGGCCGTATGAGACGCGTGTCAACCGGATGAGACCCGAAGACCGGGCGAGGTCCGGCGATCAGGTCGCGTCGGAGTCGTACGGGGGGATCTCGCCGTAGCCCAGCTCGTCGGCGACGCTCATCGCGTGGTCGGCCGGTTCGGCGGTGGCGGTGGTGGCCGAGGCGCCGTTCCAGTCGTCCTCGAGGTCGGCGGTGAGGTGCTTGCGGACGAAGTTCTTCGGGTTGAGGTCGGCCGGGTCGAAGTCGGCGAACTCGGGCCCGAGGCCCGTCCGCAGGTCGTCTCTCGCGTTGTTGGCCATCCGGCGCAGGTTGCGCAGCGTCTTGCCCGCCTGCGAGGCGGCCTGGGGAAGCTTCTCCGGGCCGAAGACGAGAAGGGCGATCACCACCAGCGCCACGATCTCAGGCCAGCCGAGTCCGAACACGGTGATCTCCTACCGGGAGGATGCCAGAAGCTCCTCTCCGGCCACACGCCGGAGAGGTTCCACACTAACGCCCCCACTCGTGAGCACGCGCCCCGCCCTCACGCTCAGGAGGGTTTGGGAGAGGGCTGCTCGGGGGCGGCGCCGACGGTCACCGTCGCGGTGTTCTCCTGGCCGCCACGCTGGTACTTGATCGAGAGCTTCTCGCCGGGGGCCCTGTTGCGGATCATGGCGATCAGCTCGTTGCCGTCCTGGAGCACGACACCCTCGACCTCCAGGATGACGTCTCCGGGCTTGAGCCCCGCCTGGGCGGCGGGACCGTTCGGCTCGACCGGCTGGGCGCCCTGCCTGGACTCGGTGGCGATGCGCACCCCGACGCCCTGGTACGTCGGGTCGATGGCGACGCCGATCCGCGACTTCTTGGCCTTGCCCGTGGTGATCAGCTCCTGGGCGACCCGCCGGGCGTGGTTCACCGGGATGGCGAAGCCCAGGCCGATGCTGCCGCTCTGGCCGCCGACCGATCTGCCGAGCGTGGCGATCGCCGAGTTGACGCCGATGACCTCGCCGTTGACGTTGACCAGCGGGCCCCCCGAGTTGCCGGGGTTGATCGCGGCGTCGGTCTGCACGGCGCTGAGCCAGGTCGCCTCGGAGCTGTTCTCCTCGCCCGCCTGGACGGGACGGTTGAGCGAGCTGACGATGCCGGAGGTGACGGTGCCGGTCAGCCCCAGCGGGGATCCGATGGCGATGACCGGATCGCCCACGACCACGTTGTCGGAGTTGCCGAGAGTGATCTCGGGGGCGCCGAAGGTCTCCGCGGGCTTGACCACGGCCAGGTCGGACTCGGGATCGGTGCCCACGACGATGGCGGAGGTGGACTTGCGGTTGTTGAACTGGATCTGGATCTGGCCGCTCGGTTCGGCGTTGGCCACCACGTGGTTGTTGGTCACCACGTAGCCACCCTTGATCAGGAAGCCGGAGCCGGTGCTGGAACTCGCTCCGCCCTCGACCGCCAGCGACACCACGCTGGGCAGGACCTTCGAGGCCACACCCGCGACGGATTCTGGGGGCCGGACGTTGGAACCCGTCGGCGCCCCTCCCAGGCTGAAGGAGGGGTCGCGCCCCGAGCCCGCGGGCTTGGTGAGGAGGTAGGTGCCGACGCTGCCCAGCGTGGAGGCGAGCAGCGCGACCATCAGGGCGAGGATCACCAGCGTGGCGGTACGCGGCCCGCGCCGGACGGGCGGGGGCGGCGGGCCGCCGAAGCTCCCGGGAGCCCCCAGGCTCCCCGGAGGCGGCGCCCAGCCCGGTCCCATGCCGAACGCCTGGGCGGGCGGCGGGGGTGGCGCGGCCGGGGAGGCGAAGGCCGCCGTGTCGTGCTTGGGCCTGCCCGAGGGGTCACCCCAGTGCTCCCCGGTGAAGCCGGGGTCCCGGCCGCCCTCGCCGGGCGGCACGTCCCTGTCGTCATACCTGTCGTCGTGGCGGAACAGCTCGGGCTGGTCCTGCCGCCCGCCCCAGCGGGCGCGGTCGGGCGGGGCGCCCAGCTGGCTCCAGCCGTCGTCCCGGGGCTGCTCCGCCTGGAAGGACCCCTCCCCGGCGGGCAGGAACTCCGGGCGGGAGAACTCAGGGCCTGAGGAGTCGGCGCGCCGGGACTCGGGAGTGCCGTGTCCGCCGTCGGTGAAGTCCGACGGCGTACGCCCCTCAGCATCGTGCGCCTCATGGGAAGTACGGGCATCGTCGGTCATCGAATACTCACTACTCCTTGCCTCGCAGGCGGCCGCTCACCGAGTCAACCCGGCAATCTTCCCCCGAGCGGCATACGAGATGTGTAAAGCATGCGTTATCCGAAGGGATTGACCCAGGAGAGCAGGCGGCTCGCGCCTCGGCCGAGCCGCGTCCAGAGATCGGGAACGGGCTCGTGCGGCAACGCCGCGACAGCGGCGTCGACCATGTCGGCCGGCGCGTCGGCAAAGACGGTGTAGACATGACCCCCACTCGCCCAGATCGTCTCCTGCCCAGCTGGGTCTCGAACCCAGATCGTATGCCCCTTGCGCTCCTCCGCATGCCAACCACGGAGGCGTTCCTCATCAAGCATCCCAGACTGGATAAAAACCGACACGACCGACAGGCCGTCCGAGTAGCCCAGGTACAAGTATCCAGGGGGGATGTCGTGCGCGGCGAACAGCTCCAGGCGTCCGGGCAGGGTGCGGGGGAACCGCCGGCCTTCGGCTTCCAGCCGGGGAAGCTCGGCCAGGTCCGGGCCGCCGGCGGCCATCGCGGGCACCGTCCCGCTCGCCACCGGGTCGAGCGTCAGATCGACGAAGGCCCCGGCGCTGACGACCCGGCCCTCCGCGTCCATGAGTTCGCGGCGCAGCACCGGGCCCCCGGACTCGTCGAGCCAGTATCGGGCGGCGGCCGTGCCGTCGGCCCGCAGGACGTCCACGAGGCGGGCGGGGCGCCCGCAGGCGAAGCCCTCTCCCACCGTCACGACCCGGTAGTTGCGGGCCAGGACCTCGAGCATCGCCTCGGACGGGCTGGACATGCCCCCGGCCGGGGTGCCGGGATCGGCCTTCCGCACGGAGCCGGAGGGCTCGGCGCGGACCGTCATTCCCTTTCCGGGGACGTTTCGCACCTCCAGCACCGAGGCGGCGGCGCCGGAGGAGCCGTCGGCGCCCCAGGCGGTGACGTACTGGGTGCCGGAGTATCCACGGGACCGGCCCGCGACCGCCGCCTCACGGAGCAGGTGCAGGCCGGTGTCCTCGCTCTCGACGTCGTCCGGCGGCACGGCGTGCGGGGACCGGACGGCGTACGCCGGACCGCCCGCCACCAGCCCCAGCAGCAACAGGGCGGCCAGGATGACCGTGGCGGGCAGCCGGATCACGGAGAGGGGGAGAGAATCGGCGTCGCCGATCCGCCATAGGGCGCGGTGTTCCTGTGCTGGTTGGCGAACATGTCGACCGGTGGCACGACGCGGGGGTTGGGGTCGGTCCCGCCTACCACGAACAGCGTCCCGATCGCCACGGCCGCCGAGGCGACGCCCACCGCGACGTATCCCGCCCTCCGGGCACGGCGAGGGCCCCCGGAACGGCCCCGGGGCCGGTTGTCGGGGGGAGCGACGCTGTGCATGCTCGGAATGGGCGCGCCGCCGAAGGTGCGTGAGGCCGGAAAGGGGCGCTCACGCGGGGGCAGCGGGCCGCCGGGCTCCGCCATCCGCAGCAGGGACATCGTCAGGTCCGTCGGCATCGAGGGACCGTCGAGGGACCGCAACCGGCTCTTCAGCGCCCGCATGGCGTCGACCTCGGCCCTGCAGGGGGCGCAGAAGGTCAGATGCGACAGGGCACGGTCGCGCTCGTGGTGATTCAGCTCACCGTCGACCAGTGCGGAAACGCGTTCTCCGAGGTGACTCATGCGCACTCCTTGCCAAGCGGCTCGTCGTGACATTCGTCATGACTGTGGTTTCTCATGCGAATTCCTCCCCGTGGGTAACGCTCGGGGGGAATTGGTCGTTCCGCGGCGCGCGATGCTCAAGCGCCTCACGCAGCTGCGCCCTCCCACGGTGGATCCGGCTGCGTACCGTGCCGAGCTTCACGCCCAGCGTCGCCGCGATCTCCTCGTAGGACAGCCCCTCGATGTCACACAGAACGACGGCCGCGCGGAACTCGGGCGCGAGCGCGTCGAGTGCCGCCTGGATGTCGGGCTCCAGATGGGTGTCGTCGTACACCTGTGCGGGAGAAGGCTCGCGCCCGCGCAGCCGCTCGGCGGCGTCGTCGGCGAGCCCCTCGAACCTGATGCGCTGCTTGCGCCGCGCCATGTCGAGGAACAGGTTGGTGGTGATGCGGTGCAGCCAGCCCTCGAAAGTGCCTGGCGTGTAGTTCGACAACGACCTGAAGACCCGGACGAAGACCTCCTGTGTGAGATCTTCCGCATCGTGCACGTTGCCGGTCAGCCGATAGGCCAGCCGGTAGACGCGCGCCGAGTGCGTCCGGACCACCTCCTCCCATGTAGGAGGCGTCCAATCAGACACGGGAGCTTCGGCCTGGTGGTCGGACTCCTCCACCAGCACTCCTCTCTCCGGGACCACCGCTATCGCCATAGTGCCTGGTTTCGTCCCTTCGTGCGCACTGACTACCTTCAGGACCGGCAAAGGCCGCTTAAACCGTGCAACGCACCGGGGGTGACATGAGTTCCCGATCGGGCCTGCCTCCCTTAGGCTGCGACCCAGTGCCTATATGACTGTGTACGGAGAAAGCGGGAGGAGAGGCCGATGGCAGAGACGCCGACAAGTCCGTTGGAGGCCACTCTGGCCTATGCCGACGAGTTCCACAGGGAGGACGACATCCTGCGGGCCGCGCGCATGCGCGGCGCGGAAGTGGGAGCGCCCCCGATCCTGCCCGGTGGCGGCGCCGCTCTCTGCTTCCTCGCCACCGCCATCAACGCCCGCGCCGTCGTGGAGATCGGCACCGGCTGCGGAGTCTCGGGGCTGTGGCTGCTCCGCGGCATGCGCCAGGACGGCACGCTCACCAGCGTGGACGTGGAGCCGGAGCACCAGCGGCTGGCCAGGCAGAGCTTCGCCCAGGCCGGATTCTCCGGCGGCCGGATCCGCCTGATCACCGGCCGCGCCCTCGACGTGCTCCCCCGCCTCTCCGACGGCGGCTACGACCTCGTCTTCTGCGACGGCGCCATGCACGAGTACGCCGACTATCTGGCCGAGTCCGTACGGCTGCTGCGGGTCGGCGGCATCGTCGTCTTCGACAACGCCCTCTGGGGCAACCGGGTGGCCGACCCCGTGCAGCGAGACCCCGACACGGTCTCCATCAGGGAGCTGGGCAAGCTGGTCCGCTCCGACGAGCGGCTCCGCCCGCTGATGATGCCCCTGGGGGACGGCATCCTGGCGGCCGTCAAGCTCGCCGACTGACACCGCCCCGTCAGCGTCCCCGGTCGTCCCCGGTCGTCCCCGGTCGTCCCCGGTCGTCCCCGGTCAGCGCTTCTGGAACCCCGACAGCCATTCGAGCAGCAGGCGCACGCCGAACCCGGTGGCCCCCTTGCTGAAGACGCCCTCGTCCGCGCCGCTGCGGCCGACACCCGCGATGTCCAGGTGCGCCCACGGCCGCCCACCGGTGAACTCGCGCAGGAACAGCGCCGCGGTGATGGAACCGGCGCCGTAGGTCGAGCCCGCCTCGATGTTGGTCATGTCGGCCACGGACGAGTCGAGCGCGGGAACGTAGTCCTCGATCAGGGGCATCCGCCAGAGCCGCTCCCCGCTGGTCGTCCCCGCCCCGGCCAGCGCGCCGGCCAGCTCGTCGTCGGAGGCGAAGACCGCGCCGAGGTCCTTGCCCAGGGCGATGCCGATCGCCCCGGTCAGCGTGGCGATGTCGACCATGACGTCCGGGTCCAGCTCCGCGTCGGCGTAGGCCAGCGCGTCGGCCAGGACCAGGCGCCCCTCGGCGTCGGTGTTGAGCACCTCCACGGTCCGGCCGCCGTACTGCGTGATCACGTCGGAGGGGCGCTGGGCCGTGCCGGAGAAGGCGTTCTCGGCGGCGGCGACGAGGCCGGTGACCCGCACCCGCACGCCGAGCGCGGCCAGCGCGCCCAGGACCGCGATGACGACGGCCCCGCCGGCCATGTCGGTCTTCATGAACACCATGTTGCTCGTCGGCTTGAGCGAGATGCCGCCGGTGTCGTACGTGATGCCCTTGCCGACCAGGACCACGTGGCCGGTCGCGTCCTCGGGCTCGTAGGAGAGCTGGATCAGCCGGGGCGGGTTCACCGACCCCTGCCCGACGGCGAGGATGCCGCCGAACCCGCCGGAGCGCAGTTCCCGCTCGTCCCACACCCGCACCGCGACACCCTGCTCGGCGGCGCGTTCGGCGAGCCAGGCGGGGGACTTCACCGAGGAGGGGGTGTTGGCCAGGTCCCTGGCGAGCGCCACGGCCCCGGCGATCACCTCGGCCTCGGCGACCTCCGCCTCGACCCCATCGCCGACGAACTCGAGCGTCACCGGGGCGGACTTCGCCTCGCCGATCCTGAAGGTGTACGTGGCCAGCAGCGCGCCCTCCACGAACGCGGCCACCGGCCCGCTCGGGAGCACGATCCTGATGGCGTCCCTGCCCTTGCCGCGCCGCGCCACCGCCGCGCCCGCCTTGCGCAGGGCGGTCGCCGAGCCGTCGCCGACCCCGTAGAGGAGCACCCGGCCGACGGCGTCGCCGTTCGCGACGGGAACCTCGACGATCTCACCCGCCTCGCCCTTGGCCTTGTGGTGGGCGAGCAGTGCCGCCGCGGGCACCGGCAGCTCGATCTCGGGCGCGAGGTCCTCGGCGAAGGGGACGGCCAGCAGCTCGGCGTCACCGGGGAGCCCGGAAAGCACGGTCCCGGCTTCCTCCCCGGTGGCGGGCTCCGCGCCCACGGGGGACACGGCGGAGAGCCCCTGCGCGTAGGGAACGCGAGGCAGGAGCAGATAGGGGGAGATGGGCATAGGGGTAACTCCAGTCATCAGGCCCGGCGTGGTGGAGAACGCCGGGGAGCACACCGCGGCCCTGGCGCGAGCCGCCGTGAGGCGGTCCGGCGGCCAGGGCCGTGTTCGTCGTCGGTCGCGCGGGCCATCGCAGGTGTCATGCTCCCCGAGCAAGCTCAAATAGGGCCCGGCTCCACCACTTCTGTCTTAGATCGGGATCAACCGACTATTTTCTTCAATTCCTCAGCGAGGGCACTTGCCTCGTCCGCCGAAAGCTCGACGACAAGGCGGCCGCCACCCTCCAGAGGAACCCGCATGACGATCCCCCTGCCTTCCTTGACGACCTCCAGCGGACCATCACCGGTCCTCGGCTTCATAGCCGCCATGCGTGTATCCCTTCCTGCTTCGGGCTCCGGATCTCCGACTGACCCGAGGGTGGCCGACGCATTCACGTCTTCTGTGATGTCCTATTATCCCGCCTCCGCACGGAGAATGGGAACGATCAGTCTCAGCGTCGGCTCATCCGGCGATCAAGACCGTTGTCCGGGGCCCCTCAGACGACCAAACTTGTCCTCGTGAACGCCCGCGCCGCTCTCTTCGATCTGTACGGGGACCACCTCAGGTCCCGAGGCGGTCGCGCGTCCGTGGCCGCCCTCGTCCGGCTGCTCGCCCCGCTGGACATCGCGGCTCCCGCCGTGCGCACCGCCGTCTCGCGGATGGTGCGGCAGGGCTGGCTCGCGCCCGCCCGGTTGCCCGGAGGCCCCGGTTACGAGGTCACCCCCAAGTGCGTGCACCGCCTCGACGAGGCCGCGCTGAGAATTTACCGAGTCGGGACGATCACGTGGAACGGCCGGTGGCACATCCTCGTGGTGGAACCCGTACGCGAGCGGTCCAGGCGGGAGCGCCTGCGCTCGGATCTGGCCTTCATCGGGTACGCGCCGATGTCGGAGACGACCTGGATCGGGCCGCGGCCCTCCCCCGAACTGGACGCGATCCTCGAGGGCGAGGACCTGTCCGTGGACCGGTTCGACGCGGTGCTCGACGGTGACCCCGCGGCGCTGGTCGCCAGGACCTGGGACCTGGACGGCATCGGGGCCGCCTACGAGGAGTGGATGGCCCAGGCGATGGAGCTGGTCGGCCGGCTGCCCGGCAACGCGAGCGGCGACCAGGTGTTCGCCACCCGGAGCAGGCTGCTGCACGGGTGGCGCAACTTCCTGTTCCGCGACCCCGGGCTTCCCGCCGAGCTCCTGCCCCGGGGCTGGCCTGGGGAGAAGGCCAGGATCTACTTCGAGCACGAGGCCGGACGGCTGCTCCCGGCCGCCGCCGCCTTCGTCGACCGCCACCTCGGCGAGGTGTAGCGGACATCGTGCCGCAACCGTGACGGACAACCGTGACGGAGACCGTGGCGGGCCCCTGGCGGACGTCCGCGGACGGAAGCGAGGCCTGAATCCGCCGGCGGAGCCGTACGAACGAGCCGCACAGACGACCCCGTACCGACAACCCCGTACAGGCAGGGCCCCGGTGAGCCCTCGGGCGAAGCCGGGACCGTTCGGAAGGAGCATCCGTTGAACGACGTTCTCTACTCCGTCGACGACGCCGTCGCCACCATCGTCCTCAACCGGCCGGAGGCGATGAACGCGCTGACGGTCCGGGCGAAGACCGCCCTGCTGGAGGCGCTGACCTCGGCGGCGCGGGCGTCCTCGGTGCGGGCGGTGGTGCTGACCGGGTCGGGACGGGCGTTCTGCGCCGGCCAGGACCTGACGGAACACGCCGCGAACCTGGAGGCGGGGCGGGGACTGGACGGGACCGTACGCACGCACTACAACCCGATCGTCCGGACGATCACCGAGATGGACAAGCCGGTCGTCGCGGCGGTGAACGGCGTCGCCGCGGGCGCGGGCGCCTCGCTGGCCTTCGCGTGCGACCTGCGGATCGCCTCGGAGAGGGCCAGATTCGCGACGGCCTTCTCGGGGATCGGCCTGGCCCCCGACTCGGGCGCCTCCTGGACCCTCCAGCGCCTGGCCGGCCCGGCGCGCGCGGCCGAACTCCTGCTGCTCGGCGAGCCCTTCGGCGCGGACCGCGCGCTCGAACTCGGGGTCGTCTCGCGGGTCGTCCCGCCCGGCGAGCTGGACACCGCGGCCCGCGCTCTGGCCGTACGGCTGGCGCAGGGTCCCACGAGCGCCTACGCGGCGACCAAACGCGCCCTGCGGTTCGCCGCGACCAGCTCCCTGGCCGAGGCCCTGGAGCTGGAGGCCGACCTCCAGGACGCCTGCGCCAAGACCGGCGACCACCTGAACGCGACCCGCGCCTTCCTCGCCAAGGAGAGCCCCGTCTTCGAGGGGCACTGACCTCCGAAGCCCCGGACGTCAGGGGCGCCGGCTCCGGGGGCGCGGACCGTGAAGGGCGCCGGCTCCGGGGGCGCGGACTTCTGGAATCGCCGGGTTCGAGGGCCGTCGGCGGCTTCCGCGGGCCGTTCCCGGCGCGGGGGCGTCAGGCCCGGCGTGTCCAGCAGTCGGCCAGGTGATCGTTGACCAGGCCGATGGCCTGCATCAGCGCGTAGGCGGTGGTCGGGCCGACGAAACGGAAGCCGCGCGCCTTGAGGTCCTTGGACAGGGCCTTGGAGCCGGCGGTCTGGGCGGGCACGTCCGCCAGGGTCTTCGGGACGGGCGCGCCGGGGTCCGCGTGCTTCCAGACGAGGTCGGACAGGCCGCCGCCGAGCGCGGCCCGCGCGTTGGCGATCGTCGCCTCGATCTTGGCCCGGTTTCTGACGATGCCCGCGTCGCCGAGCAGGCGGGCGACGTCCTCGTCGCCGAATCCGGCCACGGCCGGGATGGAGAACCCCTCGAAGGCCCTGCGGAAGTTCTCCCGCTTGCGCAGGATGGTGATCCACGACAGGCCGGACTGGAACGACTCCAGCGCGATCCGCTCGAACACCCGGTCGTCGCCGGTGACCGGACGGCCCCACTCCTCGTCGTGGTAGGCGACGTAGTCGGGGGCGGAGGTCGCCCAGCCACAGCGCACGAGCTCCACCGGCTCCACCGGCTCCACGGCCTCGACGTGGCCCGCGGCCCGCGAGGTCTCGGTCACCGCGGGTCCTCCGTCTCCTGCCGCTCCCCCGTACGAAGGCCGACGGAACCGGGAGACGACTCCTTCGAGTCCGAGGTCCCGGAATCCGAAGTCCCGGAAGTCCCGGAAGAGGGCGATGACGGCGAATCCGGCACCGAGGACGTCTCGGACGGTTCGGCCGGCCTGGCGAACCGCGACCTGCCGGACGGCCCGGCGGCCTCGGTCGTCCCGGGGGCCTCAGCGATCTCAGGGGTCTCGGAAAGCTTCTCCGGCTCGGACGGTTCCTCCGGCTCGGAGGGCCTGGCGAACCGCGACACACCGGACGACGTGCCTCCTTCGGCCGCCCCGGGGGCCTCAGGGTCCTTGGGAGCCTTCTCCGGCCCGGAGGGCTCACCGGACCCCTCGGGCTCGCGCCCGGCCGGCGACCCGTTGGACAGCTCCTCGGCCGCCCCGAAGCCGTCCCCTGCGGAAAGCTCGTACGGCGCCTCGAGCCCGCGCTGAGGGGGCTGGGAGCCGGGGTTGAGCTCGTGGCGGGCCTGGAGCCTGCCGGCGAGCAGTTCCGACACCCGCTGCTCCAGCACGGCGATCCTGGTGTCACGCTCGCTCAGGGCCCCGGCGACCCGGTTCAGGGTCTCGTCCACGCTCTGCGTGTTGTATCCGACGAGGCTCACCGGAAGCTGGAGGGCCATGAAGTCGACCGCGCCGAGCTGACCCGCCTGGGGCAGGTTCAGCGGGGGCACGTCGGGCGCGAACTCACTCAGCTCGCCTCCCCGGCCCATGGCGACCACCGTGACACCGGCGATGACGGCTACGGCAGCGAAAGCTAATACGACCAGCACATACGAATCGTGCCACATCTCCACTGGCCTAGGATCGGATCATGACGTTCCTCGTGCTCGGGCCCGGTGACCGGGACGAACCCGGCTGGGTCGAGGCCCGCTCGATCGGGGAGGTCGAGGAGCTCGTCCGTGCCGGGCACACCGTGGTCGTCACCCCCGCCCGGCTGGCCGCCGCCGAACCCGCCCCGTCCGCCGGGAACGTCGAGCACAGCGGCAACAGCGGGGACGCCGGAACCGCCGTCGCGGGAGAGCGGGACGCCGAGGCCGCGGAACTCACCGCGGCCTCGATCTGCGCCTGGGCCGGCGCCCGGGTCTTCCGTACGGAACGCGTCGACCAGGTGCGGCTCGCGGTCGAGATGACCGACTCCCTCGCCGGACGGCGTCCGCCCGCGCTAACCCGCCGTGGCCTCGCCTAGCTCCTCCGGGCTCGGCTCCAGGTGCCTGGTCGACTTCTCCAGCAGCCGGAACGCCTCGTCGACCGTGGTGGTCCAGGAGATGGCGTCGAAGACGTTCGGGCGGGTGAAGCCCGCCTCGTCCATGCCCTTGACCAGCTCCCGCAGCGGCGCGTAGATCCCCCAGGGATCGAGGACCACCAGCGGCTTGTCGTGCAGGCCGAGCGTGCGGGACGTCCAGATCTCGAACAGCTCCTCCAGCGTCCCGATGCCCCCGGGCAGCACCAGGAAGGCGTCGGAGCGGGCGTCCATCACCCCTTTGCGCTCGCGCATGTCGGTGGTGACCACCAGCTCGTCGGCGTCCTCGTCCGCGAGCTCGACGTCCACCAGCGCCTGGGGGATCACCCCGACGGTGCGGGCGCCGCCCGCGCGGGCCGCGCGGGCCACGGCGCCCATGCAGGAGACCCTGGCCCCGCCGCTCACCAGGGCGTGCCCCCTGCCGGCGAGCTCGGAGCCGACCTGCTCCGCGAGTTCCAGATACTTCTTGTCGATCTTCTGACTCGATGCGAGGAATACACAAATGAACACGTGCCGACCTTATTCGGCGTCGCCGACCGTGGTCATGGCCGCCTTCCGCTCGTCCTCCAGCCGCCCGCCCCTGTTGTTGTCGGCCTCGACGATGATCCGGACCGCCTCGTCCACGTCGTCGGTGACGTGAATGAGATCGACATCCGCCGGAGAGATCTTTCCCGTCCCCATGAGGGTGTTCTTGATCCAGTCGAGCAGGCCGCCCCAGAACTCCGTTCCCATGAGCACCACCGGGAAGGAGGTGACCTTCTGGGTCTGGACCAGGGTGAGCGCCTCGAAAAGCTCGTCCATGGTGCCGAAACCGCCGGGCAGCGTGACGAATCCGCAGGAGTACTTCACGAACATGGTCTTTCGGACGAAGAAGTAGCGGAACTCGATGCCGAGGTCGACGTACTCGTTCATGCTCTGCTCGAAGGGCAGCTCGATGCCCAGGCCCACCGAGACGCCTTCCGCCTCCACGGCCCCCTTGTTGGCGGCCTCCATGCAGCCGGGGCCGCCACCGGTGATCACGGCGTAGCCCGCCTCGGACAGCTTCCGGCCGAGCTGGACCCCCATCTCGTACTCGGGGCTGTCCACGGGGGTGCGCGCGGACCCGAAGACGGTCACCGCCTGGGGCAGCTCGGCGAGCTGGCCGAAGCCCTCGACGAACTCGGCCTGGATGCGCAGCACCCGCCACGGATCCATGTGCAGCCAGTCGGCCGGCCCCCTCCGATCGAGGAGTCGCTGGTCGTGGGTGGAGTCGGAGACGAGATCGCCGCGAACCACCGCGGCTCCCTGACGACGTTCCGGACGTGTTTTCTTCATGCGGGTCACCGTAGCGCCGTCCCAGAAAAATCTTGAAAAATCTCCATGAAAACATGGAACCGGACTTTGAACAGGGTGCGTCTAACTGCACGAGGGTGCTGCTCGGGACTGAAAGTGGCTTTCCCCGCCAAATGGCCGGCGAGGAAAGCCACTTTCATTTGTACCGGCCCCTCCCGGGTCCCGCACACCGGGGATCTCGCGAACGGCGCACCGGCCCCGAGGGCCCCGGCCTCCCTCAGGACAGCCAGCCGAGCATTCCGCGCTCGCAGTCGGCGATCTTCCTCAACGAGACGAACTCGTCCTTCTGGTGCGCCAGATTCGGATCTCCGGGACCGTAGTTGACCGCGGGCACGCCCAGGCCGGAGAAGAGCGAGACGTCGGTCCAGCCGAGCTTGGCGCGCGGCGTGCCGCCGACGGCCTCGACGAAGGCCGCCGCCACCGGATGGGTCAGGCCGGGCCGCGCCGCGGCGGCGGCGTCGGTGAAGCGGACCTCGTACCCCTCGAACACCTCGCTCACGTGGGCGCGTGCCTCGTCCAGCGACAGGTCGGGGGCGAAGCGGTAGTTCACGGTCACCACGCACTCGTCGGGGATCACGTTGCCCGCGACGCCGCCGCCGATGCCCACCGCGTTCAGGCCCTCGTGGTACTCCAGCCCGTCCACGACGGGAAGCCTGGCCCGGTAGGCGTTCAGGATCGCGAGCACCGGCTGGGCCGCGTGGATGGCGTTGACCCCGAGCCAGGACCTGGCGCTGTGCGACCGCTTGCCCCGGGTGACGATCTGGGCCCTGAGCGTGCCCTGGCAACCGCCCTCGATCACGCCGTCGGTGGGCTCCATGAGCACCGCGAAGTCACCCGCGAGCCAGTCCGGGTGCCTGCGGCTGAGCCGGAGCAGACCGTTGCGCTCGGCCTCGATCTCCTCGCAGTCGTAGAAGACGTAGGTCACGTCCCTGCTGGGCTCGGGAAGGCCTGCCGCCAGTTTCAGGGCGACCGCGACGCCGGCCTTCATGTCCGAGGTGCCGCAGCCGTACAACCGGTCGCCCTCGACCCGGCTGGGCAGGTTGCCGACGACGGGGACGGTGTCGAGGTGTCCGGCGATCACCACCCGCTCGCCGCGGCCCAGGTGGGTGCGGGCCACGATCGACTCCCCGTCGCGCTCGACGGTCAGGTGCCGGAGCGGCCGCAGCGCCTCCTCCACGGCGTCGGCCAGGGCCTTCTCGCCGCCGCTGACCGACTCGACGTCCACGATCCCGGCGGTGAGCTCCCCGACATCCTGTGTGAGGTCCAGACGCGTACTCATGCCCGCGACCCTAGTACTCGTACGGGAATGTGCTCGTACGGGATCCGGCCGAGTCGGGCTCCGCGAGAAGCCTTCCGCGCCCCGGCGGGATCCGGCCCGCCCCGGCCCCGCTCGCGCGGGAGGCGGTCACCCGTGCAGGAGGCGGTCGAGTTCGGCCCTGCCGGGCCGGTGGCCCTCCTCCAGACGTTCGAGCACCAGGACGCAGCGCAGGCCGAAGCCGCCGCCGGGAAACTCGCGCCACCGGGTGCCTCCGGTCGCCACGCACCAGTCGGGGACGCGCCCGCGGCCCAGTTCCTCACCCGTCCGCACGTCGACGACCGGGGTCGAGCCCGACAGGACCGTCCCGGCGCCGACCACGGCGCCCCGGCCCACGCGGGCCCCGTCGACGATCACGGCCCCGCCGCCGATCAGCGCGCCGTCCTCGACGACCACGGGCACCGTCCCCGGCGGCTCCCCGGTGGCGCGGGGGTCCTCCGCGCCGTCCTGGCCACCGGTCTCACCGACACCGGCTCCCCCGGACAGGCGGACGTTCCTGCCGATCTGGGCGCCCGCGCCGATCGAGACCCACGTGCCGACCGTGCTGCCCTCGTCCACGTGGGCGCCGATGTCGACGAACGAGGGCATCAGCACGACGCCCGGCGCCAGGTAGGAGCCCCAGCGGGCGATCGCCCCCGGCACGACGCGCACCCCCTCGACGGAGGTCTTCAGCGGGACGCGGTCGTGGTGGTGGAAGTCGCCCACCTGGGACCTGGCCATGCCGAGCACCCGGAACGCGAGCATGACGGCCCGCCGGGCGCGCTCGTCCACGACCACCTCGCCGGTGCGGGAGACCTCGGCCACCCTGGCCTTGCCGCTGTCGAGCATGTCCACCGCGCTCACCACGACGGCACGGGCCTCGGCGTCGGCGGGACTCAGCTCGGCCCTGCGCCACCACAGCTCGTCGACGGCCGCGGGCAACGGGCTGGCATCGCTCTGGGTCATGGCCCGGAGCCTATGTTCGCGGGGTTCTATCAGACCGCGCAATCGCTGGGGGCCTGTAGGTTCTTGACCGTGCGACGGCGCTTCTCAAAAGGGGTCATCGCGATCATCGTGATCGTGACCGTGCTCGCGGTGGCCATCACCGTGGGTCTCTTCACCTTGCTCAGGCGGGTGACACCGCTCGTCGACCTCGGCGAGGGATGCAAGATCACGACACCGGAGGGCTCGCTGGAGCTGGATCTCGAACAGGCCAAGGTGGCGGCGGTCATCGCGGCCGTGGCGGCCCGCAGGAAACTGCCCGAGCGGGCCGTGGTGATCGCCTACGCCACCGCCATGCAGGAGTCCAAGCTGGAGAACCTGACGGGCGGCGACCGCGACTCGGTCGGCGTGTTCCAGCAGCGCCCCTCCCAGGGCTGGGGCAGGCCCGAGCAGCTCGTCGATCCCGTCTACGCCTCGGGGAAGTTCTTCGCCGCGCTGGTGAAGGTGAAGGGTTACCGGAGGATGCCGCTACACGAGGCGGCCCAGGAGGTGCAGCGCTCGGCCGACGGGTCGGCGTACGCCCAGCACGAGGACGACGGGAAGATCCTCGCCGCGGGGTTCACCGGGCGCGTGCCCAAGGCCGTGCACTGCTGGTTCCCCGCCCCGGCGGGCAAGACCCCTCTCCCCGACGAGCGGGGGGCCGAGCGCGGGCTCGCCAGGGCCCTGGGACCGGGGGACGCCTTCGAGGCCCCCTCGCGCAGGCGCGGCTGGCTGGTGGCCGCCTGGTCGATCGCGCACGCCAAGACGTTCGGGCTGTCCAGGATCCGCTACGACGGCCAGTCGTGGGTCTCCGCGAAGGGCCACGACGGCTGGAAGGCCGAGCCGGGATCCTCCGCCAGGAAGGTCCGGCTCTCCTAGCCGCCCTGCCCGCCCTGCTTCTTCTCGATCCTGATCGTGCCGGGGGCGAGGGGCTGGGCGTGGGAGGAGCTCCAGCGCTTGCCCTGGAGGCGTTCGAAGCTGAGCAGACGGCCGTCGGCGGCCCGGTAGTCGGCGAAGTCGAGCAGGCCCCGCTCGGGCATCGAGGTGACGCCCTCCCCGCGGAAGGCCGCGGTGCCCCGGTCGACGGGGAAGAAGTCGACCCCCTCGACACTCAGCGTGGCCTTGGCGGGGATCATGCCCTCGGTGGGCACCGGCGTCCACAGCAGCACCTCCAGGTGCGGCGGTTCACCGCCCAGGCCGTCGCGCATCTGGATCGACAGCCACTGGTAGCGCCGGGTGCCGTCGTCGAGGAGGTACTCGGTCCACTGGCTGCCCTGCCATGACAGGTACAGGGCGCCGAGGACGCGGCTGCGCACCCCCTGACAGTCGATCGTGTCACCGACCTTGATCGTGCGAGGGTCGGGGTAGTCGATGCCGACACGGCCCATGGACGGTTGGGCCTGCGGCTGCGCGGCCTCAACCGAGAGGAGGGGGGTCTCGCCGGAACGCTCGGAATCGCCGGCCTTCCTGTCCTGGCGCGTCGTCGCGAAGAACGCGCCGAGCAGCAGGACGAGCGTGGCCACACTCAATCCGAGTATCACGGCGACCTCGGTGGTCATGCCGCGCGATCCTACTGGAGGCGGCGCACCGCCGCACTGATGCGTTCGTCACCGGCCGTCACGGCGATCCTGATGTGCCGGTCGCCCGCGGTGCCGTAGAAGTCGCCGGGCGCGACGAGGATTCCCCTGCCGGCCAGCGCGCGGACCTGGTCCCAGCAGCCCGCCCCGTTGGACGCCCACAGGTACAGGCCCGCGGTGGAGTGCTCGATCTTCCAGCCGGCCGCCTCCAGGGCGGGACGCAGCGCCGCGCGGCGGGCGGCGTAGCGGGCCCGCTGCTCCTCGGCGTGCTCGTCGTCGTCCAGCGCCACGGCCATCGCCGCCTGGACCGGCGCGGGCATGATCATCCCCGCGTGCTTGCGTATCTCCAGCAGCCGCTTGACCAGCGCGGGGTCGCCCGCGACGAACCCGGCCCGGTAACCGGCCAGGTTGGAGCGCTTGGACAGCGAGTGCACCGCGAGCAGGCCCTCGTGCGAGCCGCCGCAGACGTCCGGGTGCAGGATCGAGACCGGCCGCTCCTCCCAGCCCAGCTCGATGTAGCACTCGTCGGAGGCCACGACCGCGCCGTGCTCGCGCGCCCACGAGACGACCTTGCGCAGGTGCTCGGCGGGCAGGACCCTGCCGGTCGGGTTGGACGGGGAGTTCACCCAGACCAGCGGCACCCGCTCGGGCCCGAGCGTGAGCAGCCCGTCGGTGGCGTACGGCTCGGCGCCCGCGAGGCGCGCCCCCACGTCGTAGGTGGGGTAGGCCAGCTCGGGGAGGACCACCCGCTGCCCCGGACCGGCGCCGAGCAGCGTCGGCAGCCAGGCCACGAACTCCTTGGAACCGATCAGCGGCAGCACGTTCGCCTGGTCGAGGATCACGCCGTGCCTGCGTCGCAGCCATCCGGCGGCGGCCGAGCGAAGGCGCTCGGTGCCGTACGTCAGCGGGTATCCGGGGCTGTCCGAGGCGTCCGCGAGGGCCTGCCGCACGACGGCGGGCACCGGGTCGACGGGAGTGCCCACCGACAGGTCGACGATCCCGTCGGCGTGCGACGCCGCGAGCTCCTTCAGCGGCGTGAGCCGGTCCCACGGGAAGTCCGGCAGACCGTTCATCGGAACCTCGCCGGGACGCTCGTGGCCTCTGACGGGTCGGGAATGGCGTTCATGGTGATCAGCCGTCGTCCTTCGCTGGGGCGGGTCTGCCGAAGGCGGGACCGGAGGCGGGCGGCCGTCATGGCCGCCCCCCTCCGGCACCGCTTCTAGTGGCTCTCGGCCTGCGGAGGCAGGGCCGCGACGACCGGGTGGTCCTTCTCGATCTTGCCGACCTTGGAGGCGCCGCCGGGCGACCCCAGGTCCTCGAAGAAGTCCACGTTCGCCTTGTAGAAGTCCTTCCACTGCTCGGGCAGGTCGTCCTCGTAGAAGATGGCCTCCACCGGACAGACGGGTTCGCACGCGCCGCAGTCAACGCATTCGTCGGGGTGGATGTAGAGCATCCGCTCACCCTCGTAGATGCAATCGACGGGGCACTCCTCGATGCACGCCTTGTCCAGGACGTCCACGCAAGGCTGCGCGATGACGTAGGTCACCTCGGGCTCCTTCTTCTTTACGCACCTAGGCACGACTTCGACCGCGAGTTGCTACGCCCTAGTATTGCCGTGCCTGCCATGTGTCTGAAACGGGAGGGGGCAAAAGCCGATGGCCCTTGGTTTCAGCGCTCACCTGAACATCACCATAACCCCTTCCGACGTGGGCAAAAGAGTCACCACTCGGAGACGGGTTCCTGAAGGGTTCCGCGACGCGGTGGGTGAGCTGGAGTTCTGGCGCGACGGCGTGCTCGGCGTCCGCAGGCGAAACGGCGTCCTGGTGGAAATCGACGAGGAGACGCTCGCCGCGGCGAAGGTCGTCCCGGAATCTCCGCGGACCCCGCGCCCGCGCGTGAACGGCCCGGAGTCCCCGCACCCACCCGCGTGAACGGAGCGGCTCACCCGTCCGACCTCGGGCACCGGATATCGGGCACCGGCTCTCGGACATCGGCGGAGTCCCCCGCGGCGTCCCCGCGGCGCGTGCGGACGACGGCCGGACCCCGCCGGGTAAGCCACTCGCCAAGACACGTGTAAGCCGTTAGCCAATAAGGGCCGCGCCTGCTCGACCAGACGAATGACAGCGGAGAGTATTCCGTTCGTGACCGTACGTACCAGCGCCGCAGCCGCCGTGATCCTCACGGCCACGATCGCCGGATGTGGCGCCCCGGCTCCTCAGAACGTCCAATTCCCGCCTCTCAACGCGCAGGCCGCCTCCCTGAAGGAGGGCTTCTCGACAATGGAGCGCCTCGTCGAGGCGGCCAGGAAGGAGGGGGCTCTCACGGTGATCGCGCTGCCGCGCGGCTGGGTGAACTACGGCGAGATCATCGACACCTTCTCCGAGGAGTACGGGATCAGGGTCAACCAGCTGGAGCCGGACGCCAGCAGCGCGAGGGAGATCGCGGCCGCGGCCACGCTCAAGCCGGACGTGTTCGACCTGAGCATGGACGTCGCCGCGGCCAAGTCCGCCCTCTTCGCCCCGTACAGGGTCCAGGGCTGGCAGGACATCCCCGACCGCCTGAAGGACCACAGGGGCCTCTGGTACGCCGGGTACGGCGGCTACATGTCCATCGGCTACGACCCGAACAAGGTCGCGGCCCCCGCGTCCTTCTCCGACCTGCTCAAACCGGGACACAGCGTCGCGCTGCCCGGCGACCCCCGAGAGGTGTCCGCGGCCTTCAACGGGGTGATGGCCGCCTCCCTGCGGGGCGGCGAGGCGAGGGCCGAGCGGGGCGTGGAGTTCTTCCACCGCCTCAAGGGCGAGGGCAATCTCGCGGCCACGCCCAAGGCGGCCTCGGTGCTCGTCGACTGGGACTACCACAACGCCGAGCGGGCCGCCGTCGACAAGGCATGGAAGGTCGCGATTCCCGGTGACGCCGTGCTCGGCTCGTACTACGTCCAGGCCATCAACAAGAAGGCCCCGCACCCGGCCGCGGCCCGGCTCTGGCAGGAGTTCCTGTTCTCCGACAAGGGTCAGAACCTGTTCCTGAAGGGCTATGCCCGCCCGGCCAGGATGGAGGCCCTGCAGATGCGCGGCACCCTTGACCGTGAGCTGGCCGCGAAACTGCCCGCGACCAGTGCGAAGCCCGTGATCCTCTCCATCCCGGAGATCGACAGGGCCAGGGCCTACCTTCAGCGCGAATGGGTCAAGAAGGTGAGATGAACCTGAGGCTGCCGAGACTGATATGTCGTGACTTCCCAGAGGCTCTAAAGTGTCTGGAGAGGCCGACAGAGGCCTCGTGTCTCAGAATGTGAGCTGATCGTCTTGCGATACGACACCCCGAGCTCGATGAGGTGGAGCGCTCGCGCCTATGACAGCAGCTTTGGGTACGTTTCAGCGCACGGCGCCCCCCTGGTCGAGCTTCTCGACCCGCAACCGGGGGAGCGCATCGTGGATCTCGGCTGCGGCACCGGGATGCTGACGGCCGAGATCACCTCCCGGGGCGCCCGCGTCCTGGGGATCGACGGCTCGCAGGCGATGATCGAGAAGGCCCTGGCCCAGTATCCGGGGCTGGACTTCATCGTCGGCGACGGCCGCGACTTCACGGTGGCCCAGCCGTACGACGCGGTCTTCTCCAACGCCGCCCTGCACTGGATGGGCCGGGAGCCGGACGCGGTGATCACCAGTGTCCGCGAGGCCCTCGCCCCGGGCGGGCGGTTCGTGGCCGAGATGGGCGGCGCGGGCAACTGCGCCGCGCTGACGGCGGCGCTGTCCACCGCCTGGCGGGAGTACGGGCTGCGCGAGCCCGACCTGCCGTGGTACTTCCCCACCCCCGCCGAGTACGCCACAAGGCTGGAGAAGGGCGGCTTCACCGTCCGCCTGCTGGAATACTTCGACCGGCCGACCCCGCTCGACGAGTGCCCCGGCGGGGCGGCCGACTGGGTCCGGATGTTCGCGGGTTCGCTGCTCAAGGAGGTGCCCGCGGAGATGGTCGACCCGCTGCTCCGCCGGGTGAACGAGCTGGCGGCCCCCGCCCTCCGGCGGGAGAGCGGTTGGATGGCCGACTACGTGCGACTGAGGTTTGCGGCCGTACGCCGCTGAACCGACCCAATGTGCCGCGGCGATTTGCCAGACTATGGTCTGTTCCATGAGTCTCGTTCCCCGGCCACATGGAGTGACTCGGGCGGCTTGAGGGGCTGGTGAAGGGAACGGATGAACTTCTGTCTGAGTGACCTCGTGCCGCCGCTGCGCTGGAGCGACGCGGCCACGATCCCACTTCTGCGCGAACAGCCCGACCTACCGGACGCTTGGTGGCGGAGCCTGCCGATGGCCCGCGTGCTCGCCGTGCTGGGCCCGGAGAGGCTGGCCGACATCCTCGCCTCGGTCGCCCTGAACCACTGGCCGGCCGCCGCCGTGGGTGACGTGCTCCCCGCTCTGCACGTCCTGGACCCGGACGACGCGGACGAGCCCTACACGGCCATCGCCCTCGACCGGGCCGGGTCCTGGCCGGGCCTTCTCGCACTGACCGGCCACGACCTGCGCGACCAGCCGTTCATCCAGCCGGTACCACTGCTGCACGCCCTCTTCACGGCGGTCTTCACGCGCCTGGCGGCCCCCACCCACGCGGTCCCGGTCCCGGCGGCGCCCACCGCCGGAGCCGCCCGGACGCCCGTCTCCCCGCGTGAGTCCTCCGAGTCCTCCCCCGAGCCGGTGGCCTCCCCCACGCCCGCCGCCGGGGACCTCCCGGATCAGGACGCTCCGCCCGTCGCGGCGGCCCCCCGCCCCGGGAACGCGCCGGAGCCGGAGTCCCTCGCCGAGCCCGTGGCCCTGCCGAAGCGCAAGCCCCCCCGGGAGCGCGACGCCCTGCCGGTGCCCGAGGCCCGTCGCACGGTGGATCCGGACGCCGGCCCCCAGGAGGCCCCCGGGTCGCTCTTCCAGCCCGCCTCGGCGAGGAGGAATCAGCCGTCGAGCACCTCCGCGGGGGAAGAGCGGTTCGCGTCCGCCCCCGAGGACGTGAGGGCCGCCGAGGCCGGGTTCGCCGCAGAGGGCGGACCCGCGGAGACGGAGGCCGTCTCCGCGGCCGGCCCCGCCGGAGCCGTCGCCGGGACCGCGGAAGCGGAGGACGTCTCCGAGGCCGAGCCCGTCGCCGGGCCCGCGGCCGAATCCGGGGACGGCCGCGAGGACGACCCCGGACCCGCCGACGCCCCCGAGGCGGAGGACGTCCCCGAGCCGGTCGTGGAGACCCACGAGGACCACGAGCACGCGGAAGACCAAGAGCACGCCGAGGGCCGCGAGGACGCGGAAGACCTCGAGGACGACGGAGCCGCGCGGCCGCCGGTGCTGCCCGCGCCGAAGAGCCTGCACGCGCTGGTGGACGGCGTCTTCGCCAACGTGGAGGACAAGCGCTGGGCGGTGGCGCAGAACAGGCTGTTCAGCGACGCCCCGGCGACCGTGGAGGCGCTGGCCAAGCTCTTCGCGGTGTCCCCGGAGGTCATCGGCGACATCGAGGCCGACCTGCGCCGGGAGCTCGACGAGTGGACCGCCTCCGACGAGGCCGCCCCGTACCGGGAGCACCTGGAGGAGGTGAAGGGGATCCTCGGCAAGGCCGCGCCCAGGGAGCGGCTGATCAACGCGGCCCCCTGGCACACCCAGGAGCTGCACTCCCTCGACGTACCGGCCTGGCAGTTCGTGCTGGCCACCCTCCCCGGCTACCACCTGGTCGACGAGTGGCTGGTGGAGGGCGACATCACCGAGCTGCGCCACCGCACCCGCGACATGATCAGTGGCGCCAAGCCGCCGCTCACCATCAACAAGGCCCTCGACATGGTCTCCTCGCTGGGCATCCACCCCGAGGTGTCCAAGGAGTGGCTGGAGAACGTCCCGCAGCTCCGGATCCTCGGCGCGGGCGAGCGGCCTCCCCAGCGCTCGAACGGCGCCCCGGCCCTGACCGCGGAGAAGCCCGGCGACCTGAGCGGCGGGGCCGGCGGGATCGGCGGGGCGAACGGCGGGAACCCCGGGCAGGAGCCGAGGAAGGCGCCGTTCCGCCCGCTGAAGGACGTCTCGCTGACCAGGCGCTGCTTCCGGCAGCCGGACGGCCGCTGGTGGCTGAGGATCGACGTCACCCGGGAACACCTCGGCGGCGCCGAGTGCCCGCTGCCCAGCGGGTTCGCCGCCTACCTCGGGATGTCGCCCGGTGACGGCCGTACGGTCAGCAGCGCGGTCGGGGAACTGATTCTCAGCTGGCAGGACAGGCCCGTGCTGGAGTCGCTCATGACGCTCCTGGAGGACGTGGGCGCCAAGGAGGGCAGCCACCTGTTCCTCACCCTGTCGGACGAGGGCGTGCTGCGGGCCAGGCACCTGCCGGCCGCGGGCGAGGAGGTGGAGGCGACGGCGCGGGCACTGCGGCTCGTCGGCTACACCGCGACGGGCGGCACCCCCGAGCAGGCCGGGCGGGTGATCGCCACCCGGGTCGGCATGACGGGACCCGTGGCCACCCCCGAACTCCTCACCCGCCTGCGAGAACGCGGGGACCGCGATCTCCTGTCACTGTTGGCCTGACCCATGCCCCGCCTCGCCATCTCCCCGGACTTCCCCGTCGAACTCGGCGCCCTGGCCCAGCCGGTGCGCCGGGACGTCGTGGTCTCGGCGCGCAGGTTCCTGCAGAACGTGGCGGGCGCTCCGCACCCCGAGCGGGTCAGGGGGGCGAGGGACCCCCGGGTGGCGACCCTGAGGCTGGCCGACCGGCACCGGGGCGTCGTGGTCAAGCAGCGGGACGTCTACTGGCTGCTGACCGTGCTGCCGGACGCGGAGGCGTGGGCGTACGCGCAGCGCTACCGGTTCGGCGTCAACACGGCGCTGGGCGTGGTCGAGATGTGGGACGCCGAGGCGCTGGACCGGGTGCGGCCCGCGGTGCGCAGGGCGGCCGAGGCGTCCGCGACGCGGCTGTTCTCCGACTTCTGCGACAGCGACCTGGCCGAGCTGGGGGTCGACGGCCGGTTCCTGCCGCTGGTCAGGCAGATCACCGACCAGCTCACCCTGGAGGCGCTCGAACCGCTGCTGCCCCCGACGCAGTACGAGCCGCTGGCGGCGCTCGCCAGGGGCGAGTCGATGGCCGGGGCCTGGCGGGAGCTGGAGAACTGCCGCGCCGTCGCCGCGGACCCCGAGCCGATCAATCCCGAGGACTTCGGTGCCGCGCTCCTGCGCAGCCCGGACCGCGCCGTCTTCACCGACGACGCGCGCGAGCTGAACCGCGTGCTCGACGCGCCGGGCTGGTGCGTGTTCCTGCACCCGCCGCAGCACCGGCTGGCGTACTGGGAGTCCTACCAGCAGCCGACGCTGGTCACCGGCGGCGCGGGCACCGGCAAGACGCTCGTCGCCCTGCACAGGGCGGCCTACCTGGCCGGGCGCGCAAGCGGGCAGATCCTGCTCGTCACCTTCTCCCAGGGGC
This sequence comes from Streptosporangium sp. LJ11, assembly GCF_051918945.1. Lineage (NCBI taxonomy): Bacteria > Bacillati > Actinomycetota > Actinomycetes > Streptosporangiales > Streptosporangiaceae > Streptosporangium > Streptosporangium sp. LJ11. Next base: position 116,474 of record NZ_JBPXMB010000016.1, read on the forward strand.
TGAGCGCCGAGCTCGCGGCCAGGCTCGACCAGCTGATCGAGGACGAGGTGATCCGCAAGCGGATCGAGGTCGGCAACGTGGACCGGCTGGCCCACCGCATCGTCGCCGAGGCCGAGGGCCGCCCGCCCGCCCTGGTCGGCGCCGCCGAGCTGACCGCGCTCTGGGAGGAGACCGAGACCGGTCACAGCCCGGCGTTCCTGCTGCGCGAGTGGGAGCAGGTCGTCCTGGCACAGAACCTGCGGACCCTGGACGAGTACCTGGACGCCCCCCGCCCGGGCCGCAGCGTCGAGCTGGTGGCCGGGGAGCGCGCCTCCGTGTGGAAGGCCGTCGAGCATGTCACCGGGCAGCTGCGCGAGCGCGGCAAGCGGACCCTGCTGCAGCTGGCCTCCGAGGCGTCGACGCTGCTCGGCCAGACGACCGGGGACCTGCTGGAGGAGACGGAGCCGGCGCGGGAGCCGTACCGGCACATCGTGGTGGACGAGGCCCAGGACCTGCACCCGGCGCAGTGGCGGCTGCTGCGGGCGGCGGTGCCGCACGCCCGCGACGACATGTTCATCGTGGGCGACCCCCACCAGCGCATCTTCGACACGCGGGTGACGCTCGGCGCCGTCGGGATCGACGCGATCCAGCAGCGCCTGCGGGTGTCGTACCGGCTTCCCAGGGAGATCCTGTCCTGGGGGGTCCGGTTGCGCGGGGGCGGTCCCGCCGACGGGCTCGTCAATGGTGTGCAGGAGCTTTACGGCTTCAGGGGCACCCGGCACGGGCTCCGGCCGATGGTCCGCGCTTACGATTCACCGCAGGATGAGCTGACGGGTCTGGTGGCACAGGTGGGACAGTGGGTGAATGAGGGTGTGACGCCCGAGGAGATAGCGGTGGCCGCCAGGACCGCCGGCCTCGTGCGTGACGCACGGGCCGCTCTGCGTGATCTGGGGGTACGGGTGACGACACTGCACGCCATGAAGGGGCTGGAGTTCCGGCGGGTCGCGGTGATCGGCGTGACCGACGGGATCGTGCCCGACCCCGACTCCCTGACCCCGGTCGGCGAGGATCCCGCCGCCAGGGCACACGATCTCCAGCGGGAACGCGGCCTGCTCTACGTGGCCTGCACCCGGGCGAGGGAACTCCTCTACGTTTCTCATTACGGGCGGGCCAGTCCCTTCCTTCCTACCTGACCACATAGTCTGAACTGCGGATATATTCCCCTTTGCCGGTTGGACCTCAATGAACCTCAGCCTGAGCGACATCGCGCCACCCTTGCGCTGGACCTCTCCCGGCCAGGTAGCGCCGATCGCGACCGACCCCCGCCTCCCCGAGGCGTGGTGGCAGGCGCTTCCGCTCGACACCGCCTGCTCGACCATCGGGACGTCCGAGGTCGCCGGTCGCCTGACCGACCTCGCCCTGGCGTGCTGGGGTCACCTGATGCTCGGTGACGTCCTCCCCCTGCTCAGGTTCGCCGACCCCGCCGCGAGCGTCCGCACGCCCGAAGGGCTCGGCCGCGAGGTGGTGCACAAGCTGTTCACCGGGGTGCTCGAGCGACTGCTCGAACCGGTCACCGAGGAGAGCGTCGCCAGGATCCGCCCCTCCCGGCCCGACCGGCCGCTGCCCGAGCTGATCGACGAGGTCTTCGCCACGCTGGACGAGCGGCAGCGGGCCATCGCCAGGGACCGGCTGTACGCCTCCCAGCGGGCCACGCTCGACGACCTCGCCCAGCGGTTCTCGGTCACCAGGGAGCGCATCCGGCAGATCGAGCGCGACCTGCGCGACCACGTCGAGGCCTGGCTCGCCAAGGACGACGCGGCGCCGCTGATCGCCCACGTGTCGTGGCTGCGGGGCCGGCTGGGCTCCGCCGTGCCCGCCGACGACCTGGCCGCCGCCGTGCCGTGGCACCGCACCGAGCTGGCCACGCTGGGCATCCCCTCCTGGCGGTTCGTACGGACCCTGCTGACCGGCTACGAGCAGGTGGACGGCTGGCTGGTCGCCGGGGGGGCGGACGAGCTCAGGGAGAAGACCCGGCAGCTGTTCACCGACGGGCCGCGCCCGCTGGACGAGGCCGTGACAATGGCCAGCCAGCTCGGCATCCGCGAGGACGTGGCCGAGCGCTGGCTCATCGCGGTGCCCCAGCTGCGGGTGCTGGAGAACCACGTGGTCCCGTGGCCGCGCAGCGTCAACGACAAGGCCGAGGCCGTGCTGGCGGTGGCGGGCGGCCCGCTGACGCCCGAGGAGATCCAGGAACGCATCGGCGAGGACTACAGCCTCGTCGGCATCCGCAACCAGCTCACCGCCGACGACCGCTTCCTGCGGGTCGACCGGAACAAGTACGGGCTGTCGCGCTGGGGCGGCGAGCAGTATCTGGGCATCCGGGAGATGATCGTCAGGGAGATCGAGCGGTCCAACGGCGAGGCGTCGGTCAACACGATCGTCACCAACCTCACCGGGCGCTACGACGTGAGCGAGAGCTCGGTCCGCGCGTACGCGGGCGGGCCCGGCTTCGAGCGCACGCAGCGCGGTTGGATCAGGGTGGCCGGGGCCGAGCAGGCCGACTACCAGCCGCGGCGGGACGTCTCGGAGACCCGGCGCTGCTTCCGCAGCCGCGACGGGCGCTGGTGGCACCGGGTGGACGTCAACGCCGAGCACCTGCGCGGCTCGGGTTCCCCGCTGCCGACCGGCTTCGCCGCGCACCTGGGCATGGCCCCCGGCGGCCAGCTGACCGCCTCCACCCCGTCGGGGGACGTGGTGATCAGCTGGCACAACCAGCCGACCATGGGGTCCATCCGCCCCGTCCTGATCGCCGCCAACGCCTCCGAGGGCGACCACGTCTTCCTCACGGTCTCCGACGGCGGCGAGCTGCTCACCCGCTACCTGCCCGCGGCCTCGCCGGCCCTGCCCGCGCTGAACCGGGCGCTGCACCTGATCGGCTACACGGCGCCGGTGGCGTCGGAGGCCGAGGGCATCCGCCTGATCGGCGCCCGCATCGGCCTGCCGGAGGGCTGCACCCGCGAGGAGGTGATCGCCCGCCTGCGCGACCGGGGCGACCGCGAGATCCTCGCCTTCCTCGAGGGCTGAGTGTCACGTCCCGGGCCCGGACACGACCGGGCCCGGGTGGCGCCCGTGTGGGCTCCTGCACCGTGGGCTCGGACACGATTGCGTAGGCTCGACCCATGCTGAGCCTGTATGACACGCGGAATCGCCGGGTTGAGCGGATCGTTCCCGAGGGGACCCGCTCCCTGCGGATGTACACCTGCGGCCCGACCGTCTACCGGTCGGCCCACGTGGGCAACCTCCGGGCCTACCTGCTGTCGGACCTGATCAGGCGGGTCAGCGAGCGGCAGCGGGTCCGGGTGGTGGCCTGCCGCAACATCACCGACGTCGGGCACCTGGTGGACGACACCGCGATCGACCCCTCGGGCGAGGACAAGGTGCTCGCCCAGGCCAGGGCCGAGGGGCGGAGCGTCCTGGAGGTCGCGCGGTTCCACGAGGACGCCTTCGTGGCGGACACGACCGCGCTGAACATCCGCCCGCCCGAGCACTCGCCCCGGGCGAGCGAGACGATCGACCTGATGGTCGAGATGATCGCCAAGCTGATCGAGAAGGGGAACGCGTACGCGGTGCCCGACGGCTCGGTCTTCTTCGACGCCGCCTCCTTCCCGACGTACGGGGAGATCTCCGGCAACCGGCTCGACCGGCTGAGGCCGGGCCACCGGATCGAGGCCGTCGACCCGCGCAAGCGGTTCCACGCCGACTGGGCGCTGTGGAAGCCCTCGGACCAGGGGCTGACCTGGGAGACCCCGTGGGGCCGCGGCTTCCCCGGCTGGCACATCGAGTGCTCGGCCATGTCGCTGCGGTTCCTCGGCGAACACATCGACCTGCACACCGGCGGGATCGACCTGCGCTTCCCGCACCACGAGGACGAGCGCGCCCAGTCCGACGCCACCGCCGGGCACGAGGTGGTGCGCCACTGGGTGCACGGCGAGCACCTGCTCTTCGACGGGCGCAAGATGTCGAAGTCCACCGGCAACGTGGTCCTGCTCAAGGACGTGGCGGACGCGGGCCTCGACCCGCTGGCCGTGCGGCTGGCGCTGCTGGAGCACCGCTACCGCCAGCAGATGAACCTCACCTGGGACACCCTGCGGGCCGCCGACAAGACCCTGCGGCGCTGGCGCGGCCAGGTGGCCGAGTGGTCGGAGTCGCCGAGCGGCCCGATGCCCGCCGACCGGGTCTCCCGGATCGAGGCCGCCTTCGACGACGACCTCGACACCCCGCTGGCGCTGCGGCTCCTGCGCGAGCTGGAGCGCGACGACTCGATCTCCCCCGGTTCCCGCTTCGAGGCGTTCCTGCACCTCGACCAGGTCCTCGCCCTGGACCTCTCCCTCGACATCGGCAGGACGGTCAGGCCGAGAAGCCTGCCCGAGGGCGCCGCCGAGCTGCTGGAGCGGCGCTCGCGGGCCCGCGACGCCAGGGACTGGGCCGCCTCCGACCGCCTCCGCGACGAGCTGGCCACCCTCGGAGTGAAGGTCACCGACACCCCGGAGGGCCAGACCTGGGCCTGACGGCCGCCCCGCCGGGAGGGACGAAAGCAGCAGATCACTCGTAATGTCGGTCGCGACCGATAGCGTCCTGATCATGAGTGAGATCGTCGTCGCCGTACGACCCGGCACGATCGCGGATGTGGACGGGATCGTCGCCTGCAGTTCCGCGCTGTTCGCCGAGGACGCCGGAACCCGTGACCCCGCCCTGAACGTGAACTGGCCCCAGGAGCACGGGCGGGCCCGTTTCGTGGACGCGCTGGACGATCCGGACCGCCTGGTGATGGTCGCCGAGGACGGCGGCCGGATCGTCGGCCACCTGACCGGGGCCCTGTCCGGGCCCACCGCGATGCGGCCGGTCACCGTGGCGACGCTCGGCAGCATGTACGTCGAGCCGTCCTACCGTGGCCGGAAGATCGGGACCAGGCTGGTGGAGGAGTTCAGGCAGTGGGCCCGCCACCACGGCGCCCGGTACGCCGGGGTGACCGCCTACGCGAGCAACGAGGCGGCCGTCCGCTTCTACCGGACCAACGGCTTCGCCGCGCGGTCCACGGTCCTGGAGACGGTGCTGTAGGGCCGGCGGGAACGTGCCAGGTCCGGGAGGCCCGTGGCGCGGGCGGGTGACGCGCGGGGCCGAGGGCGGGTAGGGGGCCGGTGTGGACGGGAAGCGCCGGGCGTTAGGTGTTGAATTGCCGGATGACAACTATCGCGCCCACCGGGGCCCAGCACACCATCGCGGCCGGCGGTTTCCAGGCCGTCATCACCGAGCTCGGGGCAGGACTCAGAAGCCTCACCCTGGACGGCAGGCCGCTCGTCGTCGACTTCCCCGAAGACCAGCCCCCGCTCGGCGGGGCGGGGCTGCCGCTGCTGCCCTGGCCGAACAGGGTCGAGGACGGCCGCTACACCTTCGACGGCGAGGACCGGCAGCTCGCGCTGAGCGAGCCCAAGACAGGCAACGCGATCCACGGCTTCTCCCGCTCGTTCCCCTGGCGGGTCCTGTCCCATGACGACGCCTCGATCCGGCTGGGGCTGCGGCTGTTCCCGCAGCTCGGCTACCCGCACGTCCTCGACCTCTCCATCCGGTACGCCCTGGGCGCCGCCGGTCTGGAGGTCGAGGTGAGCGCGGAGAACGTCGGCGCCGGCGACGCGCCGTACGGCTTCGGAGCCCACCCCTACCTGTCCCTCGGCGCCCTCTGCGCCCTCGACGACGCCGTGCTCGGGCTCCCCGCCGAGCAGTGGATCGCGGTGAACGACCGGAAGATCCCCACCGGCCGCCACGACGTCAAGGGCACCGAGTACGACTTCAGGACCGCCCGCCCGATCGGCGGGACGGAGCTCGACACCGCGTTCACCGGCCTGGAGCGCGGCGCCGACGGGCGGGTGCGGGTCACGCTGGCCGGCCCGGACGGGACCGGGGTCGAGCTGTGGGCGGGCGAGGGCGTCGAGTGGCTCCAGCTCTACACCGGTGACACCCTGCCGGAGGGCCACCGCCGCCAGGGGCTGGCGGTGGAGCCGATGACCTGCCCGCCGAACGCCTTCCGCACCGGTGAGGACGTCATCCGGCTGGCCCCCGGCGACCGCGCCGTGCACCACTGGGGAATCGGCCCGATCTGACGTCTGACGCCCGGCCGTCGGACCGGGCCCCGCCGGAGCGGCCCGCCGAAGGCGCGGGAACTCTTTCGGGAACGAGAAAAGGCCCCTGGTCAGGAGGGGCCCCTCAACGTCGCGGAAAGACCCTCGGGAAAGTTCCGAGGAAGGCCCCTTGTCAGGGAGGGGCCCACCAACGTCGTGGAAAGACCCTCAGGAAAGTTCGGTGGGGCTGACGAGGATGCCGTCCTCGTCGCTGTAGAGCCAGGCGCCGGGGGTGAAGACGACCTCCCCGAAGGTGACCGGCACGTCGAGCTCGCCGGCGCCCTCCTTGGCGCTCTTGGCCGGGTTCGAGCCGAGGGCCTTGATCCCCAGGTCCAGTCCGGCGAGGGCGGCCGTGTCGCGGACGGCGCCGTTGACGACGACGCCGGACCAGCCGTGCGAGACGGCGGAGGCGGCGATGACGTCGCCCATCAGGGCGGTGCGCAGGGATCCCGCGCCGTCCACGACCAGCACGCGGCCCTCGCCCGGGGTGGCCAGGACCCGCTTGACGAGGGCGTTGTCCTCCAGGCAGCGGACGGTCGCGATCGGCCCGGCGAACCGGGGACTCGGGCCGTAGGAGCGGAACTGGGTCGGGCAGCTCGCGACCGCCGAGCCGTGGGCGTCGACCAGGTCGGCCGTGGAAAGTCTCATGCGTGCATCTTCACAATTACGGCTGCGCCGACGACACGGGGGTGGTGCCACACTTGCGGGAGCTTGTCGCCTAGGAGGTTTTTGTGAGGTTCCGCCCGTACGCCTGGATGCCCCGCCCGCTCACGTGGCTGGCACGGGTGCTCACCGTGTTTCTGGTGCTCGGGCTGCTACTCGCCGGAGCGGGCGTGTGGAGCGTGCGGGCGTCGTTCCCGCAGCTCGACGGCGAACTCAAGGTGAGAGGCTTGAAGGGGAAAGTCACCGTATATCGCGATAAGACGGGTATCCCGCACATCTACGCTGACTCCCCCGACGACCTGTTCCTGGCCCAGGGCTACGTGCACGCCCAGGACCGCTTCTTCGAGATGGACTTCCGCCGCCACGTGACCGCCGGGCGGCTGTCGGAGATGTTCGGCTCGGCGACGCTGACCGAGGACAGAGTCATCCGGACCATGGGCTGGCGGAAGGTGGCCGAGAAGGAGCTGCCGCTGCTCGGCGAGCAGACCCGGCACTACCTGGACGCCTACGCCCGCGGGGTGAACGCCTGGATGGCGCGCAACGACGGCTTCGCCGACAGGAGCCTGGAGTACGTGCTGCTGCGGGCGACCAGCCCGGACTACAGGCCCGAGCCGTGGACCCCGGTCGACTCGCTGGCCTGGCTCAAGGCGATGGCCTGGGACCTGCGCTCCAACATGGCCGACGAGATCGGCCGGGCACTCGCGGCGAGCAAGCTGCCGCGCGGCCGGGTGGAGCAGCTCTGGCCCGGTTACCCGTACGGCACCCACCAGCCGATCGTCACCCGGGGCTCGGTCGGCGAGCGCGGGTTCGACCAGGGCCAGGAGCCGAAGAAGGTCGACACCGAGCAGTCCGGGGTGGCTCCGGCGACGGGAGCGCTGACCCGGGCGGCCGAGGCCCTCCGCGCGGTGCCGAGCCTGATGGGCGACCCCGCGGGCGGCCACGGCATCGGCTCCAACTCGTGGGTGGTCGGCGGCGAGCACACCGCGTCGGGCAAACCGCTGCTCTCCAACGACCCCCACCTGGGGCCGGGCATGCCCTCGGTCTGGTACCAGGCCGGGCTGCACTGCCGCGTCAAGAGCGCCGAGTGCCCGTTCGACGTCACCGGGTTCACCTTCTCCGGCGTGCCGGGCGTGGTCATCGGCCGCAACGACAAGATCGCTTGGGGCTTCACCAACCTGGGCCCGGACGTCGCCGACCTCTATATGGAACGGGTCAAGAACGACTCGTACCTGTTCATGGGCGACTGGAAGCCGCTGACCACCAGGACCGAGACGATCAAGGTGGCCGGCGGCGCCGACGTACGGCTCAAGGTGCGCGACACCATGCACGGGCCGATCATCTCCGACGTCCTGGAGAACGTGAGGAACACGCTTCCGGGCATGGACGCGGCCTTCAAGGAGCAGGCCGACGCGGTCGCGCTCAAGTGGACGGCCCTGGAGCCGGGCCGGACCGCTGACGCGATCTTCGCGCTGAACACCGCGCAGGACTGGCAGCAGTTCAGGGCCGCGGCCGCCAGGTTCGAGGTGCCCGCGCAGAACCTGGTCTACGCCGACACCGCGGGCAACATCGGCTACCAGGCCCCCGGGCGGATCCCGGTGCGGACCCGCGGCGACGGCACCTGGCCGGTGCCCGGCTGGACCGGCGAGTACTCCTGGCAGTCGACGATCCCCTTCAACGAGCTGCCCAGCCTCTACAACCCGCCGGAGGGCTACATCGTGACCGCGAACAACGCGGTCATCGACCCCACCCGCTACCCGTACACCCTCACCAAGGACTGGGCGTACGGATACCGCTCCCAGCGCATCCTGGATCGCCTCCGCGAGGCGGTGAAGGACGGCGGCAAGATGGACGTGGCCGCGATGAGCGAGTTGCAGCAGGACAGCGACAACGGCCTCGCCCGGTTCCTGGTGCCCAAGCTGCTGGACGTCGAGATGGCCGGGCCCGCCAAGGACGCCCGCGAGCTGCTGCGCGAGTGGGATCGCACGCAGGGCGCGGAGTCCGGGCCCGCGATGTACTTCAACGCCGTCTGGCGGCACCTGCTCGTCGAGACCTTCAACGACGATCTCCCCGAGGGCGCCAGGTCCCAGGGCGGCGACCGCTGGTTCGAGGTCGTCCGGGTCATGCTCGACCGGCCGGACGACGCGTTCTGGAACGACACGGCCACCCCGGGCGCCGAGACCCGCGACGACATGCTGCGGCGGGCGATGGCGATGGCCTACGACGAGCTGAACGACCTGCTCGGCCCGAACGTCAAGGACTGGCGCTGGGGCGACCTGCACTCCCTGGAGCTCGTCCACCAGAGCTTCGGCACCTCGGGAATCGGCCCGATCGAGTGGCTGTTCAACCGGGGCCCGTTCCCGGTGTCCGGCAGCGACGACGCGGTCAACGCCGCCGGGTGGGACGCGCAGGACGGCTACGCGGTGAACTGGCTGCCGTCCATGCGGATGGTGGTGGACCTGGCGGACCTGGACAAATCCCGGTGGATCAACCTGACCGGCGCCTCCGGCCACGCGTTCCACGACAACTACTGGGACCAGGCGCCGCTGTGGGCGGACGGCGAGACCGTTCCCATGCTCGCCCGCAGGGACTCCGTCGAGAAGGCCGCCACCCACACCCTGACGCTCAGCCCCTGACGGCGCGGAGGCCCTTCCGGGCCGCGGGACGAGCGCGTCCGCGGCCCGGCGGCCCGCCCTTCCGGCCGCCGGCCGTCAGGACGTGGGACATCAGGCCGTCAGGTCGTCAGGACGCGGGACTCCCCGATGGCGAGGTCCCACAGGTCGGCGCGGTCCAGCCCGGCCTCCGCCCAGGCCATCCTGGCCTCCTCCACCGGCGCGAGAAGCGACTCCCCGGACAGCACGAACGTGCCCCAGTGCATGGTCGCCATCCGGCGGGCTCCCACGTCCTGGCAGGCCCGTACGGCCTGCGCGGGATCGACGTGCGCGGCCTTCATGAACCAGCGGGGCTCGAAGGCCCCCACCGGCATCAGGGCCAGGTCGATGCCTCCCGGATAGCGGGCCCCGATCTGGGCGAAGCGCTCACCGTACCCGGTGTCGCCGGCGAAGTAGATCGTCTGGTCGTCGGAGGCGATCACCCAGCCACCCCAGAGGGACTTGCAGGTGTCCCACGCCGACCGGCGGCTCCAGTGGTGGGCGGGGACGAAGTCGAAGCGGACGCCGCCCACCCAGGTGCTCTCCCACCAGTCGAGCTCGGTGACGTCGCGGAACCCGCGCCGGGTGAACCAGGACCTGAGCCCCGCCGGTACGAGGACGGGCGTGGCGCGCGGCAGCCGCCGCACGGTCTGCGCGTCCAGGTGGTCGTAGTGGTTGTGGCTGATCACCACGGCGTCGATCCGGGGCAGGTCCGCCCACGCGACGCCGGGCGGGGTGAGCCGGGGCCGGTGAATGCCGACGATCTTCCTCGCCCAGACCGGGTCCGTGAGGATGGTCAGCCCGCCGATCTGCACCACGTACGTCGCGTGCCCCACCCAGGTGACGACCGCGTCGGTACCCGTCGCCGGGGGAAGCCCGTCCCGGTGGACCGGGATGCGGTCCTCGTCCCCGACGCCGGGCCGGAGCGTGCCGTGCCAGGCGACCGCCAGCAGCTCCTGGAACGTCGGGATCGGCGAGGTCAGCCGGTCCTTGAAACCACCCGGCCATGACCTCCGCGGCAGGGGCTCGGGCCGCCTCGGCGGCGCCGGTCGCACGGGAGGCGCGGACCGCGCGTAGGGCACCGGTCGCGCGGATCGCCCGGGCGGTTCGGGAGGGCGGGGTACCGCCCCGGGCACCGCGGCCCGCCGCTCGGCGGGCCGATCCCGCACCGCCCGGCCGGCGGTCCGGCCCAGCTGCCTGAGCGCGCGTACCGGTCGCGTGGTGAAGCGAGCCGACCATCCGGAACGCCGCTGGGGCTCTTCGAGAAGGCCGTCGGGTTCCGCGGGCACGTGGGAGGCGATTGCTGGGTGGGATGTCTGTGACATGGGCGGCCCCCTTCGGTCATCAACAGCTCACCCCTTGTAGATCCCCTCCCAGAGAGATTCATTCCTTTTGCGGGGGTCTAGTGTGAAACCACCAGGGAGATCTGCGGGTGTAGTTGCCGTCCTCCAGGTTCGCCAGCCGCTCGAAGAGGTTCCACGAGGCCTGGTTGCCGCAGATCATCATGGAGACGACCACCGCGACGAGATAGAGCGGGAGCATCGGCAGGCCCACGCAGCACATGTACTGGGAGGCGTGCCGGTCCTCGTGCCTGAGCAGGGCGCCGGTGAGGAACCCCTCCGGGTGCTTGGTCAGCACCACGTTGCCCACGGTGAACGCCGAGGCGATCGGGAACCGGAAGCGGTAGCCGTACGCCAGGATCAGCCCGTCGGGCCCGGCGGTCACCCGGGCACGGCCGAGGCGTGCCAGGAGCAGCCCCAGTGGGGTGGACAGGTTGACGTAGTTGAGCGTCCGCCGTACCCGATGCAACCGCCGCATACCGGGATTGTGCGTCATCCGGCCGACCCGCGACAGTGGCTTTCCCCGGCCTTTCCCGCCCTTTCCCCGCTTTTCCCGCGTGTGACGAGGTCGTCAGGGAGCGGTCGGGCCCGGCGGTACGGGTGGGCCGGGCGGTGCCTGCGGTACGGGTGAGGATCGCGGTCCGGAGCCGTACCCATGCGGGGTGAGCAGCCACGACCCGGCCACGGCGGCCGACGGCGAGAGCAGGACCCCCGTCACGACCGCCACCAGGCCCCCGTAGAGGTAGAGGTAGCCGGACAGGTCGTTGGCGATGACCAGGTCCCCCTCCGGCCGCGCGGAGATCCAGATCACGGTGACCAGCGCCCAGCCCGCCGCGAACGACAGGGGCGCCGCCTTGCCGCGCGTCATCCGGCCCGCCCCGTAGGTCACCGCGAACAGCAGGGCGAGGCAGACGATGGCGGAGATCGGGACGGGCCTGACGTACCAGGAGTGCTGGAACCCGCCGAGGACGCCCATCAGGAGCCCGAGCATGACGAGCACGGCGTTGGCCGCCACGGTGACGACCGTCTCCGAGGGCTCACGCACGGCTGGTACCTGCTCCATCACAAGCATCGAGGCTAGTCGATCCCGGCGAAGAGGTCGTCCTCGCGGTCGTACGGCTCGCCGAGCCCTCCCGCCTCGATCGGCGCTCCGGGACCGGCGGGCCCCGGCGCGCCGGAGCGGAGGATGAAGTGCTCGACCCCGAGCACCTCCTGGCCGACGTTGTTGGACAGGGCGAACCAGGGCGGGCTCACGCTGATCTGGGTGGCGTGCGCCCGCATCGCGTCGATCTTCCGGCCGACGTGGGCGCGGGCGTCGATCTCGGTGGTGACGTCCTTGTCCTCGCAGCCGAACGGCAGGTCGTCGACCGGCTCGGCGAGGAAGGGGGCGCCCCTCTCGCGCATCGCCTCCTCGGTCCTGTACATCACGGATCGGGGCATGGCGGTGTGGTAGATCTTGGCGACCCGCCACGGCCCGCCCGCACCGGATCCCGGTTCGGATCCCGATCCGGCCTTCGGTCCGGAGACCGCTCCGGGCCCCGGTCCGGACACCGGTTCGAACGCCGGGTCGGCGGCCAGCTCGACGGCCCGCCAGGCGACGCGGTGGGCCTGGATGTGGTCGGGGTGACCGTAGAAACCGTTCTCGTCGTAGGTGACGAGCACCTGGGGCCGCACCTCGCGGATGATCCTCACGAGCTCGCCCGCCGCCTCGTCCGGATCGGCCCGCCAGAAGGCGTTCGCCCTGTGGTTGGAGGCGACGCCCATCATGCCGGAGTCCCTCCAGCGGCCGGGACCGCCCAGGAACCGGTGGTCGGTGACGCCGAGCGCCGCGCAGGCCGCGGCGAGTTCCCCGACGCGATGCTCGCCCAGGGTGTCGTCGCGATCGGCGGCCAGGTGGGCGAGCTCCGGGGGGATCACCTCCCCCTCCTCCCCCAGGGTGCAGGTCACCAGCGTGACGTGCGCGCCCTCGGCGGCGTACCTGGCCATGGTGGCTCCGCTGCCGATCGTCTCGTCGTCCGGATGGGCGTGCACGAGCATCAGGCGCCGATCAGTCATGCGTCCGAGGGTATCGACGCCGCCCATCGTGCGGAACGCCGGATTCCCGGTCCCTCCACGCCTCGGAAACAAGACACTCGATGCGGAACTGGCAAGATGGCTCGTATGAGTGAGAGCTTCCCTCGCCTGCACGCCAGAACCCGTCGATTCACCCTTGGAGTGCCGCGCGGCTTCACGATCGCCCCGGGCGGTGACCGCGTCGTGTTCCTCCGGAGCAGGAGCGGCTTCGACCCGGTGACCTGCCTGTGGGAGTACGACGTCCTCAGCGGCGCGGAACGCCTGATCGTCGACCCGCGCGCCCTGGCGGCGGACGAGGAGGACCTGCCGCCCGCGGAGCGGGCGCGCCGCGAGCGGAGCCGCGAGCAGGCCGGGGGCGTCGTCGGGTACAGCACCGACGCCGCGGTGACCGTCGCGGCGTTCGCGCTCTCCGGCGGTCTCTACGTCGTCGACCTGAAGACGGCCCTCGTACGGCGGCTGAAGACCTCCGGGCCGGTGATCGACCCCCGGATGTCCCCCACCGGCGTCCACGTCGGTTACGTGACCGGCGGCGCGTTCCACATCCAGGACCTGGAGGACGAGGTCGACCACGCGCTGGCCCGCCCCGAGTCCCCGGAGGTGACGTACGGCCTGGCCGAGTTCATCGCCGCCGAGGAGATGGACCGCATGCGGGGCTACTGGTGGTCGCCGTCCGGCGACGCGATCCTGGTCGAGCGGGCCGACGAGTCGCCGGTGCAGCGCTGGCACATCGCCGACCCGGCCAACCCGGCCCGTCCCGCCGCCGAGCAGCGCTACCCCTCCGCGGGTACGGCCAACGCCGGGGTCGAGCTCTTCGTCCTCACCCTCGACGGGGCCCGCGTCGCCGTGCCCTTCGACGACGAGTACCTGGTCAACGCCACCTGGGACACCCACGGCCTGTCGATCGTCACCATGACGCGCGACCAGCGGACCATGCGGCTGCTCGACGTCGACCCGGCCACCGGTACCTCCACGGCCGTGCGCGAGGACACCGACCCCGCCTGGGTCGACGTCGTCACCGGCGTCCCCGGCCACCTGTCCGACGGCAGCCTCGTCTGGGCCGCTACCTCGGAGGGCGGCCACCGCCTCGTCGTCGGCGACTCCCCCGTCACGCCGCCCACCCTCCAGGTCCGCGAGATCCTCGACATCGACGGCGAGACCGTGCTCTTCCGGGCGAGCGGGGAACCCACCGAGATCGCCGTCTGGGCCTACCGGAGGGGCCAGATCACCCTTGTCAGCCCGGCCGAGGGCGGCGTCTACAGCGGCCACACCGCGGGCGGCACCCTCGTGATCACCGGCCAGACCCTCGACAGCGAGGGCTCGGTCACCCGCGTCCTGCACAACGGCACGCCCCGCGGCCACATCGTCTCGCACGCCGAGCGCCCCAGCCTGGACCTGCGGGTCTCCCTGATCAGGGCGGGCGAGCGCGACCTGGCCACCGCCGTGCTCCTGCCCTCCGGCCATGTGCCCGGCTCGGCGAGGCTGCCGGTCCTCATGGACCCGTACGGCGGACCGCACGCCCAGCGCGTGCTGGCCGCGGCCGGAGCGCACCTGACCAGCCAGTGGTTCGCCGACCAGGGCTTCGCGGTGGTCGTGACCGACGGCCGGGGCACCCCGGGCCGCGGCCCCGAGTTCGAGCGGGCCGTCCTGCACGACCTGGCCACCCCGGTCCTGGAGGACCAGATCGACGCCCTGCACGGCGCCGCCGCGCGGTTCCCCGACGACCTGGACCTGTCGCGGGTCGGCATCCGGGGCTGGTCGTTCGGCGGCTACCTGGCCGCCCTGGCCGTGCTCCGCCGCCCCGACGTGTTCCACGCGGCCGTCGCCGGGGCCCCGGTGACCGACTGGCGCCTGTACGACACCTGCTACACCGAGCGCTACCTCGGCCACCCCGACGAGGGCCACTACGACTCCTCGTCCCTGTTCGCCGACGCGGAGAAGCTGGACCGCCCCCTCCTGCTGATCCACGGCCTGGCCGACGACAACGTGGTCGCCGCGCACACCCTGCGTCTGTCCTCGGCCCTGCTGGCCGCGGGCCGCCCGCACAACGTGCTGCCGCTGTCGGGGGTCACCCACATGACCCCGCAGGAGGCCGTGGCGGAGAACCTGCTGCTGCTCCAGGTCGACTTCCTGAAGAAGGCGCTCTCCTGAGCTCTCCTCGGTAAGGCTCGGGCCCGAGCCTTACCGAGGCCTCAGTGGTTCTGGCCGGGAGGGTAGGGAACGGTGTAGCCCTGCTGCGGGGTGTACGCCTGCGGGGCGGTGTAACCCTGCTGGAGGTTGTGGCCCTGCGGGGCGGTGTAACCCTGCGGGGCGTAACCCTGCTGAGGGGCGTGCCCCTGCGGCGGGTAGTGCTGCGGAGCCGGGGGCTGCGGGGGAGGCTGCGGAAGGCGAGCGGTCCGGCGCTCGGCGGCTCCGCAGGCGGCGCCGGCGACCATCAACGCGATGCCCCCCAGCGCGAAGACCTGTGCCCGTGGCATGTTGTTGGGGTCCTCCTCCTCCATGGCCAGCAAAAAGGCTATGCACAGCACTATGCAGCCGAAGGTGAGATAGAGGATGCGGCCTATACCCATGGGGCGAGAGTGTAGCTTCCCGGGCCGAAGCGCTTCGGACGTGACAGGCACGTCTACCCCCGGCCATTGCGGACGGCCCGCTATACCGAATCTGCCGTCTTTCAAGATTTCGTCAACACGACGGTCCTAACATAAGTGCCCAAACCGGGCGCGAGTGGTCCGTACAGCCGACGGGATTCCTTGCCTTCCAGGCCAGGTTCCGGACCATGGGCGCACCGGCACGAATCCGCACTTCGCAGGGGGAGGCGCCACGGGGCGGGGCCGATCCCTGTCGCCGTGGCCTTCGTCGTCTTCACGGGAGGATCCACCACTGATGATGGTCACTCGCACGAGAATCGCCGCAGGCCTCGCGGGCCTCGTCCTGGTCGCCGGGACGGCGGCCCCCGCCGCCGCCGCGGCGACCGGTGTCACACCGTCCTTCGACGTGGTGGCGCTGGGCGACTCCTACGGATCCGGCACGGGGGCCGGGGACTACGAGCCGGGCACCGAGGGGACCTGCTACCGCAGCCGCAACTCCTCCTCCGCGATCCTCGTCGAGGAGCTCCGGCAGCGCGGCACGAATGTGAAATTCGCCAACGTCATGTGCAGCGGCGCGGCCGTCCAGGATCTGCGGCAGACGTTCAAGGGGGAACCCCCGCAACTCGACGCGCTCCGCCGGAACACCGATCTGGTGACGCTGAACATCGGCGGCAACGACATCGACTTCGCCGGATACGGCAACGTGTGCGTCCAGGCGGACTGCACGGGCGCGCCCACCGCGGCGATCCTCGACCGCATGCCCGCCCTGAAGCGGTCCCTGAGCGGCCTCCTCACCGAGATCAGGCGCCGCAGCCCCCGCGCCCAGATCGTCATGACCGGGTACGGCAGGGCGGTCACCCGTGGCCAGAACGCCACCGGCGTACCACTCGACCCGATCTGCGACGCCGGTGTCCTCAGCGCCGAGGAGCGCCTGGCGGGTGCCAAGGTCTCCGGCGCGCTGGACGCGACCCTGGCCAGGACCGCGCAGGCCGCCAGAGCACGCGGGATCGACGTCCGGTTCGTCGGCCCGCACCTGAACTCGACGACCCTGCGCCCCGAGTTCGCCGGGCACTCGCTGTGCGAGTCGACCGACCCGTTCTACCGGGGATTCGACGCCCTCGCCCCCGGCCAGGAGGGCGGCGTCGCGGTGCTGCACCTCAACCGGCAGGGCCACGCCGCCCTCGCCGACCTCATCCGGCGCAAGGTCCCGATCCTCTCCGCCCCCTGACCCGCGTCCCGGAAAGCGCGCGGAACGAACCGGGGACGGCGCGCCTCCAGGTGAGAGCCACAGGAACCCGCTCTCACCTGGAGGAGCCGTGCCAGCTGCTCCACAGCGCCGCGTACGAGCCCCCCGCCGCGACCAGCTCGTCGTGGGAGCCGAGCTCGCTGATGCGGCCGTCCTCCACCACCGCGACGCGGTCGGCGTCGTGGGCCGTGTAGAGGCGGTGGGCGATGGCGATGACCGTACGGCCGTCGAGGACGGCGGCGAGCGAGCGTTCCAGGTGGCGGGCGGCGCGGGGGTCGATCAGCGAGGTGGCCTCGTCGAGGACGAGGGTGTGCGGGTCGGCCAGGACCAGCCGGGCCAGGGCCAGCTGCTGCGCCTGGGCGGCGGGGATGGACTCGCCGCCGGAGCCGACGGCCGTGTCGAGTCCTTCCGGCAGGGCCTCGACCCACTCCCAGGCGTTGACGGCCTCCAGCACCTCGCGGACCCGCGCGTCGTCGGCGTCCGGCCGGGCGATCAGCACGTTGTCGCGTACGGTGCCCCGGAAGACGTGGTGCTCCTGGGTCACCAGGGCGACATGGCCGCGCAGGTCGTCCAGGGGCAGCTCCACCAGCGGGACGCCGCCGACCGTGACCTCTCCGGTGCGGGGTCCGTGGACGCCCGCGAGCAGGCGTCCCAGCGTGGACTTGCCGGCCCCTGACGGGCCGACCATGGCGAGCCGCTCGCCGGGCCTGACCGTCAGGTCGATGCCGTGCAGCACGTCGTGGCCCTCGCGGTAGGCGTAGCGGACGCCGTCCGCCTTCAGCTCGCTGCCCTCGGGGGCGGCGGAGCCGGGCTCGCGGTCGTCGGGCACCTCGGCGACGCCCAGCAGGCGGGCCATGGAGGCGCCGCCGACCTGGAGCTCGTCGATCCACATGAGCAGCCGGTCGAGCGGGTCGATGAGCTGCTGGACGTACAGCGTGGCGGCGGTGACCTGCTCCAGCGAGACCCACCCCTGGATGTAGAAGAGGCCGCCGATGACCAGCGTCGCCACGATCGGGATCACGTAGCCGAGCTCGACCGAGGGGAACCAGACCGTGCGCAGCCCCATCGTGTATCTCTCGGCCGCCCACGACTCGGCGATGTCGGCGTCGGTGCGCTGGTGGCGCCGCCGCTGCAGGCCCAGGGCCTCCACGGCGCGGGCGCCGTTGACCGTCTCGGCCAGGCCGTCGGTCATGTCGGCGTACGCCGCGCTCTCGCGCAGGTAACCGTCCCTGGCCCGCTTGAGATACCAGCGGGTGGAGATCCACAGGATGGGGACGGCCAGCAGCGAGGGCAGCGCGAGCAACGGCCCGACCAGCACCAGCGCGCCGACGGTGATCACGCAGGTGACCAGCGCGATCAGCGTCTCGGGCACGGCGTGCCGCACCGTGCGCGACAGCGAGTCGACGTCACGCGAGGTCCGCGAGATCAGGTCGCCCGACCCGGCGCGCTCGACCGTGGACAGCGGCAGGCCGAGCACCCGCTCGACGAACTCCTCGCGCAGCTCGGCGAGGACCTTCTCGCCGAGCCTGGAGGAGGCGTAGACGGCGAACCTGACCAGCACCGCCTGGGCGACCACGAAGCCGCCGATGGCCAGTGCCACCTGGGTGACGTCGATCCCCGAGCCGTCGTGGACGCCCTGGACGAGACCGCCGAGCAGCCACGGCACCGCCAGGCCCGCGACGGCGGCCAGGGCATGCAGGACCAGCGCCACTGTCAGGTCGCGGGGGTACTTCAGGGTGAGCCTGCGGGCGTACGCCCGGACCTGCGCCTGGTCGGCGACGGGCAGGATCTGCCTGCTCATGACGTCTCTCCCCGGGTGACGACGGCGGTGTAACCCGGGTG
Source organism: Streptosporangium sp. LJ11 (assembly GCF_051918945.1). NCBI lineage: Bacteria > Bacillati > Actinomycetota > Actinomycetes > Streptosporangiales > Streptosporangiaceae > Streptosporangium > Streptosporangium sp. LJ11. The sequence continues at coordinate 135,026 of NZ_JBPXMB010000016.1, forward strand.
GGCGGCGAGCAGCTCCCGGTGCGTGCCCTCGGCGCGCACGACGCCTCCCTCGACGTAGATGACGTGGTCGGTGCGGTCGAGCACCAGCGGGCTGGTCGTGCAGACCAGCGTGGTCTTGCCGGCGCGGGCCTTGACCAGCCGGTCGGCGATACGCGCCTCGCTGTGGGCGTCGACCGCGCTGGTGGGCTCGATGAGGATGAGCACCTCCGGGTCGAGGGTGAGCGCCCTGACGAGCCGGAGCCGCTGCTGCTGGCCGCCGGAGAACTCCCGGCCCGCCTCGGCGACGCGTCCGTCGAGACCGCCGGGCAGCGCCTCGACGATGTCCTCGGCGCACGCGGTCCGCAGGGCCTGGTCGAGCTCCTCGTCCGTGGCCCGGCCGGTGACGTCGAGCTCCTCCCTGAGCACTCCGGCGAACAGCTTGGCGTCGTTGTCGGCGACGAGGACCCGGCGGCGCACCTCGGAGATCGGCAGGGTCTCCAGCGCCACGTCGCCGAAGTCGACGTCGCCCTCGCTGTAGCGGCCGAGCCGGTCGGCGATGGTCGCCGCCTCCTCGGGAACGGCCGCCGCGACGGCGGTGAGCACGCCGGGACGCACGGCCACCCCGGAGGCCACGTCGCGCAGCAGGCCGCCCTCGGAGCGCCCGGTGCCGCCCTCCACCTCGGGCCGCAGCGCGAGGATGCGCACCACCCTGCGGGCGGCGACGTGCCCCTTGGTCAGCTTGTCGGCGGCCTCGGTGAGGGTGCGCACGGGTGCGATCAGGAAGGCGGCGTAACCGTAGAAGGCGACGAGCTGACCGGCGCTGATCTCGCCGCGCATCGCGAAGGTCGCGCCGAGCCAGGTCACGCCGGTGACCAGCAGTCCCGGCAGCAGGACCTGCGCGCCCTCCAGCAGGGACTCGACGGCGGCCACCCGCACGCCCGCGTGACGCACCCGCTGGGACTCGGCGCCGTAACGGTCGGCGAAGACCCGCTCGCCGCCGATGCCGCGCAGCACCCGCAGGCCGGTGACGATGTCGGCGGCGCGGGTGGACAGGTCGCCCTGCAGGTCGCGGTGGGCGTTCTGACGGCGGTGCAGCGGCTTGAGCAGGGGGGCGACGGCGACCGCCATGAGGGGCAGGCCCACCAGGACCATCAGGCCGAGCGGCGGCGAGCTGCTCATCAGGATGACGGTCACGACAGCGATGGCGACGGCCGCGCCGCTGCCCCGGATCAGGATGTCGACCGCGTTGCCGATGTGGGCGATGTCGGAGTTGCCGACGCTGACCACCTCGCCGGTGGACATGCGCTTGGGCAGGGTCGCGCCCAGCCGGGTCGACTGCCTGGCGGTGACCTGGACGGTCCGGTAGGCGGCGGCCAGCCAGTTGTAGACGGCCATCCGGTGACGCAGGACGCCCGTGACGGCCTGCGCGATCCCCAGGGCGAGCACCACCCCGCCCCAGGTGGCCAGGGACGACACGTCCCTGGCCGTGATGGCGTCGATCCCTTTGCCCATCGCGTACGGCACGAGCGCCATCGCGAGCCACCACAGGACGGCGTAGGCGATGCCGAGGAGCATCGGGCCCCCCTGCATGCGGATCACCCACCGCAGGTATCTGACCGGGCTGCGGGCATCGGGAACGCCGGGATCGGCGGCGGGTAAGGAGCGCATGGCCATGCAAGGGTTACAAACTCCGCCCTGACCAGGCAAATCATTTTCGACCCTCGGGCGTGTCGCCGTCAATCAGAGTTGACAAACGGCTCGCGTCAACTTAGATTGACGGCATGAGTGATACGGCGCAACTGGCATCCGACGCCGGTAGCCGCGATCCGGCCGTGGGCCTGCGAGCCGTGCGGGCCCTGCGGACGCTGGTCGACCGGCTGGAGGCCCTCCAGGTGGAGAACGCACGGGACCAGGGCTGGTCCTGGCAGGAGATCGCGCACTGCCTGGAAGTGACCCGGCAGGCGGTGCACAAGAAGTACGCGGGTGGCCGAGGTTTGCTGAGACGGGAGAGATAGCGATGTTCGAACGGTTCCACCGCGAGGCCCGCCAGGCGGTGACCCTCGCGCAGGAGAACGCCCGCAGGCTGCGGCACGACGTCATCGGCACCGAGCACATCCTGCTCGGACTGCTCGGCCAGCCGGAAAGTCTTTCCGCGCGGGTGCTGGGCCGTCACGGCCTCGACCACGACGGCGCCTACCGGTCGGTCGTCCGCCTCACCCCGCAGAAGCCGGGCGACGCGCTCGACGCCGAGGCGCTGGAGTCGATCGGCATCGACCTGTCGGCCATCAGGGAGAAGGTGGAGGCGGCCTTCGGGCCGGGCGCCCTGGACCGCAGGCCCGACACCGAGCGGCGGGGCCGCGTGCTCGGCGGCTTCCACATCCGCTTCAGCCCCCGGGCGAAGAAGACCCTGGAGCTGTCCCTGCGCGAGGCCATCAACCTCAAGCACAACTACATCGGCGACGGCCACATCCTCCTGGGCATCCTGCGCGAGGGACAGGGGCTGGGCAGCAAGGTGCTGGCCGACGCGGGCCTCGACGCCGCGAGCCTGCGACGGGAGATCGTCGCCGAGCTCGGCTAGCCGCACCGACTTGGGAGGCCGGGTACGCGGCCGGCGGGTGGGCGCGTACCCGCTCACCGTCCCCGCTCACCGTCCCCGCTCACCGCGTACCGTTCTCCCCGTACCGCTCAGCGCTCAGCGCGATCGGGCGAGCCGGAACCCGAGGTCGTCGACGCGGAAGGTCGGGTGGCTCTTGCGGCGGCACGACGCCCGGCATCCCCGGGGGAGGTCGTACGCGCCTCCGCCACGGAACACGCGGTACGGGCCGTAGACCTCGGGATCGTAGACGTCCCAGCACCACTCCCACACGTTGCCGATCATGTCGTGGAGGCCCCACGCGTTCGGCGCCCTGGTCGCGACGTCGCGCACCTCGCCGCCGGAGTTCCCCCGGTGCCAGGCGATGTCGTCCAGCTCCCCGTAGCGGACGCCGGAGGTCCCGGCCCTGCACGCGTACTCCCACTCGGCCTCGGAGGGGAGGCGATAGCCGTCGGCCCCCCGGTCGCAGGCCACGTCCTGCCCGTCACGGTCGTCGCCCACCGAGTAACAGGGGTCGAGACCCGCCGCCAGGGAGAGGAGATTGCAGAACCGGACCGCCTCCATCCAGGAGACCTCGGTCACCGGCGTCCGGGGGCCCGCCGGGCTCGCGGGCACCTCGCCCAGGACGGCGCGGTACAGCTCGCGGGTCACGGGATGCGGCGCCAGCCGGAAGGCCTCGATCTCGACCTTCCAGATCCTCTTCGTCCCCTCGTCCCGCAGGAAGGTCCTCCCCGCGGGGACCTCGACCATGCGCTCGGCGACCGCCTGGGGCGACGTCGGTTCTGGACTCATCGCGGGTTCTCTCCTCTGCGATCGGTTCGTGCCGGCGACAGGCCGGGGCGACCCCGATCCGGAACGGGAGAACGGGAGCCGCCCCCGACAGGGGCGACTCCCGTCTCCGGGGAACCTACTTGGCGGCGCGCAGGTAGTCGCGGTTCATCTGGGCGATGGTGTCCAGCGGGATGCCCTTGGGGCAGACCGCCGTGCACTCGCCGGTGTTGGTACAGCCGCCGAAGCCCTCCGCGTCCATCTGCTCGACCATGGCCTTGGCGCGGGAGTCGCGCTCGGGCTGGCCCTGCGGCAGCAGACCCAGGTGGGTGATCTTGGCGGCGGTGAAGAGGGAGGCCGAGCCGTTCGGGCAGGCGGCGACGCAGGCGCCGCAGCCGATGCAGGTGGCCGCGTCGAACGCCGCGTCGGCGTCGACCTTCTTCACCGGGACGCTGTGCGCGTCGGGGGCCGATCCCGCCGGGACGGAGACGAAGCCGCCCGCCTGGATGATGCGGTCGAACGCCGAGCGGTCCACGACCAGGTCCTTCACCACCGGGAAGGGCGCGGCGCGCCACGGCTCGATGGTGATGACCGCGTTGTCCTCGAAGTGCCGCATGTGCAGCTGGCAGGTGGTGGTGGCCACCTGCTCGCCGTGCGCGACACCGTTGATGACCATGCCGCACATGCCGCAGATGCCCTCGCGGCAGTCGTGGTCGAAGGCGACCGGGTCGTCGCCCTCCAGGATGAGCCGCTCGTTGAGGACGTCGAGCATCTCCAGGAAGGACATGTCCGGGGACACGTCCTCGACCCGGTAGGTGACCATGCGGCCCTTGTCCTCGGGACCGTTCTGCCGCCAGACCTTGAGTGTCAGGTTCACTTGTAACTCCGCTGGCTCATCTTGACGTACTCGTAGTCGAGATCTTCCTTGTGCAGGATCGGGCCCTGCTCCCCGTACTCCCAGGCGGCGACGTAGGCGAAGTGCTCGTCGTCGCGCAGGGCCTCGCCGTCGGCGTCCTGCGACTCGGCGCGGAAGTGGCCGCCGCACGACTCGGTGCGGTGCAGCGCGTCGATGCACATCAGCTCGGCCAGGTCGAAGAAGTCGGCCACCCGCCCGGCCCGCTCCAGCGCCTGGTTGAGCTCTCCGGCCTCGCCGGAGACCTTCACGTTCCTCCAGAACTCCTCGCGCAGCTCGGGGATCCGCTCCAGGGCCTTGCGCAGCGACTCCTCGGTACGCTCCATGCCGCAGTAGTCCCACATGATCTTGCCCAGCTCGCGGTGGTAGGAGTCGGCGGTGCGGTCCCCGTCGTTCGACAGCAGCCTGGCGATCTTCTCGCGCACCGCGACCTCGGCCTCGGCCACGGCCTCCTCGTCGACCTCGCCGTACGGGCCGTTCGCGAGGTAGTCGCCGATCGTGGTCGGCAGCACGAAGTAGCCGTCGGCCAGGCCCTGCATCAGCGCGGACGCGCCGAGGCGGTTGGCGCCGTGGTCGGAGAAGTTGGCCTCGCCGATCACGAACAGGCCCGGGATCGTGGACTGCAGGTCGTAGTCCACCCACAGGCCGCCCATCGTGTAGTGGACGGCCGGGTAGATGCGCATCGGCTGGGCGTAGGGGTCCTCGCCGGTGATGCGCTCGTACATCTCGAAGAGGTTGCCGTACTTCTTCTCCACCGCGTCGCGGCCCAGCCGGCGGATCGCGTCGGCGAAGTCGAGGTAGACGCCCAGCCCGCCGGGGCCGACCCCGCGGCCCTCGTCGCAGACGTTCTTGGCGGCGCGGGAGGCGATGTCGCGCGGGACCAGGTTGCCGAACGCCGGATAGATGCGCTCCAGGTAGTAGTCGCGCTCCTCCTCGGGGATCTCCGAGGCCGGGCGGGTGTCGCCCCGCTCCAGCGGCACCCACACGCGGCCGTCGTTGCGCAGCGACTCCGACATCAGGGTCAGCTTCGACTGGTACTCGCCGCTGACCGGGATGCAGGTCGGGTGGATCTGGGTGTAACAGGGGTTGGCGAACATCGCGCCGCGCCGGTGCGCCCGCCAGATCGCCGTGGTGTTGCAGCCCTTGGCGTTGGTCGACAGGAAGAACACGTTGCCGTACCCGCCGCTGGCCAGCACGACCGCGTCGGCCAGGTGCCGCTCGATCTCGCCGGTGACCATGTCGCGGACGATGACGCCGCGCGCCCGGCCGTCGGAGACGATCAGGTCGAGCATCTCGTGACGGGTGTGCATCTCGACGGTCCCGGCCGCGATCTGCCGCTCCAGCGCCTGGTAGGCGCCGAGCAGCAGCTGCTGGCCCGTCTGGCCCCTGGCGTAGAAGGTGCGGGAGACCTGCGCGCCGCCGAAGGAGCGGGTGTCGAGCAGGCCGCCGTACTCGCGGGCGAACGGCACGCCCTGGGCCACGGCCTGGTCGATGATGTTCACGCTGACCTGGGCGAGCCGGTAGACGTTGGACTCACGGGCGCGGAAGTCGCCGCCCTTGACCGTGTCGTAGAACAGCCGGTAGATCGAGTCGCCGTCGCCCCGGTAGTTCTTGGCCGCGTTGATGCCGCCCTGGGCCGCGATGGAGTGCGCGCGCCGGGGCGTGTCCTGGTAGCAGAAGGACTTGACGTTGTAGCCCAGCTCGCCGAGGGTCGCGGCGGCCGAGCCGCCCGCCAGCCCCGTGCCCACGACGATGACGTTGAGCTTGCGCTTGTTGGCCGGGTTGACCAGCTTGGCGCCGAACTTGCGCTTCTCCCAGCGGTCCTCGATCGGGCCGTCGGGGGCCTTGGTGTCGCGGATCGGCGCGCCCTCTGTGTATCCCGTGGTCATGCCCCGCTCACCGCTCCTCGCTCGCCATGCGGAAGATCCGCCTCTCGTCCGCCGTACGGGAGATCCGCTCCTCGTACGCCGTCGTGCCCGTCACGCCGGGCCCCGCTCACTTGATCACTCCGATGACGACCGCGACCGGGACCGCGAGGAAGCCGACGACCAGCAGCGCCGACAGGCCCGTGGCGGCGGCCCTCAGCGAGCGGTAGCTGCGGCGGCCCGCCAGGCCGAGCGTCTGGAAGGCGCTCCACAGGCCGTGGCGCAGGTGCAGGCCGACCATGACGACCGCGAGCACGTAGAACAGGGTGATCCACCAGCGGGACGGCGCGAAGCCCTCGACCAGGCGCTCGTACGGGGTGGAGCCGGCACCCGCCGGGTTGACCGCGCCGAACGTCAGGTCCAGCAGGTGGTAGACCACGAACAGCACGATGACGACGCCGCCGTAGCGCATGGTGTGGACCGCGTAGCCGCTCGCCCGGGACTTGCGCCTGGCCGCGTACTTGACCGGACGGGCCTTGCGCGCCCGCCGGGCCAGGGAGATCGCCGACCACATGTGCAGCCCGACCGTGACGACCAGTCCGATCTCGATGAGGGTCAGCAGGGTGCGGTACGGGAGGATCGGCTCGCCCACGGTCCGCAGGAAGGCCGCGTAGGAGTTGAAGGACTCGGCGCCGAAGAAGCTCTTGAGGTTTCCGACCATGTGGCCGACAAGGAAGAGCACCATCAAGGCGCCCGTGACGGCCATCACGGCCTTCTTGCCGTTGGAGGAGCGGAGGAAACCGCCCCGCCGCCTGGGCGGCGCCGGCTTCACTGGGGCGTCCGCCGGGGGTTTCACCGACGCGGTGGCGGATCCGCGCTCAATCGTGGCAGTCACGTTCGTCACGCTAGGTAGGAGGGTTTACCGGCGTCCAAGTCATCATGGATGTGGTTTCCATAGCCTGCGGCTATTAACTCTGCTTCCCTGAGGCTTCCGCGGCCGCGGCCCCAGGGTGGTGCGAGCAATCTCACACCTTCCTCGCCAAAGCCTCACATCGTCTCGCACACCACCCCCCGCCCCGGATCCGAGGCCGCGGGGCCGGTGCGCTAGGGTCCCGCGTCCGGGATTCCGGGCGCTCGAGGTCCCCGGCGGATCCTCGGCGCTCAGGACCTCACCCGCCCGGCGACTCGCGCCCCCGGCGACGCGCACACCGGGGGAGCCGTACGCGGAGGAGCCTCTACGCTAGGGAAACGTGCAGCTCCAGCAACTCGCCTACTTCGTGGCGGTCGCCGAGGCCCGGCACTTCACCCAGGCCGCCGAGGGAATGCGCGTCGCCCAGCCTTCGCTGAGCAAGCAGATCAAGGCCCTGGAGGCCGAGCTCGGCGCGCCGCTGTTCAGCCGCGCCCGGGGGAACGTCACGCTGACCCCGGCGGGTGAGGCGCTGCTGCCGCTGGCCCGCAGGATGCTGGCCGACGCCGAGACCGCCAGGAGCGAGGTCGGCGAGCTCGCGGGACTGCGCCGGGGACGGGTCCGGCTGGGCGCGACCCCCTCGCTCTGCGCCGGGCTGCTCGCCGACGCGCTGGCCAGGTTCCACCACGCCTACCCCGGCATCGAGCTGTTCGTGGAGGAGGGCGGCTCCCGCGACCTGGTCCGCACCCTCGCCCGCGGCCAGCTCGACCTGGCACTGATCATCATGCCGCTGCACAGCGACGACCCCGCCCTCGTCACCGAGGAGATCCTGCGGGAGAACCTCGTCGTCGCCTCCCCTTCGAACGATCACCCCCGCCGGCCGTACGTGCGCATCGAGGAGTTGCGGCGGCGGCCGATGGTGATGTTCAGGCGCGGGTACGACCTGCGGGAGGCGACGCTCAGCGCCTGCAGGCAGGCCGGGTTCGAGCCCAGGTTCGCGGTGGAGGGCGGCGAGATGGACGCCGTGCTGCGCTTCGTGGAGGCCGGGCTGGGGATCGCGCTGGTTCCCTCGATGGTGCTGGACGGCCGCCCGGGACTGGCCGGGACGCCGCTGGCGCCCCCCGGGCTGCGCCGCACCATAGCCATCGCGCACCGCAAGGACGTCGAGCCCACCCGCGCCGCGCAGGCCTTCCGCTCGGCCCTGCTCCTCTTCCTCACCGAGGCCGCCCGCGACGGCAGCCTCCCCCAGGGACTCGACCTGATCACCGAGAGCTGATCACCGAGAACCGGTCGCCGGTCGCCGGTCGCCGAGAGCTGATCACCGAGAGCCGGCCCCCGTCCAGCGGATCCGCTCCGGAAACCGTCACCGCGGCACGCGGCGCGGGCGCTCGCCGCGTGCGACGGCGGGGGTTTGCGGGCCGTGCGACCGGGCAGCGGCCATGGATGCCCGGCGGCCGGGTGGGCGCTCGACGGGTGCTCGACGGGTGCTCGACAGCCGCTGTGGCGCGTTCCTGACGTGCGGCAGGTCACGATATCGGCCGCGTGGATCACGGGAACTGATCAACACCCTCTAAGTCCCGGTGTCACACTATTCTACGTAGCGTCGACAGGTTCTCCCGATCTCACGAAGAGGCGTCAGTGACCGCCCCCGCCAATGAAACGCTCACACTCCTCCTCATCGAGGACGACGCGGGCGACGCCTTCCTCGTGGAGGAACTGCTCAGCGAGGCGGACAACCCACCCAAGATCATCTGGGTGCGCAGCATGGCCGAGAGCCGGGAGCGCCTCACCGAGGACGTGCGGTGCGTGCTCGTCGACCTCTCCCTGCCCGACGCGACCGGCCTCGAGGCGCTGGAGCAGGTGCTGTCGATGGCTCCGCACGCCGCCGTGCTCGTGCTGACCGGCCTGAACGACACCCACGTCGGCGTGGAGGCCGTCGCCGCCGGCGCCCAGGACTTCCTGGTCAAGCAGGACGTGGAGGCCCGCCTGCTGGCGCGGGCGATCCGCTACTCGATAGAGCGCAAGCGCGCCGACCTGGCCCAGCGCAAGCTCGTCGAGGCCGAGCTGCTCACCAAGGAGAACTCCCGCCTCGAGCGCGGGCTCCTGCCGGTCCCGCTGCTGGCCCCCGGGGTCCTGGACCACCAGGCCCGCTACCTGCCGGGACGCAGGCGCGCCCTTCTGGCCGGTGACTTCTGGGACACCGTGCAGAGCCCCGACGGCGCCATCCACGTGGTGGTCGGCGACGTGTGCGGGCACGGGCCCGACGAGGCCGCCCTGGGCGTCGCGCTCAGGATCGCCTGGCGGACCCTGGTCCTGGCCGGGCACACCGGCAACGAGCTGCTCGGCACCCTGGAGTCGGTGCTCCGCCTGGAACGCAAGTCCGCGGAGATCTTCACCACTCTGTGCATCGCCACGATCGACCCCACGCTCGACCGGGCGCGGATGCACGTGGTCGGCCACCCGCCGCCGCTGCTGATCCGCGACGGCGTGATCGGCGTGGTGCCCGGCACCCCCTCGGGGCCCCCGCTGGGAATCTTCCAGGACGTCCAGTGGACGGCGATCGACGTTCCGCTCGGCGACGACTGGTCGCTGCTGCTCTACACCGACGGCCTGATCGAGGCCACCGTGGGCGGCGGGCCCGACCTGCTCGGTACCGAGGGCCTGCTCAGGCTCGTCCAGGAGCAGGGCGGGATCGAGCTCGACCGGCTCATCGAACGCGTCATCGAGCTGAACCGCGACGCGCTCAGCGACGACCTGGCGACCGTGCTCATCTCTCGAAGCGGAAAACGATGACCGACCGTTCGGAGCGCCCGGATCACGGCCTCAGTCCTCGCCCCCTGCCCGCGTTCACCCCCGCGAAGAAGTTCGGGAACCTTCCGGTGGGACGCTGGTTCACGCTCGCCGGGGTGGGCATCGCGCTGGTCTTCATGGTCTCCGCCGTCGTCACGATCAAGTCGATCGAGGAGACGCGAGAGGCGAGGGAGACGCTGGTGGACGTCGTCGACCCGGCGGCGCTGCGCCTTCTGGAGATCTCCAACGCGATGACCTCGCAGGAGAGCTCGGTGCGGGCGTACGGCAGGACCAACGAGGAAGTCTCCCTGCGGGACTACCGGAACGCGATCGCCGCGGAGAAGACCTCGCTGGAAACGCTCGTCACGCTGCTCCCCCGGATGCCGGAGCGGCAGGCGGTCACCGCCGAGGTGGTCCGGTTGAAGGCGACGGGAGAGGCCTGGCGGCGCGACTACGCGGAGAAGGTCATCGCCGCCGTACCGACCCTGAAGACCGACGCCGCCCGGCAGAACGCCCCCATCAACGCCACCCGGTTCAACGAGATCCGCCAGTCCCTCGCCGGTCTCCAGAACCATCTGAACCGGCTGCACGAGGCCGGCGTCGTCCGGCTCGACCTCGGCTGGCAGGCCTTCTACATCGCGCTCATCGGGGTGGCCTCGGCGCTGGTCGTCGCCGGGATCGCCGCGGTGCTCATCGTGCGGTACGCGGTGCTCCGCCCGCTGGCCGAGCTGAACCAGCAGGTCCGCGCGGTCGCCCAGGGCGATTTCGACCACAAGCTCAGGGTGGAACGCCCGGCCGAGCTGTCCGAGCTGTCGGGCCATGTCGACGCGATGCGCCGCCGCATCCTCGCCGAGTGGCGCCGGTCCTCGGAGACGCGGCGCAAGCTGGAGGACCAGGCGGCGGAGCTGAAGCGCTCCAACGGCGAGCTCGAGCAGTTCGCCTACGTGGCCAGCCACGACCTGCAGGAGCCGCTGCGCAAGGTGGCCAGTTTCACCCAGATGCTCGAACAGCGCTACGGCGACCAGCTCGACGAGCGCGCCAAGCAGTACATCGCCTTCTCCGTCGACGGCGCCAAGCGCATGCAGATGCTGATCAACGACCTGCTCGACTTCTCCAGGGTCGGCAGGATGGGCGGCGAGCGCACCAGGATCGACGCCACCGTGCCGTTCAAGGCCGCGCTGAACAACCTCGGCGCCACCATCGAGGACGCCGGGGCGACGGTGACCCACGACGAGCTGCCCGAGGTGTACGGCAACCGGGCGCAACTGACCCAGCTCTTCCAGAACCTCATCGGCAACGCGATCAAGTTCCACTCGCAGGAACCGCCGGTGATCCACATCGGGGTGCGGCGCGACGGGGACATGTGGGAGTTCTCCTGCACCGACAACGGCATCGGTATCGACAGCAAATACACTGACCGCATCTTCCTCATCTTCCAGCGCCTGCACGGCCGGGACGTGTACGCGGGCACGGGCATCGGGCTGGCGCTCTGCAAGAAGATCGTCGAGTACCACGGTGGCCGCATCTGGGTGGACACCGAAGGCGCCGGAGGCGGCGAGACCGCCAAGAACGCCGAAAGCCCCGGGAACACCGAGAACGCCGAGAACGCCGAGAACGTCGGGCACACCGGACACACTGAGAACGTCGAGAACGCCGAGAACGCCGAGAACACCGCAATCGCCGAAAAGACCGAGAACAGCGAGAACGTCGGGAAGACCGCCCCGTCGGGCACGACCTTCCGCTGGACCCTTCCCACAGGAGACACCGATGAATGACCTGCGCTGGATCGACGTGCTCCTGGTCGAGGACGACCCGGGCGACGTCCTGCTGACGCGGGAGGCCTTCGAGCTCAACAAGGTCCGCAACAAGCTGCACGTGGTCAACGACGGCGAGCAGGCCATGGCCTTCCTGCGCAAGGAGGGCGACTACGCCGACGCGCCCCGGCCCGACCTGATCCTGCTCGACCTCAACCTGCCCCGCAAGGACGGCCGGGAGGTGCTCCAGGACATCAAGGCCGACGAGAAGCTCCGCGGGATCCCGGTGGTCGTGCTGACCACGTCGGAGTCCGAGGAGGACATCCTGCGCAGCTACAACCTGCACGCCAACGCCTACGTCTCCAAGCCGGTCGACTTCGACCAGTTCATCAGCGTGGTCCGGCGGATCGACGACTTCTTCGTGACCGTCGTCAAGCTGCCCAACTCCAGCCAGCACTACTGACGGCCCGCCGGGGCACGGGCGAGGGAGGAGGACAGGGGTCGCCCACTCGCCACAGCCGCCTCCACAACCTCCCGAGACCTCCCTGTGATCGTCCACCTCGTGAGACGTCGCAGGCGAGGGGCTCCTGCCAGGCGAATGTGACAGGAATCACACCGGGTCAGTGAAATTGTGAGAGACCCCTTACACACAACCCCTGGGCTCCGTCGTAACGTATCCCCCACCAACATGCGCGCGCACGTGTGAGCCGGCGCGACGATGGCCCGGACGCGCGGCACAACTGAAACAACCCGGACCCCTGGGCGAGCGGGGTCCGCGGGAGGTGGAGAGGTCTCGATGACCCAGACAACGGCCGAGAGCCCGGCCAGAAGGCAACGTGCGCAGATCAAGGAGCGCACTCTGCGGACCGACCAGTGGTGGCGCTATCCGCTGGTCACGTTCATCATTTTCACGGCATTCCTCGTCTACGCCACGTGGGCGATCTTTGATACAAAATACTTCGTATCGCCGTACCACGCGCCGTTCGCGTCGCCCTGTCTGGCGACGAGCTGTCCGCCGGACGCGCGACTGTTCGGCCTCGCCCCCTTCGGCGACTGGTACACCCTGCCTCCCGGCCTGCTGATCCTCGGCCTTCCCGCGGGGTTCCGCTTCACCTGCTACTACTACCGCAAGGCCTACTACCGGGGGTTCTGGCTCTCGCCCCCGGCCTGCGGGGTGAACGAGCCGCACACGAAGTACTCCGGTGAGTCGCGGTTCCCGCTGATCCTGCAGAACATCCACCGCTACTTCTTCTACGCGGCGATCGTCGTCGGCCTCGTCCTCGCGTACGACGCGGTGAAGGCGCTGATCGAGAAGCCGGCCGGCCTGGGCACCTGGATCCTGATCGTCAACGCGGTCCTGATCAACCTGTACACGCTGTCGTGCCACTCCTGCCGGCACATCACGGCCGGGCGCCTGAACCACTTCTCCAAGCACCCGATCCGCTATCGGGCCTGGGGCTTCGTCTCCAAGCTCAACGCCAAGCACTCGCAGCTCGCGCTGATCTCCATGTTCTCCGTCATGGGCGCCGACCTGTACGTGCGCCTGGTCGCCAAGGGCATCATCGCCTTCTCGTTCGCATAAGGATCTCCTGTGGAAATCGAGCGTCACGAATACGACGTCGTCGTCATCGGCGCCGGCGGTGCGGGTCTGCGGGCGGCCATCGAAGCCCGCCAACAGGGCAAGCGGACGGCGATCGTCTGCAAGTCGCTGTTCGGCAAGGCGCACACGGTCATGGCCGAGGGCGGCGCGGCCGCCGCCATGGGCAACGTCAACAGCGACGACAACTGGATGGTGCACTTCCGTGACACCATGCGCGGCGGCAAGTTCCTCAACAACTGGAGGATGGCCGAGCTGCACGCCAAGGAGGCTCCCGACCGGGTCTGGGAGCTGGAGGCGTGGGGCGCGCTGTTCGACCGCACCAAGGACGGCAAGATCAGCCAGCGCAACTTCGGCGGGCACGAGTACCCGCGGCTGGCTCACGTCGGTGACCGCACGGGTCTGGAGCTGATCCGCACCCTGCAGCAGCGGGTGGTCGCGCTCCAGCAGGAGGACGAGAGGCTCCACGGCGACGCCGAGGCGTACATCAAGGTCTTCCAGGAGTGCACGGTGACCCGCCTGCTCAAGGAGACGGGGCCCGGCGGGAGCGGCGCGATCTCCGGGGCCTTCGGCTACTGGCGGGAGAACGGCAAGCTCATCCTGTTCGACGCCCCCGCGGTCGTGCTGGCCACCGGCGGCATCGGCAAGTCGTACGTGGTCACGTCCAACTCGTGGGAGTACACCGGCGACGGCCACGCGCTGGCCCTGCTGGCCGGCGCGAAGCTGATCAACATGGAGTTCATCCAGTTCCATCCCACCGGGATGGTCTGGCCGCCCTCGGTGCGGGGCATCCTCGTCACCGAGTCCGTCCGGGGCGACGGCGGGGTGCTGAGAAACTCCGAGGGCAAGCGCTTCATGTTCGACTACATCCCCGAGGTGTTCAAGGACAAGTACGCCACCAGCGAGGAGGAGGGCGACCGCTGGTACACCGACCAGGCCAACAACCGCCGCCCTCCGGAGCTGCTCCCCCGCGACGAGGTCGCGCGGGCCATCAACTCCGAGGTGAAGGCCGGCCGTGGATCACCCCAGGGCGGCGTCTACCTGGACGTCTCCACCCGCCTCCCGGCCGCGGAGATCATCAAGCGGCTCCCGTCGATGCACCACCAGTTCAAGGAGCTGGCCGACGTCGACATCACCAAGGAGGCCATGCAGGTCGGCCCGACCTGCCACTACATCATGGGCGGCGTCGAGGTCGACGCCGACACCGGCGCGGCGGACGTGCCCGGCCTGTTCGCGGCCGGTGAGGTCTCCGGCGGCATGCACGGCTCCAACCGGCTGGGCGGCAACTCGCTGTCCGACCTGCTGGTGTTCGGCCGCCGCGCGGGCGCGGGAGCGGCCTCGTACGTGGACGGTCTGGCGGCCCGGCCGAAGATCTCCGAGGAGGCCGTGGCCGAGGCGAGCGCGGAGGCGCTGGCCCCGCTGGAGCGCGCGGGCGAGAACCCGTACGAGGTCCACCACGAGCTGCAGCGGACGATGAACGAGCTGGTCGGCATCATCCGCAAGGCCGAGGAGGTCTCCGAGGCGCTGGAGGCGGTGGAGAAGCTCAAGGAGCGTGCCCAGGGCGTCGGCGCGGCCGGCAGCCGCATCTACAACCCGGGCTGGCACCTCGCCCTCGACCTGCGCAACATGCTCCTGGTCTCGGAGTGCGTGGCGAAGGCGGCGCTGTTGCGCCAGGAGAGCCGCGGCGGTCACACGCGCGACGACTTCCCCGGCATGTCGTCCGAGTGGCGGACCAAGATCCTGCGGTGCGGTCTCACCCCGGACGGCTCCGGCGTCACGGTGCAGGAGCGGGTGCAGCCGCCGATGCGGGACGACCTCATCAAACTGTTCGACCGCGACGAGCTGAAGAAGTACATCACCGAGGAAGAGCTGGCCGCCTTTGACGCGCTGGCCAAGGAGTAACCATGAGTTACAAGGCGAAGTTCCGCGTGTGGCGGGGCGAGGGCGGCGAGGGCAAGCTTGAGGACTTCACGGTCGAGGTGAACGAGGGCGAGGTCGTCCTCGACATCATCCACAGGCTTCAGGCCACCCAGGCCCCCGACCTGGCCGTCCGCTGGAACTGCAAGGCCGGCAAGTGCGGCTCGTGCTCGATGGAGATCAACGGCAGGCCGAAGCTCGGATGCATGACCCGGATGTCCACCTTCACCGAGGAGGAGACGATCACCGTGACGCCCATGCGGACGTTCCCGGTGATCAAGGACCTGGTCACGGACGTGTCGTTCAACTACCAGAAGGCCAGGGAGATCCCGTCCTTCACCCCTCCGGCCGACGTGAAGCCGGGCGAGTTCCGCATGCAGCAGATCGACGTCGAGCGGTCCCAGGAGTTCCGCAAGTGCATCGAGTGCTTCATGTGCAACAACGTCTGTCACGTCATCCGTGACCACGAGGAGAACAAGACCAACTTCGCCGGTCCGCGCTTCCTGATGCGGATCGCCGAGCTGGACATGCACCCGTACGACGTGGCCGACCGCAAGGACTCCGCCCAGGAGGAGCACGGTCTCGGCTACTGCAACATCACCAAGTGCTGCACCGAGGTCTGCCCCGAGCACATCAAGATCACTGACAACGCGCTGATCCCCATGAAGGAGCGTGTCGTCGACCGCAAGTACGACCCGCTGGTCTGGCTGGGCAACAAGATCTTCAAGCGTTCCGGCTCGAAGACCTGAGCCTCCCCACCGCTCACGACGGCGCCGTCTCCGGATTCCCCCGGGGGCGGCGCCGTCGTGTTACCCCGTTGTTTCCTCCCGCCGCGTTTCTCAGTCACGCCACAGCCGCTGTGTCTGCTTCCGCATGACCTCGTTGGCGCGGACGGCGAAGTCATGGATGATCGCCAGCTCCGCGTCGTCGTAGCTCTCGACGAGATCGGCGTAGGCCCGGTTGACGTCCGCCAGGATCTCCTGCAGCGCGCGATAGGGCCCCTCGCGTACCAGCTCGACGAGGACACGGCGCCGGTCGGCGTCGTCCCGGCTGCGGCGCACGTACCCCGCTTTCTGCAGGCGGTCCACGACCGCGGTGATGGCGCCGCCGCGCGTCAACCCGATCCGTACGGCGAGGTCGTGCGGGGTCAGGGGGCCCTCCTTGTCGAGGACGGCCAGGCAGTTGAAGTCGGTCACATTGATTCCGGCCCGGCCGGCGACGCCGACGTGGAACAGCGCCGCCCGCATGGCTGTCAGGCGCCCCTGGTCGGACACGGCCATGATCATCTCCATGCGGCTCTTCCGCTCCGTTGACATGGCGGACCCCTCTTCCTATTCTCTCTAAAATAGAGACACTCTAAATAAGAGACTCTCTATTTTGGCTCCAAAAGAATAGGCGACCCTCCGGGAGGAAACCATGTCCGCCGCCCCACCCAGAACCGGTCCTCCTGTGTCGCGCCGGCGCTGGATCGCTCTCGGCGTCGTCCTGAGCGCCGCCTTCATGGACAACGTCGACGCGACCATCCTCGGCATCGCGCTGCCCCGCATACAGCGCGACCTCGGCGCCGACCACACCACCGCGCAGTGGAGCCTCGCCGGCTACGCCCTGGCGTTCGCCCTGCTGCTGATCACCGGCGGGCGGCTCGGTGACATCTTCGGCCGCCGGCGCCTCTTCCTGATCGGCGTCGCCGGGTTCACCGTCGCCTCCGTCGCGTGCGGTGCCGCCACGACGCCGGAGGCGCTCGTCGGCGGTCGCCTCGCCCAGGGCGCGATGGCCGCGTTGATGGTGCCCCAGGTGATGTCGGTCATCGTCGTCATGTTCGCCCCCGCCGAGCGGACCCTGGCGTTCTCACTTCTGGGCGCGGTTCTCAGCATGGGCAGCGTCAGCGCTCCGCTGCTGGGCGGGCTGCTGACCGAGTACGACGTACTGGGCTCAGGCTGGCGCGCGATCTTCTACGTCAACGTGCCCATCGGGGTCCTCGCCTTCTGCGCGGCGGTGCGGTTCATGCCCGAGACCCGCTCGGAGCGGCCGCTCCGGCTCGACCTGGCGGGGGTGGCCCTGGTGACGCTCGCCACGCTGGGGATCATGTACCCGCTCGTACAGGGTCCCGTGGCGGGATGGCCCGCCTGGACGTTCGCCGCGATGGCCGCGGGGGTCGTGGTCCTGGTGCTGTTCGCCGCCCAGCAGCGGCGCCGTCACCTCCGGGACGGTTCCGCGCTCGTACCGCCCACGCTGTTCCGGCGAAGGTCGTTCACCGCCGGGATGGCCGTGGTGTTGCTGCTCTTCTCCGGCGTGACGTCGTTCTTCCTCGTGCTGACCTACCAGCTGCAGTCCGGCCTGGGGTGGACGCCGCTGCACACGGCGCTGGTGACGCTGGCCTGGCCCGTCGGCATCACCGCGACCACCCACCTCGCGTTGCGCCACGGTGCGGCACACGGTCGCCGCCTCATCGGCACGGGCGCGCTCACGATGGCCGCGGGCACCCTCGCCGTGATCGTCTCCGTACGGGTCCTGGGATCCGATCTGGCCTGGCCGCACGTCGCGGCCGCCGAGCTGGTCATCGGTCTCGGCATGGGACTGTGCGTGCCGATCCTCACCGGCGTGGTGCTCGGCGACGTCCCCGCCGACGACGCCGGTGCCGGTTCCGGCGTCGTCAACACCGGCATCCAGTTCGGCACCGCGGTCGGGATCACGATCGTCGGGGCCGTCTTCTTCGCCCTGGCCTCCGCGGGAACCGGTGACCTCGCGGACCGGTTCGGCACGGCGACCGCGACGACGCTCTGGTACAACGTCGGTGTCTTCACCCTGGCCGCGCTGCTGAGCCCGCTGCTTCCCGCTCCGTCCACGACCGAGCCGTAGGGATCCCTCCCCGGACGGTCAGGATCGTCCGAGATCAGGTGGAACGGCGGAAGAGGCCGCGCTTCTTCTTGCCGGTGTCCTGGCCGGGGAGCGGGTAGACCGCCGTCGGGGTCGGCTCGGCGGGAAGCCGGTCGCCGGAGCCCTTCTCACCGGGGCCCTGGGCGGGACCGCCCTGCGGCTCGGGCCCGAAGGGCCTGGCCGTCTCCCCCGCGGGACGCCCCGCCTCGCTCCGCGCTTCCTGGCCGGACGGCGTGAAGCCGTCCTGGGAACCGCCGGGAAGGGGCCGACCCGCCGAGGGATCCTGGCCGGAGGCGTCCTGGGGAACGGGACCGGTGCCGAACGGCCGGAGGTCGTCTCGCGGACCGTCGGCTCCCAGATCGCCCCGGGCGGGCTCCTGCGGGAACGGCGCCCCGGGGAACTCCGCCGCCCCCTGCGGGAGGCGCCCCTCACCGGAGTCGAACCGCGAGGTGCTCTGGAAGGCGGCCGGTGAGGCGTCCTGGGCCGCCGGGCCGTAGGGCGCCTGTCCGGGCCGCCCCGGCTGCACGTGGCCGGTCTGCGGGTCGTACGGGTCGTACGGGCTGTGCGGGTCGTGCGGGTCACTGTGGCCGGCGGCCGGCTGCTGCTCGTAGCCGGGCGCGGGCAGGTACGCCGTCGTCTGGTCGTACCCGTGGGGGGACCGCTCGGGGGTGTAGCCCTCCGGGTAGACCGGGGCGTACATCTGCATGGGCACGAAGCTGATGATCGGCGCGTAGGCCGTACCGCCCTGGTAGGGGCCGGGACCGTAGCCGGGACCGCCGGGGTAGGCCATCGGCTCCATCGGGTCGCGGCCCATCCCGCGCGGACCGGCCCGGCGGATGGCCGCGGCGTGCGCCAGGCGGCGCAGCCTGCCCTCGAAGATCAGAACGGCGAACAGCACCAGCAGCACCAGGATCAGCGCGGGGATGCCGAGCTGGCGGCTCAGCGTGGCCCCGTCGAACTCGGAACCCGCGTTGCGGATCTCGTACACGGAGGTACCGGAGGCGCTCTCGTCGAGCGCCGCGGTGTCCGACGGCGTGGGCGTGGCGGTGGGGAGCGGGGTCGGCTCGGGGTTCGTCGGCGGGAACTGGGGGTCGTTGTTCTCCGGCGAAGAGGTCTCGGCGGGCGGGGTCACCGGAGGCGCGGTGTTCTGGACCGGCGGCGGCTGCACGACCGCCGTCTCCTGCGGGGGCGGCGGGGCCGAGGACGTCTTGGGCGGCTTGGGGGGCTTCGGCGACGCCGGGACGGTGATCGTGGTGGTCACGGTCTTCTGCGGCACCGCGGTCTCCTCGGAGCCGCCCTGGGGATCCTCGGTGACCGTGACGGTGACGATCGGCGTGGCCTCCTCGCAGGGGCCGGCCGGATCGACGTCACAGCCCTCGACCTGCGACGGGGTGACACCCACCACCCTGACGGTCGCGCCGGCCGCGGAGGATCCGGTGAGCGGCGCCAGGGCGAGCAGGACGGCGCCGCTGAGTCCCACGGACATCACAACGGCGGAGACAGCTGCCCTGTGCCGTGCTCGCGTCACCGGTGCCCTCCGCGAAATCAACCATGAACACGTCAAGGTAAATACTAGTTGGGCAAAAGTAACAGCAAACCGCGTTTTACAAAACGTGTCGCGACCGGCGGCGGCGCTGGATCCTCCTCTGCAGCCACAGGAGGCCGAGCAGCGCTCCCACCGCCGCTCCCACCGCCGGGAGACCTCGGACCCCTGTCAGCAGCGGACTTGACTCGGCGACCGGCTGGACCTGGCCGCTCGGACCGTCGACGTCCTGCGGGAGGGGTGCGCCCTGCGGGCGCGGGTCCTGCGAAAGGGGCACCTGCGCGGCGGGGAAGGGACCCGCCTGCGGCAGTTGGAGGCCGTTCACGAGGCCGGGCATCTGGCCCGCCCCCGCCATGCCCATCGAGACCGGCGGCATCATGGGCCCAGGCGCGCCCGGCGCTCCCGCCCCGCCCGGCTGCGCGCCCGGCATCTGCTGCGCGCCGGGCATCTGCGGCCCGCCCGGCTGCTGACCCGCTCCCGGATAACCCGCTCCGGGGTGGCCGGGAGGCAGGGGCCCGCCCATCGGACCGCCCGCACCTCGCGGCGGCACGCCGGGCTGTCCCATGCCCGGCTGCCCGATCCCCGGATAGCCCGGCATCATCGGCTGCCCCGTGCCCTGTCCCGGCATCGCGGGCTGCCCGCCGACCCCCGGATAGCCGGGAACCATCGGCCCGACCACCGGCCGGCGCGCTCCGGGGCGGCCGGCGATCTTCTGCCCGCCCCCCGGGGTGACGGGACCGAGCGCCTGGAGGCCCGGCCCCATCTGCGGCCCTCCAGGCAGGCCGGTCATCGGCAGGCCGACTCCCGGCTGGCCTGGACCCGCGTGCCGAAGGGCCGACCGGCCCGCTTCCCGCCCGCGCGCACCGGACCGGCCGGCCGCGTGCCGTTGCCCGCGCGCCTTCCGCCCGCCCGCCTTGCGACCCGTCGGGGAGCCCACGGCCGAGTGGTGCCTGCCGTTCTGTCCCCGAAGCGTGGGGGCGGCGGGCACTCCCTCCGGCGGTACGGCGGCCTGCCCCTGACCGGGCACGCCGGTACCGGCCTCGGGCGCGACGCCCGGGGCCGCGGCGCCGTCCGGAAGCCGCGTGCCCTCCGGCGGAAGACCCGGGGTGACCGGACCCGCGGGACGACCGGGAACGGCGCCCGCCCCCGGGACCCGGACCGGGGCGGGAGCCACCGGAGCGGCCGCGGGGGATCCGGCCTCCTGCTGCCCGCCCGGCGCGGTGACCCGCGTCTCGTGGGAGGCCGCCGGGCCTCCCGTCGCTCCCGCGTCCCCGGGAAGCGCACCCGCCCGCGGGCTCACCGGCGCGCCGGCCCTCGGCGACGCTCCCGGCCCGGCGGGAAGCGCGGAAGCCGCCGGGCCAGGACGCGCGGCGGTGCCGTCCGCCCCCGTACCCGCCGCGCCCGGCCCCGCGGCCGGGGCGACGAACGACTTTCCGAGAAGATCGAGCAGGAACGCCGACGTGCGCTGCTCGGCCCTCCGTGCCTCTGCGGCCTCTGCGGCCTCTGCGGCCTCTGCGGCCTCTGCGGCCCGCGGGGTGTCCGGTGCGGCCAGGGGAGCACCCTCGGCCTCCCCGGCCGTCCGGGGAACCCTGAGGACCATGCTGGCGGCACCTGGCGCCCCGACACCGCGTGCGCCCGCGGACCTGTCCTCCCTCGCGGCGCGGGCGTGTTCCAGCGTCTCCGGCCCCGCGACGACATCCCCGCCCGGCCGCATCGCCGCGTCCGAGCTCTTGATCGTGCTCTGGGCCTGCTGACTCACCGGCTCGCCGTCGGGTCCGCTCATCCGGGCCAGGGCGGTCACCGTGACGTCCTGCGGGCGCCGCGGCACGGCGAGCAGCACGTCGACGGAGCCGCCCCGGGCGGGCAGGGCGCCGATCACGCACACCCCCGCCCCCCTGGGTACGGGTACCGAGGACCTGGTCTCCTCAGGGCACTCGATGCCCGCGAGCGCCTCGGCGGGGGTCGTCAGGACCGCCAGCCGCGCGTCGGAGCCCGGTCCCTGCAGGCGGATGCGGAAGCGGATCGCCTGGTCGGCGCGGCTTCCCGGCGCCCACGTACCGGTGTCGGCGGCGACGGCCAGGTCGAGGGGCGGCGCGGCCGGCTCGTCCATCTGGACGGCGTACACCCCCGTGGACCCGAGGATGAGCACCCCCGCTCCAACAGCGGACACTAACCCAGCACCACGCCACCATACGGTCACCGCATATCTCCGTTCCCCGGGTACGGACACGCGACATCGCCACGTCCAGTAGCAGTTATGTCACGTTGCGGAGTCGATCAATCCTTATTGAACCGACCTTGCCCATCGTTGAGACGACCTTGTACCGCCCGGACGATTGGAAGGTCCGCGGGGAGCCACGCCACCTCGTAAAGCTCGTCCACGCCCAGCCAGCGCAGATCCAGGTGCTCCCTCGCCTCGGGCTTGCCCTCGGCGACCACGGCGAGCCAGACCCGGAGGACGTAGCCGCCGGCGAGCGCCCAGTCGCCGCCGACGCGCTCGCCCACCTCGATCAGCACGCCGAGCTCCTCCTGGCACTCCCTGATCAGTGCCGTGTGCTCGTCCTCGCCGGGATCGACCTTCCCCCCGGGAAGCTCCCACCCTCCGGCCAGCTCGGGAGGGTCGGCACGCTGGGCGGCGAGCAGTTTTCCGTCACCGTCGACGATGGCTGCGCCCACAACGACCTTTTCCATGGCTCCCGATTCTGTCAGCCCTGCTCCCGCGCCTTGAGTTGCGCGAGGATCTGAGGATGTTGCAACGGCCGGGTGAATCCCACGATCCCGGTGCGCTCCCGGTAGGTGGTGACCTTGATCGGCCCGCACAACCGGCATCTCGCCTCGACCATCTTGCCCGGAGAGACCACCATTCCCACGTGCCCGGGACGGTCTGGGCCGGTTCCTGGCCCGGAGTTGAAGAAGACGAGGTCCCCCGCCTGCTCCTCTCCCTCGGGAACCTCTATGCCGAACGGCCACTGGCCGAACGTGGTGCGCGGGATGGTCAGGCCGACGCTCCGGTAGGCCATGTAGATGATCCCCGAGCAGTCGTAGCCGGCCGGGCCCGTGCCGCCCCAGATGTAGGGCTTGCCGCGCTGGGCCAGCGCGTACTCGAGGATCGCGGCCACCGTGCTCGTCGGCGCCGCCTCCAGCATGGGCTCGTCGCAGCTCTCGTCCGCCTCGGGCGGGGTCGTGACCTCGCCGTCCTTGGCGTACTTCCCGGCGATCTCCATGACCTGGTCGACGTACCACCAGGCACGGTTGTAGACGAACAGCGAACGCCGCACGTCCTCCGGCGCGCCGTTCCGCTTCAGCATCTTCGCCGCGCCTAGGATGGCGTCCGCCGGGTTGTACACGTCGGCCCAGCCGTCTCCGTCGCCGTCGGAGGCGTAGCCGTTGAACGTGGACGGGATCTTGATCTTGGCCTTGCCGCCCCACGTGCTGATGAGAAACTGCATCGGCCCGGCGGCGCCCGCGTAGTTGGTGCCGCTCCGCACGCCGGGGAGCGTGGAGCGGCCGTGGTTGGTCTCGCGCTTGCCGACCCCGGCGAGCACGTTCCACTGCACGCCGACCTTCCGGCCGTGCTCGCGGTACAGCTTCAGATACTCCTCGGGGATGTCGGACGTCGCGGTCTCCGACAGGTCCTCCGCCGCCTGCGCGTTCTCCCCGCAGTCGGGTTGCGTCTCCCCGGTGACCGACGGGAAGGACGGGAAACTGCTGATCATCATCATCGGCGCCATGATCAGCGTGATCAGGCAGAGCCCGGCGACTCCGAGGATCAGGGCGAGCCGGAGGTGTTTGCCGTCCCTCATGCGACCTCGCCGCCCGTCCCGCCGCGCCGGTACACGACCCCGCCGCGCATCCACTCTCGCCCGTACACGACCCCGCCGCGCCGGTACACGACCCCGCCGCGCATCCACTCTCGCCCGTACACGACCCCGCCGCGCCGGTACGCGATCCCGCCGGTCATCCGGTCGCGCCGGTCTCGAAGGGCTGGTCGTCCCCCTCCTGGCCGGAGTCGGCGGGCTGAAGGTCGTGGACCCGCCATTCCGCGCCGACCTGGATGAGCGTGACGGCGTACTCCGCGGTCCTCTCGTTCACCCCGCTCCTGGCCGTGACGTTCTGGGTGCCGACGACCACGAAGACCACCGAGGCGCTGTCGATCTGCCGGATCCCCTTCACGCGCGCAGTCCCGACGGAGACGACCTCGTCGGCCTTGTTCGCCTCGACGGTGCCCGGCGAGGTGACGGTCCGCAGCAGCGCCCCCGAGAACTCAGTCGTGACGTATCCCTTGAGACGGTCGCCGTAGACCGCCGGATCCTCGTCGTAGCTGAAGGTGCCGTACTCGGCGGTGAACCGCTGCGCGTAGTCGGCGGCCGCGGCCAGCTCCTGCTTCGTCATCGGCAGGTAGGAGTAGACGTCGAAGGGCGCGTTGCTGGCCGTCGCCGCCGGGCGCGCAGGCTCCGCGGCCGGTTCCCTGCCTGACGCCACCGTGCGGGTGACGCCCGCCGGCTCCGCCCGGGTCTCCGGGCCCTCCCCGGTGTCCGACCACATGGTCACGTAGACGCCGACCGCGGCGAGTATCACGACCAGCACCGCGAAGACGGCTCCCCGCCGGCTGCCTCCCTCGATCATCGTCAGTCCTTGCCGCGGTTGGACGGACGCAGCCAGAACGGCGGCGGCTCACCGGCCTCCCCGCCGCGCTCCGCCCGCCTGGTGATCCAGAGCGGCGGCGCCTCGGACGACCTGCCTCCGGAGTCCCGGTTCCGCGAACCACCGGAGCTCCGCGAGGAGCCACCGCCGCCGAAGATGCTCCCGCCGGAGCCTCCGGACCCCGAGGAGCCACGCGAGGACCCGCCGCCGTTACGCGATCCCGAACCGGAGCCGCCCCGCGAGGAGCCGGAACCCGAGGAACCCCGGGAGGAGCCGCCGCCGCCGAAGATGCTCGTGCCCGAGCGGCCGCCCCCCGAGGAACCGGAGGAACCCGAGGGCCTGCCCGCCGAGGGCGCCGAGGGCCTGACCGCCGGCGCACCGGACGACCTGCCGCCCGAGGACGACCCGCCGCCCGAGCCTCCCTGCGGGGCCCAGCCGCCGGAACGGCCGCCGAACCAGCCGCCCGACCCGCCCGAACCGCCCGACCCGCGCCCGGAGGAGCCTCCGGACCTGGTTGGGGACGCGCCGCCTCCCGTACCGGCTCCGGAGAGGTTGAGCGGCGGCGCCGCGCCGGGGCGGGCCGCGGTGACCGGCCTTCCGGTGCCCCTGCGCCGCCCGGCCGCCTGGGAGTCGGTGTCGAGCGGAGCCGGTTGCGCGCCTGCGGGGACCCGGGTGCCCGACGGTGTGGCCGGCGTGGCACCGCCGTCCTCGCCGCGGACCCTGCCCTGGGCGACCGAGGCGGCCGCCGCCGCGCCGACGGAGGCTCCGCCGGCCATCGCGGCCGCCTGCAGCATCGGCTCGGCCTTGCGCATGCCCCACCGGCCCGCCCTGGCCGCCGCGACCGGCGGCAGCACGGACGCGGCCCGCTGCAGGGTCGGCGCGGTCGCCGCGTCGCCGAGCATCCGGGTGGTGAGCGTGTGCCCGTCCATGGACGAGAACAGATGCTGGAACGGCCGCCGGTAGAAGAACACCGCGATCGTCAGGATCGCCATGAACATGACCTGCATGCCCCACGGCATCGCCGTGGAGATGATCAGGGCGTAGCCGTACACGAGCACGCCGAGGACGAGGGCGAGCACGGCCTGTCTGAGCAGGGTGCCTATCAGCATCTCCACCCAGCGCATGGCGATGATCCGCCCGGATCCCGGATGGACGCCGATCAGCAGGAAGACCGGCGCGAGGATCAGCAGCAACAGGAAGCCGACCTTGAGGACCAGCAGCGAGACCGCCACCAGGAAGATCAGCAGTCCCGCGACCACCGCGGCCATGAGGGCGCCGATCGCGACCCCCAGGCGGCTCGTCCAGTCCTTGCCCTGGAAAAGGGGGAAGACCGGCGTGTTCTGCAGCTTGTCGGCGACCTCGGTCTCATATCGTGCCTGGTGGGAGTTCGCCTCCGGCATCTGCTCGGCCTTCATCTCGGCCGCGTCGATCGTCTGGATCTCCAGCAGTTTCGCGCCGAACACCTTGATGATGGGAGCGTCGGCGTCGGCCGTGCCGAACTGGCCCATCAGCCACGGCTTGCAGACCAGGGTGGACCAGAGCGCGTCGGAGTTCTGCTCGACGCCGGGCACGCCGCTCTGGCCGTACCCGCCGCTCTTGACCTGCGGGTTGGCGTCGCCCTTGGCCGGCAGGCAGGAGGTCCCGCCCGCGCCGGGGAGCCCGGAGAAGGCGGAGTTGACCACCTCGCCGGTCTTGTCGGTGACGACCTTGCCCAGCCCCGTGAGATCGCCGGGGCGGCTGAAGAACCAGACCGCCACGGTGACCGCGAGGACCATCCAGATGACGCCCTCGGCGGTGGTGGTGGCGCGCTTGCGGATCAGCCCGTACCAGGCCAGCCAGATGGCGCCGAGGATCACCAGCGGCCGCAGGTACGGCCAGTACATGGCGTCGGCCAGGCGGACCACCATGTCGTCGACGACGTTCTTGATCGATTCCAGCGGGCCCTCGGTGGCCGCCGCCTGGTAGGTCGTGATGGTCAGCCTGTCCAGCGCCTTGGCCCACAGGAAGACCGTGTTGGCCATCGCGTTGCCCATCACCGCCGCGATGTCGTCGCAGCCGAGCAGGTGGGTGTGCCAGAACTGGCCGCTCATGCCGTACGTCGCGTAGTTGCCCTGCACCGCCGGGGCCTGTGCCGCCGGGGCACCCGGCTGGGCTCCCGGCTGGGCTGCGTCGGGAAGCGGCGGCTGGATCAGGCCGTCGACGCCTCCGGCGACCATGTCCGGGGACAGGTCGGGAGACATGTCGCAGGGGGCCGCGGCGACGGCCGTGGACGTGTCGGCGGGGAACACCAGCGGCAGCGCGAGGAAGGCGGCCAGCGCCACCAGCCCGATGGCGATCCGCCTGCCCAGCCGTCCCCTGCGGGAACCCCTCTCGCGGGAGCCCGTCGCCTCGCGAGGCCCACGAAGCCCGCCGCGCACGCCAAGCCCTTTCGGCCCCTTGAGGGACCGTCTCTCTCGAGAGCCCTCAAGCCCCTTGCGGGAGCCTTTCATGACCGCACCTCCAGCGCCGCAGCCCCCGGCCTACCGACTCTGTCGCCCCCAGGAAGATCATGCACTTTCTCGTCGGGTTTGTCGTGGGTCGGATTCGTGTCCAGCCAGCGCAGCAGCTCATCCGAGATCAGGTCCACCCCGATACGGCCCGCGCGACCGTCCAGATCCCGGAAGACGCATTCGCCGTTGCCGAGCGAGCGCAGCACCGCCTTGTGCTCCTCGGACGGTTCGACCCCGAGCAGCGCCATCACGTGCTCCACCTCGACCCGTTCCGTGGAGCGGAACGCGAAGACCGACGACAGGCAGTTCGTCACCTGCTCGCTCAGCAGGTCTCCGGCGTTCTGCGAGACCAGGACCAGCGCCGTGTTGCGGGAGCGGCCCATCCGGCTGACCTCGGGCACCAGCTTGGCGCCCTCGGGGGTAGAGGTGATCGCCCACGCCTCGTCCAGGAAGATCGCCTTGGGCGTCCGCCGGTCCAGGCCGTTCATCAGACCCCGCGCGAACTGCGCGACGAGGTAGAGCAGCGCCACCGACAGCCTCTGCTCGTACGAGTAGTCGTCGCGGCCGGTGGAGGCGTCGGGCAGCGTCAGGCCGCCCAGGGTGAAGACCGTGGTCCAGCCCTCGGTGTCGATCTGGTCGCCGCCCGAGGGGTCGAAGCAGAGCCTGGCCAGATGCATGTCCGACATGGAGCGGAGCACCGCGCCCAGGTTCTTGGAGGCGGCGTCCTCGGTCCGCTCCAGGAAGTCGACGACCTTGCCCAGCGACGGGTCCTCGGCGTTGGACACCGCGGCGACCGCCTGGATCATCGCCGACTCGCGTTCCTCCGACATACGGGGCAGCAGCAGACGCAGGGTCTCGGTGGCCATCGTCTTCTTGGCCGCCAGGTCGTCGCCGAACGAGAACGGGTCCAGCAGGCCGGGAGCCGCCGAGCCCAGGGGGATGATCCGCGCCTTCCTGCCCCGCTTCTTCAGCAGCTGCACCAGCGAGTCGGCGTCGCCCTTGGGGTCGATGACCGCGACCGTCACCCCGCGCAGCGCCATCTGGTAGATCATCAGCAGTGCCAGCGTGGTCTTGCCGCCGCCGGGTTCGCCGGTGATGGCGATGGCCGTCGGCCGGTTGCGCGTCGCCGCCACCAGCGGGTCGAAGTGCACGATGCTGCGGGCCCGGCCCAGGGTCTCCCCGACGTACGGGCCCATCCAGCCCGAGGCGCTCTCGTCCACCCGGTCGCCCAGGTCGACGGTGGCGGTGGCCATGCCGCCCGCGATGGTGCGCAGCGGCTGCCGCTGCGCGTAGGCGTTGACCCGGACCCGCTCTCCCGGCAGCGTCTCGCAGAACAGCGAGAACTGGTCGCCGGTGGAGTTGACGATGTCGATGCCCATGTCGCGGTAGTGCTCCACGACCGCCTCGACCCGCTGCACGCAGATCTCCTCGGTCGGGGCCGACACGATCAGGCGGTGCCAGCCGTACACGAACGGCAGGCGCTCCTTGGTGATGCCGTGCTCCAGCATCCGGGCCGCGTCGATCTGCTCGGCCAGGGCCAGCGGCGCCTCCGCGCCCGCCTCGCGGATGTGGATGTCCATGTCGCGGGCGTGGGCGAGCTTGCGCGCCACGTCCTTGCTCGCCTTGACCGGCGGGATCAGCCGCATCCTCGAACTGATCTCCACGGGGAAGGGCAGCTGGTCGGCGAAGTGCATCCACGGCTCGCCGTCGGGGAAGGGCATGAGGTCGGGGAAGCGGGCGAAGGACATGTGCGCCACGTAGGAGTCGCCCTGTGGCTGCTCGATGCGCAGCAGTGCCCTGCCGTTGTGGATCTGTCCCTCGACGAGGGACTCGATCTCCCCCTGCCCCCACCGGCGCTTGGGGCTCGCCGAGGCCGGAGGGTCGCCGAGGGACCCGGTCGTGGCGTGCTGGAAGAGCCAGGCGAGCTCGACGGAGGTGGCGTGCCTGGCGTACAGCGCGCTGGCGGACAGCGCCCTGCCCAGCCGCTCCGCCTGCTCGGACCACTTGGCGATCTCGGCCTTGGGGACGTGGTCGTCCTCGATGCCCAGGGCCTTCTCGCTGCGCTGGTAGAAGCCGAAGAGCTGCGAGAGGACCCCGGTGCCCAGCTGCCGCCCGCGCGTGCCGAGCCGTACGCCGAGGTAGACCTCCTTGGTCCAGAAGTCCTTGGCCCAGACGTGGCGGTACATGTCCTCCAGGTAGTCGCGCCAGCCCGGCCCCTCGTCGGAGGTGGCGTTCAGCGCCATCGCCCACTCGGCGGCGGGGTAGGTGCGGTGCGCCACGCGCAGGTGGACCTCGGCGTCGGGCATGCGGATGGCGGCCAGCGCGATCGTGATGTTGGTGGCCAGCGCCTCCCGCTCCTCGGGGGTGATGAACTCGTAGCTCACGGTGGGAAGCCTGAAGTAGGCCCAGACCGACGAGTCGGTCAGCAGGATCCGATCATCGAAGTATCGGACGGCCAGGCGGCTGCGCGTCCGGGAGGCGCGGCTCACAGCCCCTCCCCCACCGCTCGCGCGGCCCCGTCTCCACGGCCTCCGGACCCCTCGCCGGCCCGGATCCCGTCGCACCCGCTCGCCCGCGCCTCGCCCGGCCCGCCCCGACGAACCCCGCCAAGGCGGCCCGTACCGGCCTGCTCCGGTCCGTTCCGGCCCGGCCCGGCCGTACGAACCTCGTACGACCCGTTCACCCGCGCCCGGTCCGACCCGCCCACCCGGACGCCGGCCTGCCCGCTCACCACCTGCACCTCGTCTCGCCCGTTCACCACATCTCCTCGCGCCCGGGGGATCACTGGGCTAGTTCCTCCTCGCTGGGTCGACCCGCCTGAACCGTTCCGAAGCCCGCCACGACGACACCGGCCAGGGCGAGGTACGCCCGGCGGCCCGGTGCCCTCAGGTGGGACGGTTCCACCCGATCGGCCCTGCCGGGGGCCAGCGCGTCCTCCCAGGGAACCCGGACGATCGCCCGGCACCTGCCCCGCGCGACCGCCTCCGCCTGTTCCACGTCGGCCATGCTGCGGCGGCTCACCCCGTTGACGACCATGACCGCCCGGTGGCGCAGGTCGGCGCAGCCGTGCCCGTCGAGCCACTCGTAGGTCATGGCCACCGCGTCCGGCCCGTCCTCGCTGGCCGGGACGACGAGGACGAGCTGATCGGCGTAGGGGAGGACCCGTGCGGCCAGGGCCGCCGCCGGGTCCACGACGATCGTCTTGTAGTGCCGGTCGAGCATGTCCATCGCCTGGCCGAGCCGCCGGTCGGAGAAGAGCGTGCGGTCCGACAGGCGCTGCTCGGCACCGGCGTCGCTGTCTCCGGCGAGGACCTCCAGCCCCGAGGCGCAGCGGCTGGTGTAGGCGCGCATGCCGAGGTATCCCTGGACGTTGTCGAGCCCGGAGAGCAGGGAGCTCAGGGTCTCGGGCGACTCGCCCTGGATCCTGCCGGACAGGGCGTGGGAGCCGGTGCTGGCGTCGACCGCGAGAATCCGGTCCTCCCGGTAACGGGCGAGGGTGTGGCCGAGCATGAGCGCGGTCGTGGTCTGCCCGGCGCCGCCGGTGCAGCCCAGGACCACCACCCGGCGGCTGCCGCTGAACACCGCCCTGGCCCGCGCCTCGTCGATCTCCGAACCGTCCGTACGGCCACCGCCGCCGGGTCCGATCACCACCTGGGCGAGCCGCCGCCAGCCGCCCGAGGAGTCCC
Source organism: Streptosporangium sp. LJ11 (assembly GCF_051918945.1). Lineage (NCBI taxonomy): Bacteria > Bacillati > Actinomycetota > Actinomycetes > Streptosporangiales > Streptosporangiaceae > Streptosporangium > Streptosporangium sp. LJ11. The sequence goes on from NZ_JBPXMB010000016.1 coordinate 165,348, forward strand.
GGCCGACCACCGACTCCACCCGGCGGACCCTGGTCTCGGCCTCGCCGCGCGGGGAACCGGTCACCGGCACCGCGGGGGTGACCGGATCCGCCGTGGCCGATCCCGACGGGACCGCGCGGATCGACATGCCGCCTCCCTGGACGCCTCCTTGGACGCCGGTACCCGCCGGGGCACCGGGCCCTGCCTGCGCGCCCGCGTTCCTCTCCGGCGGCCAGGCCTGCGACGTGCCGGCGGGCCGCCCGATCGGCGCGGGCTGCCCCTTGCGGTGCTGGCGCCGCGCGCTCTCCTCGTCCTGCCTGTCCTGCCTGTCCTGCGGGAGCCCGGCCGCCTCCGCGGCGCGGTGCCCGATCGGCGCCGGTCCGACGAACCTCGGCACGAAGGACGGAACGGCCGGGGCGGAGGGTTTCCGGGCGGGGTCGGGCACGACGGCCGACCGCTCGGCGGGCACCGCACGGGCCGGGGCGGGCGTCTCCACCCGAGGCGGCTCGGAAACCGAGGGCGGCGGCACGGCCGGGGCCTCCGGCCGCTGCCGGACCGAAGGCTTCGGGGTGGGGGCGACGGTCTCGGAGGGCGCAGAGGGCACAGAGGGCGCGGCGGGCGCGATCACCTCGGGGGGCGAGACCGGCGGGGTCGACGCGGGAGGCGCGGCCGGGGCGGCCGGGGCGGGAGGCGCGATCGGGGCGGTCGCGGCGCGCTGGGCCTCGGCGGAGGCCGCGAGCCTGCGCAGGCGCCGCAGCGCCTCGGTGCCGATGGGGGCGGCCGGAGCCGCGGTCGCGCCGGACGCCGCCGGGGCCTCGTCCTTCGAGTCGCTCGCCCGCCCCTCGGCGGATCCGGCCGCCGGAACACGATCCGCCCGCCCCCCGGACCGTCCGGTGGAGCGGTCGGCGGACGGCCGCGAGACCGAGCCCGCGACCGGCGTGCCGGGCACGGACCCGGCGTCCTCGGTGGGCGCGGTGGGCGCGGTGGTCCTGGAGTCCCTGGAGCCTGACGCGGCGGTCTCGGACTCCTTGGAGTCCTTGGAGTCCTTGGAGGCGGGAACCTCGGAGGCGGCCCCGGGCTCGACGAGATCGGAGGTCGGGGTCGCGACGGGCACCGAGAGGGACGACACGACAGGCAGGGGCGCGGAAGTCACGGAAGGCATCGGGAGAACGACGGGGACGACGACCGGGGGCGTCTCGACGGCCCAGGAAGTCTCGACGGCCGAGGGCCGGCCGAGAGCCGGGGCGGCGCCCTGGCGGGGGGCGTGGACCTCGGCCCAGGCGACGCGCTCGCGGGCCACCGGAGCGGTGGCGGCGGCCGCCGCGGCAGCGGCCACGGCGGGACGCACCTCGCGCGAGCGGGCGGCGGCGCGCTTGGACTGGGCGTGCCTGGCCTTGCGCGACGCCTTGACCCGTACGGCCGCGTGCTGCGGCGCGGCCCGCCAGATCCGCCCGGTCAGCGTGACCTCGGCGGGCTCGGAGAGAGGGGCCATCCGGCACCAGGTGCGCGGCTCCCCCACGTAGCGGGCCTGCGACTGGAGCAGCTCGGTGAGCCTCTTGCTCTCGATCACCGGCCGGGTGGAGAGCCAGGTGACGACACCGGGCGGCACCAGGTAGAGCACGTGCCAGGGGGCGGCGAAGGGCAGGCCGAGCAGGTAGAGAAGCAGCGACCACGGGGCCAGCACTCCCACGAACCCACCGATCCAGACGATCGGGAGCGGCATCGGCAGCCGTAGGTCGTACAGCTTGTAGAGCCGCTTCTCGATCCTCCAGATATTGGTGTACGTGGGCAGATCCACGTGATCCTCCTCTCCGCCTCTCCTTGTTTGACCGTTCGAACCCGGTCTCAACCCCCCGAGATGCCCAGTGCGCCCGCGATCGCCTTGGCAGTCACCTCGATGATGTTCGGCACGTAGAAGATCACTCCGATGGCGATCGCCAGGATGATGAACTGGACGAACCTGGTGATCTCACGGGTGAAGAGGAAGAAGAGGGCCACCACCGAGACGATGACCAGGAAGAGTGGGGCGAAGAAGCTGCGGAGGAAGTCAGCGAGGCCTTCGGTGTTGACGCCCGCCGGAGGAGCTGTGGGCTGAGCGAGCTCTATCGCGCTCAGCAGCATGGTCTTGAGAATCACTTCTTGTCCTCCGTACTCACGATCGTGCCCGCCGGGCGGCGACGGGCCCTCGGCGCGTAAGCGCGGGGACCCGGATCGGCGGCTCATCGATCAGGGGGGGTCTGCTCACCGTGGACCGGCACCATTCGATCATGCGTTACCCCGCCACAGATCGGTATGCGCCGCGGATGTCCTTGACGAACCATTTGTCGCCTTGCTTGACCATGGTGAGCAAGTAGGACTGTTCCAGCTTGCCTCCTGTTTGGCCGGGGTCGGCGGGTTCCGGCTCGGCGGACGGCTCCGCCTTCGACGGGACACCCCACAGAACCGTCGCGGTCACCTTGCGGGTGGTTCCCCCTGCGAGGGGCACCATGAAGTCCTTGAGCTGCTGGAAGGTGAACGCGCCCCCGAACCCCTGCAGGGTGACCCCGGCGTCGGCGTACTGCTGCAGCGCGGTGGTGTCACCCGCGTACGCCCTGAAGAAGTCCTCCAGCGTGGTGCGCAGTTCCTGCTCCGCGGCCCGGTCGCGCTCGGGCGCGGCCTTGGGCGGCAGGTCGGCCACCCTCGGCGCGGGCAGGATGCCCGGACGCCCGGCGACGACGAACCTCTTCGCGGCCCGGTCGTGGTGGACGGGCACCGACAGGAGCTGGCGGCGGTCATCCGACTGGTAGGCGACGGTGACGACGGCGTTGTCGGCGTCGACGACCTCGATCCCGTACGGTTGCACCGCTCCAGCGCTCATCCTGCCGAAACCGTCCCAGCCGAACTGCGCCTCGGCGCCCTCGGGCAGGTAGGGGGGCGAGTCTCGACTCCCTCTCCGAGAGGCGGGCCCCGTCGAAGTTCAGGTAGACCTCGGCGAACTGGGCCGCGAAGGCGGAGGCCTGGGCCGTGGGGAATCCGCCGTCCGGCACGGACACCGCGCCGGAGGGGGCGTTCTGCTGGGTGAAGCGCTCGAAGGGCGCGCGGACCCCGTTCACCACGATGACGACGATCAGCGCCCAGAGCACGGCGCGGCCGGTCCACACCAGCCAGCGACCGCCTCCACCGGACCAGCGTCCGCGCGACGCGCCCCGCCCGCGTGCCGGAGCGCGATCGAGATCGGAATCGTCGGGAAAGTCCGGGTATGCCGACAGCTCGGGGTCGCCAGCGATCCGGGGATCACGCTGGACCGTCGACCTTCGAGCCATCACGCCTCCGCTCGCGTCAATCCTCGGCCGGTGCGGGGTCGTATCGCCGCCGATCCCATTGGCCATGGTGACGCACTTACTCTAGCCGCCCAGCCGATTCTTCCAGGAAAGCCACGCCTATGCTGCAGGCATCGCGATGACTGAGCAAACCGGGTCTGGAACGCCGACGAGGCCGCCGATGTCGCCGATGACCCGTGAAAAGCGCATTACCCCTGGCCAGCGCGTGGGCTGATTACTCAAACGCCACCCATTGCTAACTGGACGGTTCCCGGACTGTCGCGACCTGCGCATTTAACACGAAATACGTCACCCAGGGTCACAAACCCCAAATAACGTGACTCGGCACGCCCGGCCAGGGATGGATCATCGGATGGGATGGACGAGCCTCCCGGTCTGTCATCGCCCCGGAAGGGAACACCCGGCCGCCCCGCCGACGGGCCGGGACCTCCCTCGTGGCACGCGAGCGGTCAGACGTTGAAGCGGAACTCCACCACGTCGCCGTCGCGCATGACGTAGTCCTTGCCCTCGATGCGGGCCTTGCCCGCCTGGCGGGCGGAGGCGATGGATCCGGCCTCCACGAGCTCGTCGAAGGAGACGATCTCGGCCTTGATGAAGCCGCGCTGGAAGTCGGTGTGGATGACCCCGGCCGCCTCGGGGGCGGTGGCGCCCTTGCGGATCGTCCAGGCCCTGGTCTCCTTGGGGCCGGCGGTCAGGTAGGTCTGCAGCCCCAGGGTCTCGAAGCCCACCCTGGCCAGCTGGGTCAGGCCCGACTCCTCCTGGCCGACGGACTGCAGGAGCTCCAGCGCCTCGGCGTCGTCGAGCTCGACGAGCTCGGACTCGATCTTCGCGTCGAGGAAGACGGCCTCGGCCGGCGCGACGAGCGCCGACAGCTGGGCCCGGAGCCTCTCGTCCACCAGTTCGTCGGCGTCGAGGTTGAAGACGTACAGGAACGGCTTGGCCGTCAGCAGGTGCAGCTCGCGCAGGTCCTTCGGGTCGATGCCCGCGCCCTTGGCCCCGGCGTACAGGGTGGTGCCGCCGTCGAGGAGCTTGAACGCCGCCTCCGCCGCGTCGAGCGCGGCCTTGCGGTCCTTGTTGGTCCTGGACTCCTTCTGCAGGCGCGGAATCGCCTTCTCCAGCGTCTGCAGGTCGGCGAGGATCAGCTCGGTGTTGATCGTCTCGATGTCGCGTCCGGGGGCGACGCCGCCGTCCACGTGGGTCACGTCGGGGTCGTTGAAGACCCGGATGACCTGGCAGATCGCGTCGGTGTCACGGATGTTGGCGAGGAACTGGTTGCCTCGCCCCTGTCCCTCCGAGGCGCCGCGGACCAGACCCGCGATGTCGACGAACTCGACCTTCGCCGGCAGGATCTTGGCGGATCCGAAGATCTCGGCCAGCTTCTCAAGACGCGGGTCGGGAACGCCGACGATGCCCACGTTGGGCTCGATGGTGGCGAACGGATAGTTCGCCGCCAGGGCGTTGGCGGTCTTCGTCAGCGCGTTGAAAAGCGTTGACTTGCCGACGTTGGGCAATCCGACGATGCCGATGCTCAGGCTCACGTGAGCCGAGTTTACGCGGAATGACCCACTGCTACCCGCCACGGACGGGTCACAGGTCCGAGTCACGGGCACGGGCGGGGCCGGTTCCGGTCCGGAAGCGGGCCGGCTTCGGGAGCGGGCCGGCTTCGGGAGCGTGTCGGCGCGCCAGAAGCGGCCGGGCCTGGAATCATGCCGGGGTGGATGTCATGGCGCTCTCCTTCCAGCTCGCGGTGGGCCTCGCCGCGGGACTCGCGATCGGGTTCCTGCTGGGCCGGGCGCGCGCCTCCTCGGGAGCCGCGGACGTCGCGGCGCGCCTGGCCGACGCCGAGGCCCGCGCGAAGATCGCCGAAGAGAAGGTCGCCTACATCGAGGGGCAGCTCTCCGAACGGTTCCAGGCCCTGTCGAGCCGGGCGCTCGACGTCAACAACCTGCGGTTCCTGGAGCTGGCGGAGACGAGACTGGCCGCCAACCGGGCCGAGGCGGCCGGCGAGCTGGAACAGCGCAAGCAGGCCGTCGAGCACCTGATCGAGCCGCTGAAGGACACCCTGGCCCGCGTCGAGACGCAGCTGCGCGACACCCAGACGGGCCAGCGGGCCGCCCACGCCGAGCTGGCCAAGCACATCGACGTCGTCCGCGAGAGCAACGAGCAGCTCCGCGCCCAGACGAGCTCGCTGGTACGGGCCCTGCAGCGGCCCGAGGCCAGGGGCAGGTGGGGGGAGCTCCAGCTCCGCAGGGTCGCCGAGATCGCCGGGATGCAGCGGTTCTGCGACTTCGACGAGCAGGTGAGCGTCACCACGCCGGACGGTGTCCTGCGGCCCGACATGATCGTGCGGCTGGCCGGCGGCAAGAACATCGTGGTCGACTCCAAGGTCTCGCTGTCCGCCTATCTGGAGGCCGCCGAGTCGGCCGATCCCGACCACCAGTCGGCCCGGCTCGACGCCCACGCCCGGCACGTGCGCGACCATGTCGACCGGCTCGCCTCGAAGCCCTACTGGCAGGCGTTCAGCCCGGCGCCGGAGTTCATGGTGCTGTTCATCCCCGGCGAGGCGTTCCTCGCCCCGGCCCTGGAACGCGACCCCGCCCTGCTGGAGTACGCCATGCGGCGCCGGGTCCACATCGCCACGCCCACCACGCTGATCACCATGCTCCGCACCGCGCAGTACGCCTGGCAGCAGGCCGCGCTCGGCGAGAACGCGCGGGCGATCTTCGAGGTCGGCAAGGAGCTGTACGAGCGGCTGAGCAGCATGGGACGCAACGTCGACGCCCTGGGCCGCTCGCTGAGCCGGGCCGTGGAGTCGTACAACAGGACGGTCGGCTCGCTGGAGACCCGGGTGCTGGTGAGCGCCCGCAAGCTGAACGATCTGGGGCTGGTCGAGACCGACCTGGACACGCCGCAGGCGGTCGAGGACCTGCCGCGCGCCCTGACCTCGCCGGAACTGCTCACGCAAGAGGAGCCAAGCTCACCTCTCGTATCCCGCCTGAACGGTAGGTTGGCCAACGACCTGCCCTAGAAACTGTTCCCTGACGGCTCCGGCGGCCGGACACTGGAGACATCGGGGTCGACGACGCGGAGGTCCGCGAGGGCCGGGCAGGGTCAAGGGGGCGAGTGGTGGACGAGCGAGGCGGCGTGCAGCCGGCCGGCGGGGTGATCGCATGAGTGAGCTTGACCGGACCGCGGGCATCCGGCTGACCGTCCGGGGCGCGCTGGCCTTCGTACTGGCGTCCACGCTGGTGGGCAGCCTGCTGCAGGCGTTGCTGGGAGTGGCGGCGCTGACCGGGGCGGCGTTCGTGGCCGGTTGCGTGGCCGCCGCGTCGCTCGTGAACCGCCGGGACCTGCTGTCGCTGGTGGTGTCCCCGCCCCTGGTCTTCTTCGTGACCACCGCGCTCATCGAGGCGGTCCGCTCCCTGTTCGCGGCCACCCCCGTCCAGGCCTTCGGCCTGGGCATGTACACGGCGCTGTCGCAGGGAGCCCCCTGGCTGTTCGGCGGCTCGTTCCTGGTGCTGGTCATCGCCTGGCGCCGCGGCCTGACCCGCTGCGTCCGGGAGCTGCGCGAGGAGCTCAAGGCGACCAAGGCCTCGGTCCCCCGCCCGAGGAGCGGCGGCGACGGCGGCGACGGCGGCACCGCCTTCGCCCCCGAGCCCGAGGGATACTTCGAGCCCAAGGTGTACGGCACCCCGCGCGAGGGGCAGTAGCGGCCGGGTGTGAGGCCTCGCCGGTGAGCGAGGCCTCGCCTGAGGGTCCCCGGGTGACGGGGTCTCCCGAGGGGGCGCCTGATCGGAGCCGCGTGATCCGGATCCGTGATCAGACCGTGGCGCGCAGGTCCTTGCGCAGCTCGTGCGGGAGCGCGAAGCGCACGCTCTCGTGGACGGACTCGACCTCTTCGACGTCCTCGAAACCGTTCCGCGCCAGGCGGGCCAGGACCTCGGCGACGAGCTCCTCGGGCACCGAGGCGCCACTCGTCACGCCGACCGTGGTGACGCCGTCGAACCAGGCGTCGTCGATGAGCGAGGCGTCGTCGACCAGGTAGGAGGCGTCGGCCCCGTGGTCGAGGGCGACCTCGACCAGCCGCTTGGAGTTGGAGGAGTTCTCCGAGCCGACGACGATGACCAGCTGGGCCTGGGCGGCGATCTCCTTGACCGCGACCTGGCGGTTCTGGGTGGCGTAGCAGATGTCGTCGCTCGGGGGGTCGATCAGGTTGGGGAAGCGCTCCTTGAGCCGGGAGACCGTCTCGGTCGTCTCGTCCACCGACAGCGTGGTCTGTGACAGCCAGACCAGCCGATCGGGATCCTTGACCCGCACGGTGTCGACCGAGTGCAGGCCGTCGACGAGCTGGACGTGGTCGGGCGCCTCGCCCGCGGTGCCCTCGACCTCCTCGTGGCCCTCGTGGCCGATGAGGAGGATGTCGTAGTCCTGGGAGGCGAAGCGCTTGGCCTCGTTGTGCACCTTGGTCACCAGGGGGCAGGTGGCGTCGATCGTCTTGAGGCTGCGCAGGGCGGCCTCCTGGTGGACGGCCGGGGAGACCCCGTGGGCGGAGAAGACGACGATGGCGCCCTCGGGCACCTCCTCGGTCTCCTCGACGAAGATCGCCCCGCGCTGCTCCAGCGTCTTGACCACGTGGGTGTTGTGGACGATCTGCTTACGAACGTAGATCGGGGCACCGTACTGCTCCAGTGCCTTCTCCACGGCCTGCACCGCACGATCAACCCCCGCGCAGTAACCACGGGGCTTCGCCACTAGTACGCGTCGGGTCGCGGGGGTGTCTGAAGTCATGCTCTTATGCTACGTGGACACGCCCGCGAGACAGCCCATACGTCCCACAGGTTCATGCGGCACAAGTCTTGCCACACTAGCCTTCTCGATACAGACCTCCCAGGGAGACGATATGTCAGTCCCCGACATGATCCGCAATGTCACACAAAAGGCAAAAGACCTGCCGCTGCACATGTTGCAGAGCGCGCTGAGCGGGGTCGGCCAGGCCCTGCTCCTCGGCGACCGCGTCCGGAACAGGTTCAAGGGCACCTCCGGCCAGGGCGAGACCGACGAGCCCCTCGGGACGGCCGGAGACAGCCCCGCGAAGACCGGCGAGAAGACCGCGGACCAGGCGGGGGAGCCCACCCGCCGCGAGCCCGTCATCTTCGCGCCGCGCCCGGAGAAGGCCGCGAGCAGGCCCGCCGCCGAGAGCAACGGGACCAGGACCACTCCCGACCCGGTCATCTTCAGCCCCACCAAGCCCGACACCGCGACGCCCTCCGCCCCCGAGGTCAAGGCTCCCGAGGCCGGGGCCGAGGCCGTCGACGCCCCGGCCGCCGCCGGAACCACCGAGGCACCCGCCGCTCCGGAGGCCGAGACCGCCACGGCGAAGCCCGCCGAGACCGTCGCCGCGGAGGCCCCCGCCGCGGAGCCGAAGACCACGCAGGCCCCCGCCGCCCCGGAGGCGAAGACCACGGAGGCCCCGGCCACCGCCGAAGCCGCCGAAGCCGCCGAAGCCGCCGAAGCCGCCGAAGCCAAGGTCGCGGAGGCCCCGGCCGCCGAGCCCACCAAGCCCGCCGAGCTCGAGGTCACCGAGAGCGCCGCCACAAAGGCCACAAAGGCCACAAAGGCCACGGAGACCACCGCCCCCGAGGCACCCGCCGCCGATGCCGAGGCTCCCGCCAGGAAGCCCAGGACCACCCGGGCCAAGGCTCCCGTCGCGAAGCCCGAGGCCGCGGAGCCCCAGGCCGCCGAGGCGAGCGCGGTCGCCGAGACCCCCGCCAAGAAGCCCCGGGCCACCCGGGCCACCCGGGCCAAGGCCAAGGCTCCGGCCAACGAGGCCGCCGCGCCCGAGACCGTGGAATCCAAGGCCGTGAGTTCCAAGGCCGCGCGGTCCAAGGCCGCGCAGTCCGGGACCACCGCGCCCGAGGCCGCCCAGACCGCTCCGAAGGCCAGGGCGACCAGGACCCGCAAGACCGCCAAGGCCGCCCCCGCGGAGACCGTGGCCGAGAACACGACCGAGAGCGCGGAGAGCGGCGCCCTGACGAGCGCCACGGAGAGCAGCACGGCGAACGCCTCCGCGGAGGCCGTGCTCGAGACCCCCTCGGCGGTGAAGGTCGAGGTGACGAAGGTCGAGACCGCGAAGCCTGAGACCGCGGACGCCGCGGTGGTCGAGGTGACGGAGACCAGGGCCGCGGTCCCCGAGGCGGCCGAGGCGACCGGTTCCTCCACGGCGACGACCGGCACGCCCGCCGAGCCGCTGCCCGGTTACGCGGAGCTGACGGTCGCGTCCCTGCGGGCGCGGATGCGCGGCAGGACGGCCGAGCAGATCCTGGAACTGATCACCTACGAGCGGGCCACCACCAACCGCGAGACCGTCGTGCGGATGTACGAGAACCGCCTGGCCAAGCTGGAGACCGCGGAATAGTCACGTCCGGCGCGTAGGCTCCCGGCCATGAGCTCGAAGACCACCCCTGAGCAGCCCCTCCCGGTTCGCACGGTGTTGCAGATGGTCGGCGGCTGGATCGGCAAGCTCGGCACCGTCTGGGTCGAGGGGCAGATCACCGAGCTGACCGCCCGCGGCGGCACGGTGTTCCTGACGTTGCGTGACCCGGTGGCCAACGTGTCGGCCCGGGTCACCTGCCCGCGCGGCGTGTACGAGGCGACCCTCCCCCGGCCGGTGGACGGCGCGAGGATCGTGGCCCACCTGAAGCCCGACTTCTGGGTCAACAAGGGTTCCTTCGCGTTCACCGCGCTGGAGTTGCGGCCGGTCGGGGTCGGCGAGCTGCTGGCGCGGCTGGAGCGGCTGCGCCAGCTGCTGGCCTCCGAGGGGCTCTTCGGTGTCGACAGGAAGCGGCGGCTGCCGTTCCTGCCGGGCACGGTCGGCCTGATCTGCGGTCGTGACTCGGCCGCCGAGCGCGACGTGCTGGAGAACTCGCGGCGCCGCTGGCCCGCCGTGCGGTTCAAGGTCGAGCCGGTGGCCGTGCAGGGGCCGTACGCGGTCGGCGAGGTCACCGAGGCGCTGCGCAAGTTCGACGCGGACGGCGAGGTCGACGTCATCGTGGTCGCGCGCGGCGGCGGGTCGATGGAGGACCTGCTGCCCTTCTCGGACGAGGCCCTCGTCCGGGCGGTGGCGGCGTGCCGCACGCCCGTGGTCAGCGCGATCGGCCACGAGCAGGACAACCCGCTGCTCGACCTCGTCGCCGACGTGCGCGCGTCCACGCCGACGGACGCGGCGAAGAAGGTCGTGCCGGACGTCGGCGAGCAGATGACGCTGATCCGCCAGCTCCGCGACCGGGGCCGCAGGGTGGCGGGCGGCTGGCTCGACCGCGAGACGGCCTGGCTGGCGGCGGCCCGCTCCCGGCCCTCTCTCGCCGACCCGGTGCGCGAGGTCGAGCGCAGGGCCGAGCAGGCCGAGCAGCTCAGAGACCGGGCGAGACGCTCCCTCACCGCCTCCCTGGACCGCGCCCAGGATTCGCTGGAGCACCTGCGCGCCCGCCTGGTCTCGCTGTCCCCGGCCGCCACGCTGGAGCGCGGCTACGCGATCGTGCAGCGCCCCTCGGGCGATGTCGTACGTCTCGCGAGCGAGGTCTCCCCCGGTGACGAGCTGACGGTGCGCTTCCCCGACGACCGGGTGACGGTCAGGAGTGAGACCGCCACGTGAGCGAGGGATAGCCGTCGTCGACGAAGCCGAACTGCCGGTAGAGGGGCTCGGCGTCGGAGGTCGCGTGCAGGTCGACCCTGTGGACCCCGCTGTCGCGGTACCACTCCAGGAGGGCTCCCATGATCGCCCGGCCGTGGCCCCGGCGCCGGTGCCGGGGGTCGGTGGCCATGCCCTGGACGTAGCCGTAGCGGCCGTCGGGGAGGGAGGGGCCGGGGAAACGCTGGAAGATGAGGCCGATCCCGCAGGCCGCCAGTCCTCGGGGGGCGTCCACCACGTAGACGGCCGTGTCGGAACTGCCCAGCCGCTCCTCAAGGCTCTCCGCGTAGGCCCCCTGCCACTCCTCGTCGATGGGGTAGGTGCCGTCCTGAGCCATCCGGTCGGCCAGGACCTCACGGAGACGCACCAGCTCGGGGATGTCCTCGGGGGTCGCGTCGCGAACACTCATCCGAGCATCCTCCCAGCCGTACGCCGCGGTGGAGCGACCGGGGAGGCGCCTTGTGGATCACCCGCGGGCGGCCGGTACGGCGAGCCGGGGCGCCGCCGGGTGGGCGTCACCGGTGAGACCGTGCCGTGACCACGCCGGGTGGACGTCACGGGCTGAAGATCCCCGGGACACGACCTAAGGTGGGAGGTGTGGCCGATGAGAAGACACCGTCGTACGAGCAGGCGCGCGAGGAGCTGACCGAGGTGGTCCGCAGCCTTGAGGCGGGCGGGCTCACTCTGGAACAGTCGATCGAGCTCTGGGAGCGCGGCGAGAGGCTGGCCGCGGTCTGCGAGGAGTGGCTCCAGGGGGCCAGGGTGAAGCTCGCGGCGGCCATGGCGCAGCGGCGGCAGCCCGACCCCGCCGGAGACGCCCCCTTCTGAGCCTTCTGAGCGGCCCGGTCCGAGCGCGCCCGCGCCAACGGTCACCTCGTGTTCGGCGTCGTCCGGACGGTCCTCGCGGTCACGTGACGGTCCGGCCCGGAGCTCCCGGTCGAGGGCGAGGAGTCTGGCCGCCGTTCCTTGAAGCGTCCGCCAAAGCGGCTTCTCCCGAAGAAACTCCACCCGGCCGTGGCGCACCGGGTCACCGTCCCCGTCGGCACGGGCGGCCCGGGACGGTCACATCACGGCCACCGCCGTCGCCTCGGGTCGCGGACGGCGGGCGGCGCGGCGGTCCGCGACGAGGAGGGACAGCAGGCCGGCGAGGGTCCAGAATCCCAAGGTGAGGGCGGGGGCGCCGGCTCCGGTGCCGTCGAAGAAGCCGATGGCGCGCACGAGGCTGCCGGAGGCGCCCGGGGGGAGCAACTGGCCGAGGGTGGCCCAGCCGGTGGGCAGCCAGTGGGGGCCGGCCAGGCCCGACAGCGGGTTGCCGAGGAACATCATCACGGCGGCGCCGGCGCCGAGGCCCGCCAAGCCGAACAGGGACTCCAGCGCGAGGAAGGGGATCGACAGCGCGGCCATGCCAAGGGCCAGCCCGAGCGCGGTGAGCCAGTAGGTGCCGTGCAGGGAGCCGAACCCGTACTGCAGGACGGCGGCGACGGCGGCTCCGGCGACCAGGGCGAACAGGATCACCCCGGCCAGGCGGCGGCGCAGGCCGGCGTGCCCGGGGAACAGGCGCAGCAGGGCGACCGCGGGCAGGATCCCGCCGATGAGCAGGGGGAAGGCGCCGGCGGTGAATCCGGCACCGCGGGGGTCGTCGGCGGGGAAGGGCACCACGTCCTGGACGGTGGCCCCGCTCCGCTGCCCGGCGGCCATCGCGGTGCCCAGAGCGCTGATCGCCGCGCCGGCCTGCTGACCGGCCGCGCTCGCGGTGTAGACGGTGATGCCGTCGGCACCGAGAGCGAGCCCGCCGACGACATCGCGCTGCTCGATGGCGCTCTGGAGGGCCCGCGGGTCGGAATAGACGGTGACGTCCCAGGCCTCGCCGTCCAGGCCGCCCTGGACGGCGTGGACGGCCTGCCGCGGTCCGGTCAGGCCGAGGGGCACGTGGTGGGGACCGCTGTTGAGGGAGGGGAGGGCGAAGGCGCACAGCATCACGAGGAGCACCGCGGTCAGCCCGACGACGACGCCGAGCAGCGTGCGCACCGTGGCGGGGGGCCGCGGACCGGACGGGGCGTCGGGGCCGGTGGCGGGGTGGGTCATGGGGGTGGCGGACATCGGGAATCTTCTACTTTCGGCTGTCGGGGAGGCGTTGTCGGCCGGTTGCCGGCCGGTTGCCGGCCGTCTTCTGTCCGGCTGCGCCGGTGGCCGTGTATCCGGCGTCTCCGGCGTCTCCGGCGTCTCCGGCGTCTTCAGGGGTGCAGAGGCGTTGGGGCATGGTCACGCGGGGCCGCGGAGATCGTGTCCCACCCGGATCCACCGGTCGGCGGATCCGGGCGGGAGCGTCACCCCTGCCTGGCGCCGATCACGGTCACGGCGGGGTGGCGAAGGTTGTACCAACCGGTGACGCCGAGCACGAACTTCTTGAGCATCGCCACCGGGCGACCCGTGCGCACCTTCCCGTGGGGGCTGCCGTCGAGGTCGGTGGGCTGGAGGAGGCCGTCCCACTCGCCGAGGCTGACGCACAGGGCGTCGGCCTTGACGCGCAGCGGCTTCGGGCTACGCCCGGCCATACGGGCTGTGATCGCGTGGAAGGCGCACGCGGCCGCCAGCCCCCCGGGTCCGCAGCCCATGCGCAGCACCTGTCCGTCCTGGGTGTGCGCGGCGGCGGCGTCCCCGATGCCGTAGACCTCCGGGTGCGACCGCGAGCGCAGGGTTCCGTCCACGACCATGCGGCCGTGGTCGTCCACGGCCAGCCCGGCCTCGCGCGCCAGCTCCGGGACCGTGAAGCCGGTGGTCCACGCCACCGTGTCGGCGGCGACGTGCTCGCCCCCCTCCAGCAGCACGCCGTCCGCGCCGACCTTGGCGACCCTGGCGTGTTCCCACACCTGGACGCCGAGGCGGCTCAGAGCGCGGTGCAGGTAGTCACGGCCCTGCTCGGACAGTTCCTGGCCCAGCGCTCCGCCGGTGACCAGCCGCACCGTGCGGTCGGGGTAGGTCTCGGCCAGCGCGGTGGCCGTCTCCAGACCGGTCGGCCCGGCGCCGACCACGGCGACCGTGTCGGCGGTGCGCATCCGGTCGCGCAGCCGCTCGGCCTGTTCCCCGCCGGCGACGGTGTAGGCGTGCTCGGCCACCCCGGGGACGGTGTCCAGGTCGGCGCGGCTGCCCAGCGCGTACACCAGCAGGTCGTAGCCGATCGGTTCGGCGCCACCGGCCAGTTCCACCCGCCTGCCCTCCGTGTCGACGCGCGTGACCCGGTCGACGATCAGCCGGACGCCGGTGCCCTCGAACAGTCCGCGCAGCGGCAGGTGGCGCACCCTCCGGCCGGAGGCGAGCTGGTGGTTGCGCATCCGCTCCACGAACCGGTCACGGTCGTTGACGATCGTGACGTTCGCGCCGGTGCGCCTGGCGAGCAGCTTGGCGGTCGTGACGCCGGTGTATCCGGCGCCCAGGACCGCGATGTTCGGTGTCGTCGTCATGAGCGTTCTCCATCCGTCGTTCGACGCTGGATGAACGGGATACGGCGGCGATTCGTGACACCTCGACCCGAGAAACGATTACATCTTTTGCTTCGCGATGAAGGTGAGCTTGTCTGGGTTGGCGATGGTACGGAGGGTAACGACGCGGTCGCCGTCGAACTCGAGGGCGGTGACTCCGGACAGCCGGCCGTCCAGGTACACCATGAGGGCGGGCTCCCCGTTCACCACGTCCGGTACGAGGCGGATGCGCTGCGCGTACTCGGCAAGGACGCGCAGGTAACGCAGGACCTGCTCCCGGCCGACCAGCGGACGCCGCACCGCTCGCGCCTTGCCGCCACCGTCGGCCCAGGCGACGACGTCCTCGGCCAGCATCCGCTCCAGCGCCGGCACGTCACCGGCCAGCGTGGCCTCCAGGAACCGCTCCAGGAGTTTCCGGTGCTGCCCGGACGGGGCGGTGAACCGCTTGCGCTCCTCGGCGACATGCCGCTGCGCCCGGCGGTACAACTGCCGTGCGTGCGGCTCGCTCACCTCCAGGATCTCCGCGACCTCGCGGTGGCTGTGACCGAACGCCTCGCGCAGCACGAACACCGCCCGTTCCGGCGGGGTGAGCCGCTCCAGCAGCACCAGCATCCCCAGCGACAGCGACTCCCGCTGCTCCACCGTCTCCAGCGGGCCGAGCGCGCCGCCACCGGTGACGACCGGCTCGGGCAGCCACGTCCCGACATAGCGCTCCCGCTGCGCCCGCGCCGAGGTGAGCCGGTCCAGGCACAGGTTGGTGACCACCTTGGTCAGCCACGCCTCCGGCGAGATCGCCGTGTCGCTGCGCTCCCAGCGCAGGTAGGCGTCCTGCACCACGTCCTCGGCCCCTGAGGCCTCCCCGAGCAGCCGGTAGGCCACCCCGAACAGGCGCCCGCGGTTGGCCTCGAACCGCTCCAGCCGCTCCTCGGTCACGCCCATGACCGGCTCCCGCCCGCGCGCGGCGGGATCCGGGCCGCTATGGCCGGGCCCGCACTCCGGCCGCGCGTGTCAGGGGGGAAGGACATCACGGACGCGCTTCCGCTCGGCTCCCGCAAAGATCGGACACTCGATCAGCGTAACCGCCGGTCGGGTCGCCCTCTTCTTCCCCTGTCACCACACGGGTCCGGAGGCCCCCGGCACGCTCGTGACCGGCGCCGTCCCGTTCGTCACCGGCATTGCCTGCGGCGTCGGAGGCGGAACGGCGCGCCCATGGCATGTCCGGCGGAACGGAGGCGGAACGGCACGCCCCACGGCATGACCGGCGGCGGCGGATGTGGAGCGGCGCGCCCGATGGCCGGGACCCGCGACGAGAGGAGCCGGCGTGCGGCGAGCGCGGAACCGGGCCGGGCCGGGCCCCAGAGTGAGCGCGATCTTCGACCTGCGGGGAAACGGGCCTCAGGAGGTGACTCTCGGCTGCTGCTTGAGGGATCCGGCCAGGGCGGACAGCTCGTCCCACGGGGCGGTGCCGGTGACGACGATCGTGACGTCCGGCAGGAACCGGACGAGGGAACGCTGGTTCTTGTCCTCGCGGAGGCGCTGCTCCCAGGTCACGCCGTTGATCTGGACGGTGCCGGTGACCGTGGAGGTGTTGGAGAGCCGGTTGGCGAACCCGGCCGCGGGCTTCTCGTTGCTCTGGGCGAGCATCGCGTGGAAGCGCTTGGCGGTGGCGAAGCCGAGCCTCCAGGTCGTGACGCCGTTGACGTTCGTGTTCCTGGAGCTGTTCGGGACCCATCCGGTGGCGACGGGCTCGGGTGCCCACACCTGGAAGGGCGCCGTGCGTCGCAGGTCGGCCAGGGCGATCGAGTAGTCGACCCTGGGAATGTGCTCGGTTCTGCTCTGCGGCGTGACCAGCAGGAACAGGCCGACGGCGCCCAGGCAGACCGCCATCGCGAACACGTAGCCGTAGAAGCCCTGAGTGAACTTTTGCACGACTGTCGACACTATCCGTTCGGGAGGGCGGTCCGGCCTCAGGGGCGGCGGATCTGGGCGATGATGGTCAGCACGTCCTCGGCCAGGGCCCGGGAGGCGTCCTCGTCGTCGGACAGGGCGACCTCGGAGACCGCGGCGGCGAGTGCGCCGGTGAGGACCACGACCAGCGCTCCCTCGTCGCCCTCGAACAGGGCCGCGTTGCGCTTGGCCCACTGCCTGAGCCGGTCGCGCATGATGAGCTCGAACCCCGGCGGCCCGTCTCCGCGCAGGAACAGCGCGGAGATCTCCCGCTCGGTCAGGCAGCCCTCCAGGTAGGCGCGGGCCCCGGCGATGAACAGCCGCATCGGGTCGCTCTCACCGTCGGCCCTGGAGTCCTGGACCGCCTGCTTGGTCCGCTGGGTCTGACGGGTCTGGAACTCCTCGAAGAGGGTGAGGTAGAGATCGGCCTTTCCGGAAAAATGGTGGTAAAGACTTCCGACACTCGCTCCCGCGCGGGCGACCACGTCGGTGACCCCGGTCTCGGCGAAACCGCTCGTGACGAAGATCTCCCTCGCGGCGGACAGGAGCGCGACGCGCGTGGCGGCACCCCGCTCGGAGGTCCGCGCACCCACGCCCTTCACCAGTCGTTCCGTGTCGCTGCTCATGGTGGGCACATTATCCTCCGCCGACCGGTCAGAGGGGCGCCAACTACGATCGTTGCATTGACCACGAGAGGGGTTTCCCACCATGTCCGATGAGACGTCCGTTCCCGACGCCCTCGCCACGGGAGAACACGCACCCGATCGCAACCTCGCTCTGGAACTGGTCCGGGTCACGGAGGCGGCCGCGATGGCCGGCGCCCGCTGGGTCGGGCGGGGTGACAAGAACGGTGCCGACGGCGCCGCGGTGAACGCCATGCGCCAGCTGATCAACACGGTGTCCATGAGCGGCGTGGTGGTGATCGGTGAAGGCGAGAAGGACAACGCGCCGATGCTCTACAACGGCGAGCACGTGGGCGACGGCAGCGGCCCGGCGTGCGACGTGGCCGTGGACCCGATCGACGGCACCCGGCTCACCGCGCTCGGCATGCCCAACGGCATCTCGGTGATCGCGGTCAGCGAGCGCGGCTCGATGTACGACCCGTCGGCCGTCTTCTACATGGACAAGCTGGTCACCGGCCCCGAGGCCGCCTCTTCGGTCGACATCAACGCCCCGGTGGCCGACAACATCGCCGCGGTGGCCCGCGCCAAGGGCGGCGAGCCCTCGGACGTGACCGTGGTCGTCCTCGACCGGCCCCGCCACGAAAAGATCATCCGTGAGATCCGGGAGGCCGGAGCCCGGATCAGGCTCATCACCGACGGTGACGTGGCCGGTGCGATCATGGCGGCCCGGGTGGGCACGGGAGTCGACCTGATGCTCGGCATCGGCGGCACCCCGGAGGGCATCATCGCCGCCTGCGCGCTCAAGTGCCTGGGCGGCGTCATCCAGGGCAGGCTCTGGCCGCAGGACGACGCCGAGCGCCGCCGGGCGCTGGACGCGGGCCTCGACCTCGACGCCACACTGAGCACCGACGACCTGGTCAGGTCCGACGACGTGTTCTTCGCGGCCACCGGGATCACCGACGGCGAGCTGATGCAGGGCGTCCGCTACCGCGCGGGGAGGGCCATCACCAACTCCCTGGTCATGCGCGGCCGTTCCGGGACGATACGGAAGATCGAGAGCGAGCACCAGCTCTGGAAGCTGCGGGCCTACAGCGCGATCAACTTCGACAGCGCCAGCTGAGCGGCGTCAGCGGCGGAACCAGGAGCGGCGAGGACGCTTGGGAGACTTGGCCACGATGCTCCCGAGCGTGACGACGCCGGTGATCTCGATGACCGGCCCGTCGGGCGAGGCCGGGACCTGGTTCTTCTTGCCGCCCATGAACGCCGAGGCGGGCATCTCGATCCGCACGCCCTCGGGGACGATCAGGGTGAGGGTGCCGCCCATCACGGTGACGTGCAGGGTCACGTGGCTGGACTGGAGCAGCGCGTCACGCAGGTCGAGCTTGACGTTGGCGCAGATCGCGGTGGCCGTGAACCGGGTCGGCACGACCCAGCGGCCCGAGCGCTCCTCGGAGCCGAAGAACGCCGTCACCGGGCGGACGTCGGTGCGGAGCGGCTGCGCCTCGGGCGGCAGCAGGTCGGCGGTGAGCGCGGAGAGCTCTCCCAGCGTGCGGACGCGGTAGAGGGCCTCGGTGCGCTCGTCGTGCTCCTCGTGGTCGAGGCGCCCGTCGGCGAGCGCGTCGCCCAGCACGGCGGCCACCCTCTCGCGGTCGGCGTCTCCGGCCCTCAGGTCGGCGGGGCGGGGCTCGGGGGCGTAACGGCGGACGGCGGGGGGACGGGGACTCTCCACCCTTCGACCATAATCCCTGCCGGGGCTCCGGCAGCGGCGCGAGAGCACCGGCGTGCCCCGGACGTTCGGGCCCACGACGCCGCGGGCCCGTTCGCCGGCGGGTTCTCCGGTCACCCCGATCCCGGACACGGCGAACCCCGGCCTCCTCCGCTTCGAGCGCCCCCGTCCGGTCCCCCGCCCTCGACGGCACCGGTGAAACCGGCAGGTGACCGGCCATTGACCCCCGGATGGCCCGCCCATACCCTGACGTGAACTTGAATCCCCCTCATGTTCCCCGGAGGTCGTCATGCCGACCCCACGTGACCGGCAGGCGCGCGTGGCGACCTGGGCGGCCTTCTTCGTCCAGGGCCTCTGCCTCTCCACCCTGCTCACCCATGTGATCGACCTCCAGCGCAGGTTCGGGCTCAGCGACGGCGATCTCACCCTGGTCCTGCTGCTCGTGCCGGTGATCGCCGGTGTCGGCAGCGCGGTCGCGGGTCTCCTGGCGAGCCGGTACGGCAGCGCCCCGGTCCTGCGGATCTCCCAGGTCGGCGTCTGCACCGCGGTGGTCCTGTCGGGCTGGAACGACCAGCTCGCCGGCCTGTACGCGCTCAGCGCCGTGTTCGGCCTGTTCCTCGGCGCGGTGGACGCGGCGATGAACATGCAGGCGGTCGCGGTCGAGCGCCGGTACGGCGTGAGCGTGCTGACCGGCTTCCACGCCGTGTGGAGCGTCGGCTCGATGCTGGGGGCCGGATTCAACTCCGCCTTCAGCGAGCTCGGCGTGGAACTGCGCTGGTCCTTCTCCGTCCCGGTGCTGATCGGCGCGGTGATCTCAGTGATCATGCTTCCCCGCCTCTACGGGCGGGAGGAGGAGAGGTCCACCGAGCGGGCCGCGCACGTGGCGGCCCGGGTGCCGTGGCGGCCGATCATCCCGCTCTGCATGGCGATGGCGTTCCTGTACGTCGGCGACGCGGCGGTCTCCAACTACAGCACGGTCTACATGGAGAAGGCGCTGGCGGCGAGCGGCTGGCTGGTGCCGTTCGCCTACTTCGTCTACCAGGCGACCATGCTCCTGGCCCGGGTACCCGGCGATCTCGCCGTCCGCAGGTACGGCCCTGCGCCGGTGGTCCGGGTGGGCGCGGTGATCGCGGCCGTGGGCACGCTGGGGGTCGTCGTGGCGCCCGGCGTCGCGGTGGCCGTCGTGTCGTTCGGCCTGATCGGCGTCGGCCTGTCCGTCATCGCCCCGCTGTCGTTCTCGGCGGCGGGCCGGATGGGCGCCGGGGCGGAGACCGCGATCGCGCGGGTCAACATGTTCAACTACGTCGGCTTCCTCGTCGGTGCCGCCGTGGTCGGGACGCTCAACGACACGGTGGGCATCCGGGTCGCCTTCGTGCCCGCCGCCGTCCTGGTGGCCCTGATCGTGTTCCTCGCCAGGGGCTTCCGGCCGGACCCGGAACCCGCCGCGCGGCCGTAGCCCGGGGACCTCACAGGTAGGTGCGCTGGTCCCGTTTGGCCTGTTCGTAGGCGGCGCGGGCCCGCCGCGCCTCCGGCAGCCCCGACACCTCCGCCACCGGGACGTCCCACCAGGCCGTGGTCTGCGGAGCGGGACCCGGCACCGTCTCGACGTACACGACGGTGGTGCCGACGGCCTCCCTCGCCTTGGTGAGAGCCACCCGCAGGGATTCGGGGCCGTCGGCGCGGATCACGTCGGCGCCCAGGCTGGCCGCGTTGGCGGCCAGGTCGACCGGGAGGAGGGCCCCGTCCAGCGCGCCCCCGGCCCCGCGCATCCGGTAGGCGGTGCCCAGGCGCCCCGCGCCGACCGCCTCCGACAGCCCGCCGATGGAGGCGAAGCCCCGGTTGTCGACCAGCACCACGACGAGCTTGACGCCCTCCTGCACGGCGGTGGCGATCTCCTGGGCCATCATCAGGTAGGACCCGTCGCCGACCAGCACGAACACCTCGCGCTCGGGCGCGGCCAGCTTCACCCCGAGCCCTCCGGCGATCTCGTAGCCCATGCAGGAGTAGCCGTACTCGACGTGGTAGGACTTCGGGTCGCTCGCCCGCCACAGCTTGTGCAGGTCGCCGGGCATCGATCCGGCCGCGTTGACCACCACGTCCGAGGGCCGGGCCACCTCGTTGACCATGCCGAGCACCACCGGCTGGGTCAGCGCGTCCCCGGTCGTCAGCAGGGAGACCTGCTCCTGCCACTCGTGGGTCAGGCGCGTCGCCCTGGCGGTCCAGCCGAGGTCGGCGCTCCAGTCGCCGAGGTCCAGGGCGCGCAGTGCCTCGCGGGCGTCGGCGACGAGCATCTCGCCGGAGTGCTTGGCGGCGTCGAAGGCCGCGACGTTGACGTTGAGGAACGCGGCCTCGCCGAACAGGGTGCGGGAGGCGGTGGTGAAGTCGGTGTAGCGGGTGCCGACCCCGATGACCAGGTCGGCGTCGCGGGCCAGGTCGTTGGCGGCGGCGGTGCCGGTGTGCCCGATCGCGCCGACCGCGCAGGGGTGGTCGTAGGGCAGCGTCCCCTTGCCCGCCTGGGTCTCCCCCACCGGGACGCCGTGGTCGGCGGCGAACGCGGCCAGCGTCTCCCACGCCTCGCTGTAGACCACCCCGCCCCCCGCCACGATCAACGGCCGTCGCGACCGCCTGACCAGCTCGGCCGCCCGCGCCAGCGCGGCGGGTTCGGGGACGGGGCGCGCCACGTGCCACACCCGGCGGGCGAACAGCTCCTCGGGCCAGTCGTACGCCTCCGCCTGCACGTCCTGCGGCAGCGCCAGGGTGACCGCGCCCGTCTCGGCCGGGTCGGCCAGCACCCGCATCGCGGCCGGAAGGGCCGCGAGAAGCTGCTCGGGCCGGTTGATCCTGTCGAAGAACCGGGAGACGGGACGCAGCGCGTCGTTGACGGTCACGTCGGGGAAGCGGGGATCCTCCAGCTGCTGCAGGACCGGGTCGGCGGCGCGGGTGGCGAAGACGTCGCCGGGCAGCAGCAGCACCGGGATCCGGTTGATCGTGGCCAGCGCCGCCCCGGTGACCATGTTGGTGGCGCCGGGGCCGAT
This sequence comes from Streptosporangium sp. LJ11, assembly GCF_051918945.1. Taxonomy (NCBI): domain Bacteria; kingdom Bacillati; phylum Actinomycetota; class Actinomycetes; order Streptosporangiales; family Streptosporangiaceae; genus Streptosporangium; species Streptosporangium sp. LJ11. The sequence goes on from NZ_JBPXMB010000016.1 coordinate 187,144, forward strand.
CGAGGAGGTGCAGGCGAAGGTGGACAGCCGGTTGCGGGCCCGCGCGTAGCCGACGGCGGTGTGCACCATGGCCTGCTCGTTGCGCGCCAGGTAGTACGGGAGGTCGCCGTCCGTGCCCGCCCCTCGCTCGGCCAGGGCCTGCCCGATCCCGGCGACGTTGCCGTGGCCGAAGATGCCCAGGCATCCGGCCACCAGCCGGTGTTCCGCTCCGTCGCGCTCCGACCACTGGTTCGCGAGGAACCGCAGGAGCGCCTGTGCCACGGTGAGTCTCATCACAATGCCTCACAAGGTCTTACGGGGCCTTTGTCATCGGAAGCCTCGGGTCGATCGGCTGCTGTGCCCACGAGGAGCGGATCCAGGCGTGCCGGGGATCGTCGCAGAAGGCCATCGACCGTTCGGGCGCGGGCCCGGCCAGCACGTTCAGGTAGTAGAGGTCGTAGCCGGGGGCCGCCATCGACGGGCCGTGGTAGCCGCTGGGCACGAGCACCACGTCTCCGGCGGCCACCTCGGCCAGGGTGTCGTGCGTGCCGTACACCCGCTGGTAGCCGGGGCCGCCCTCGAAGTAGTAGATCTCCTCGAGCACGGCCTCGTGCTCGGAGGCCGTGTCGTGCTTGTGCGGCGGGTACGACGACCAGTTGCCGCCGGGGGTCAGCACCTCCACCGCGACGAGTTTGTCGCAGTCGAAGGCGTCGGGGGCGCAGAAGTTGTTGACCTGGCGACTGGCCGGCCCCGTCCCGCGCACCTCGACGGGGACCGCCCGCGCGGGACCGTACCGTACGGGGAAACGCCTGGTCGCGCGGGCGGCGGGGAGGGCGAAGCGGCCCTCGCCGGTGATCCGCGCGGTCGCGCCGACGGGCAGGTACGCGAAGTCGGTGACCGCGTGGAAGACCGAGGTCCTGCCGTCCAGCGTGAGCCGCTCCCCGTCGCACTCGACCACGCACGTGCCCGACAGCGGCAGGACCAGCATCTCCTCGTCACCGGTGTCGAACTCCACGCCCTCGCCGGACAGGCAGAGCACGCGGAGCCCCGCGTACGTCCACCCGGCTGCCTCCGGGGTGATCGACAGCGCCCACGGCGCCCGCGCGGTGCTTCCCGCGGGAACGAGGGTCATGGCCGCTCCTCGCCGTCGCCGCCCCGGTCCGGTCTCCCGTGCGTGCCCTCGCCGATGCGGTTCCGGCCCGATCTCCCGTTCATGTCACCTCCAGCATCGCCGCGGCGGTGTCGACGGCCGCGGCCACGTCGTCATCGGAGGGATACAGCAACGCGCGGCCCACCACCAGACCCCGCACGCCCGGAAGTCGCAGAGCCTCGCGCCAGGCCGCGTAGGTGAGCTCCGGCGCGCCGCCCGGGTCGCCCCCCAGGAGCAGCGTCGGCAGCGTGGTGGCCCGCATCACCCGTTCCATGCCCTCCACGACCGGGATCTTGAGCCAGGTGTACGCGGAGGTCGCGCCGAGCCCCTGGGCGACGTGCATGGACCGGATGACCCCCTCGGGCGACAGGTCGTGGGTGATCGCGCCGTCCCCCGCCCGCCGGGACCAGAACGGCTCGACCATCGCGACCAGGCCGTGCGAGGCCAGCTCGGTGACGGCCCGGCCGCACGATTCCAGGGTGCGGGCGGTGGCGGGGTCGTCCATGCCGATCCGGCAGAGCATCTTGCCGCCGTCCAGACCCATCCGGCCGATCGAGGAGGTGTCGTAGGCGGTGAAGCGGTCGTCGAACTCGAAGGCCGACCCGTGCAGGCCACCCCGGTTCATCGACCCGATCACGACCTTGCCCTCCAGCGCGCCGAGCAGCAGGAGGTCCTCGACGATGTCGGGGGTGCCGAGCACGCCGTCCACGCCGGGCCTGGCCAGCGCCACGCACAGCCGGTCCAGCAGCTCGACGCGGCTCTCCATCGCCCCGGGACGGCTGCCGACGCCGACGACCCCCCTGGCCGTGTGGTCGGCGGCGATGATCAGGAGCCGGTCGCGTTCCTCCAGCGGCCCCCTGCGCCGCCGCGCCCGCGCCGCCTCGGCGATCCGCCCGGGAAACCGCGCCCGCGTGTCGATGAGCGCCCGGTGCTCCTGCTCGTTCATGCGCCTCCCGCCTCCGCCCGACCCCCACCGCTCGCGCCGAGCACGTCCATCACCTCGTCGATCCGTGGCATCGCCGGGGCGCAGGCCAGCCGTCCCGCGACGATGGACCCGGCCGCGTTGGCGAACCGCAGCGTGGTCTCCAGGGGCCAGCGTTCGAGGAGGCCGTGGCAGAGGGCACCGCCGAAGGCGTCTCCCGCGCCGAGGCCGTTGACCACCTCCACCGGCACCGGCGGCACCTCCACCGTCTCGCCCGCGGTCATGCCGAGCACCCCGCCCGCCCCCCGCTTCACGATCGCGAGCTCGACGCCCGCCGCCAGCAGCGCCGCCGCCGCCTCGTGCGGCTCGCGGGTGCCGGTCGCCACCTCGGCCTCGTCCTGGTTCCCCACCGCCACCGTGACGTGGCGTAGGGCCTCGCGCACCTGCTCGCGGGCCTCCTCCGCGCCGGACCAGAACATCGGGCGGTAGTCGAGGTCGAGCACGGTGTGCGGCACGCGTCCCCTGGCCCGCCAGGCCGCGAGGTGCGCGCTCCTGGAGGGCTCCTGGGACAACCCGGTGACGGTCGCCCAGAACAGCCGGGCTCCCGCGACGGCCTCCAGATCCAGCTCCTCGGGGAAGATCTCCAGGTCCGGGGCCTTGGGGAAGCGATAGAAGTAGAGGGGGAAGTCGTCCGGCGGCCGGATCTCGCAGAACGTCACCGGGGTGGGCAGGTGCGCGACCGGGGTCACGTAGCCGTCGTCGACCCCGTACTCGCGCAGCGCGTCGTGCACGAAGAGCCCGAACGGGTCGTCCCCGGTCCTGGTGATCACCGCGCTGGAGCGGCCCAGCCGGGCGGCGGCCACGGCCACGTTGGTGGGACTGCCGCCCAGATACTTGCCGAAGGTCTCGACCTCGCGCAGCGACACCCCCACCTGCAGCGGGTAGATGTCCACCCCGGCCCGCCCCATGGCCAGAACCTCGATCATGCGCGTCCCCCGCCGGGCGGCTCGCCGCTCCCGGTCCCGCCGCTCCCCGGCCCGCCGCTTCCGGACGGCCCGGCCTCGTCGCCGGTGAGCTTCCTCAGGTACGCCAGGCTCTCGCGGACGTTCTCCTTGGGGTCGCCGGAACCCCTGGGCGCGTCGGGGCCGCCGGGATCACCGTCGGGATCACCGTCGGGATCACCGTCGGGATCACCGTCGGGATCACCGTCGGTGGAGCCCAGCACGACGTCCTGCTCCAGGACGTACCAGCCGTCGTACCCGGCCCTGGTCAGGCCGCCGACGATGGCGGGAAGGTCCACGTCGCCCCGGCCCAGCGGGCGGTAGAGGCCGTCCTTCACCGCCCGGGTGTAGGTCAGCTCGCCCGCCCTGACCCGCCCGGCCGTGGCGGCGTCCACGTCCTTGAGGTGGACGTGCGCGATCCGCTCCGCGGCGTGGGAGACCAGTTCCGCGGGGTCGGTGCCGCCCGCGAGGAGGTGGCCGGTGTCGAGGCAGAGCGGCATCGCGCTGTCGTCGAGCACCCGCTGGACCTCCTTCCGGTTCTCCACCACGGTCCCGATGTGCGGGTGCAGGGTGACGGTCCTGCCGAACTCCTTGGCGTTCTTGAGGATCCGGCGCAGGTTGCCCATGAGGGTCTTCCAGGCGGCCGCGTCCAGCTCCGGCCTGGCGTCGTAGCTCTCACCGCCGGTGGAGGCGGCCAGCACGACCACGTCCACCGCGCCGTCCATGAAGGCGCGCATCGCGGCCCGGACGACCGGGAGCGGGTCGTGGTCGGCCTCGTGCAGGACGACGGGGACGAACCCGCCCACCGCCCGCAGCCCGTACTCCGCGAGAAGGGAGCGGCAGCGCGTCGGCGAGGGCGGCAGGAACCCCTGGGGGCCGAGCTCGGTGGCCGTCAGGCCCAGCTCCCTCATCTCGGCGAGCACCTGGGAACGATCCAGCTGCCGCCCCCAGCCGGGGACCTCGCAGACCCCCCAGGAAATGGGCGCGCCGGCCGTTCGCACCGGACCGCCTCCGCCGGCGGAGCCGGTCTCTCTCACCGGGTCGCCTCTTCTCACACGATCACCTCCGTGACGCGCACCGGACGACCCTCGCGCCGGGACAGCTCCGCGGCCTCGGCGAGGTAGAGCGCCGCGAGGGCGTCCTCGACAGTGCAGGGACTCTCCGTCTCCCCCCGCGCCGCGCCGAGAAACGCGTCGAGCTCGGCGACGTAGGCGTGCTCGAACCTGGCCGCGAAGTCGGGCCAGGGCTCGCCCGGCGGCTGCAGGCCCTCGGAGCTGGTCAGCGGCACGCGCGGGTCGAGGCCGACCGCCCAGGTCCGCAGGGTGCCCGCCAGCTCCATCCGCACGTCGTACCCGGCGCCGTTGTACCGCGACCCCTGGAGGGTGACGAGCGTGCCGTCGTCCATGGTGAGCAGCGCGGCGCTGTTGTCGACGTCCCCCACCTCGGCGAAGAACGCCTCGCCCCGGTTGGCGCCGGTCGCGTAGACGGTGTCGGCCTCTCCGCCGGTGACCCAGCGCAGGATGTCGAAGTCGTGGATGTGGCAGTCGCGGTAGATGCCACCGGACATCGGGATGTATCCGGGGTCGGGTGGGCAGGGGTCGGCGCTCACCATGTGCACCCGGTACAGCGTGCCCAGCTCGCCGCCGGCCAGCGCCCTCCTCGCCGCGGCGTACCCGGCGTCGAAGCGCCGCTGGAAGCCGATGTGCACGACCGTGCCGCTCCGCCTGGCCGCGTCCAGCACGCGGAGGGTGTCCCGTACGCCGGGCGCCACCGGTTTCTCGCAGAACGCCGGCACCCCCTTGGCGCAGGCGCGCATCAGCAGCTCGGCGTGGGTCGCCGTGGGAGTGGCGATGACCACCGCGTCGCTGTCGAACGCGTCCCCCACCCGCGCTCCCAGCCTGGCGGCCACCTCCTCCGCCCGCCCGCCGTCCGCGTCGCTCACCACCAGCTCGTCGACCCCGGGATGCGCCGCCAGGGTCGCGGCGTGGAACACCCCGATCCTGCCGAGTCCCAGTAGTCCAACACGCATCGTGCCTCCGAAGAAGAAAGCGGTCGATCTCCAGTTCTAAGCGACGAGTCAGAAGCCGTCAAGAATTTGTCAGGACATCCAGACGATCTATCGGACCGCACCGGAAGCTCCGACGTGAACGTATCCGCAGGCGGGAGGCCTGCTCATGGGGCGGGGCGACGGCGCAGGGCGTCCGCGAGGGCGCGGATCGTCGCGTCGGCGCGGCGGGCAGGCAGGCGGGCGAAGCCCATTACCAGCGCGGGCGGGCCCGGGGCGTGCCGCATCGGGCCCACCGGCTCGACCGCGAGCCCGCAGTCCTGGGCCGTCTCCGCCACCGCCGCCTCGTCCCAGCCGTACGGCAGCTCGGCGAGCAGGTGGAGCCCGGCGGAGACGCCCCGCACGGTGATCTCGGGAAGGTGCTCGCCGAGCGCCAGCGCGAAGGCGTCGCGGCGGGCGCGGTACTCCCGGCGCATCCTTCTCAGGTGCCGGTCGTAGCCGCCCGTCGTGACGAAGTCGGCCAGGACGTACTGCTCCAGGACGGGCGAGCCCAGATCCAGCTCGCCGCGGGCCAGCCGCAGCGACTCGGCGATCTCGGGCGGCGCGGCCACCCAGCCCAGGCGGAGCCCGGGGGCCAGGGACTTGCTGACGCTCCCGATCAGGATCACCCGGTCGGCGGCGAGGCCCTGCAGGCAGCCCACCGGGTCGCGGTCGAAGCGGAACTCCGCGTCGTAGTCGTCCTCCAGGATCGCCGCTCCGGTCGCGGCGGCCCACTCGATCAGCTCGGCGCGGCGGCGGGGCGAGAGCACGACGCCCGTCGGGTACTGGTGCGCGGGGGTGAGCAGCACCGCGCGCGCCCCGGTCGCGGCCAGGGCCCCGACGTCGACGCCCTCGCCGTCCACAGGGACGGCGACCAGGTCCGCGCCCGCGGCGTGCAGCAACGGGAGCTGGCGTCCCCCGGCCGGGTCCTCGACCGCCAGCCGGATCCGGCCGGGGGGCGGCGCCGGACGCGAGGCCCGCCGGACGAACCAGCCGAGATCGTGGGGCGACCGGCCCCGGGGAAGCCTCCCCGCGAGCGCCTGGATCGTGAGACTGATCCCCTGGGCCACCCCGCCCACGATCACCAGGTTGTCCGGGCTCACATCGGCCGCCCTGACCCTCCTGAGATAGGCGGCCAGCTCCTCGCGCAGCGCCGGGACGCCGCCGGGATCGCCGTAGTCCAGGGCCTCGGCGGGCAGCGCGGCGAGCGTCCTGCGCATCGAGGCCAGCCATCGCTCCCTGGGGAACGCCCCCAGGTCGGGCGCGGTGGAGCGGCGCCCGTGATACGGCTCGCGCTCCCTTTCCGCGCCGCGGGCCTCCGCGGTCCGGGACCCGGCGCGCGGCGGGTCCTCCGGCGTCCGGGAAGGGCCCTCGGGGCCGTCAGGACCGCCGGGAGGGACGGGGAGGGCGGCGGGACGGCCCGCGGCGGGGGCCACGACGGTTCCCGCCCCGATCCGGGAGATCAGGAACCCCTCGGCGACGAGCTGCTCGTACGCCTCGACCACCACACCCCGGGAGAGGCCGAGATCCCTGGCCAGCTCGCGGCTGGCGGGCAGCCTGACCCCCGCGGCCAGCCGCCCGCGGCGTACCGCCTCGCGGAGCTCGCGGGCGATCTGGGCGGCGACGCCGCCCGCCGCCCGGTCGACGACGAGGTGCAGATCGGCCAATTGGTCCTCTGTTTCGCTGCCACATTGGACCCGACAGGGGTGCCATTGGCTTCCTAGCATTCCGCACATGAACGTGGATGTCAGCACCACCCGCCCCACCACCCGCTCCACCGTCCTACGGGAGTCGCGCGGCCTGGTCCAGGCCGCGACGGCGATGTTCCTGGTGGGCACCCTGGCGGGGGTCGCCGGGGTGATCGGGGACTACCCGGTCTACGGCGGCCAGGCCCTGCGCCACCTGCTCGCGGCCGCGGCCCTGCTCACCGTCGCCCGGGTCGCGGGGCTGCGGTTCGTCCGGCTCACGGCCCGCGAGACGGCGCTGCTGGCGACGCTCTCCCTGACGGGACTGGTGATCTTCAACGTGTGCGTTGTCGAGGCCACCCGGCACGGCGGTCCGGCCCTGGTCGGGACCGTCCTCGGCACCGTGCCGCTGGCGCTGGCCCTGCTCGGCGGGCGCCCCTCGCCCCGGCTGCTCGGGGCGGCGGCGCTGGTCGCCGCCGGGGCGACGGTGGCCGCCGGGCTGGGCAGCGGCGACCTGGCCGGGCTGCTCTGGTCACTGGGCGCGCTGGGCTGCGAGCTCTGCTTCTCCATGCTGGCCATCCCGCTGCTGCCGAAGCTGGGCGCGGTGCGCGTCTCCGCGTACTCGGTGACGCTGGCCGTGCCGATGCTGGTGGTCGCCGGTCTGCTCGCGGACGGCACCGCGATGTTCCGCGTGCCGACGGTCTCCGAGGCAGCGGGCCTGGGTTACCAGGCGCTGATCGTGACGACCGTGGCGTTCTTCCTCTGGTACGACGCCCTGCCCCGGCTCGGCCCGGGAAGGGCGGGGCTGTTCGCCGGGCTGATCCCGGTCGGCGCCATCGTCACCGGCGCCGTCCTCGGCCTGGGCGCGCCGTCGGTGCCCGACCTGCTCGGCGCCGCGCTCGTGGTCACCGGCATCGTCATCGGCCTCAGCTCAGCGGGCTCACCCGCTGCGGGGGTACGTCGGCCGGCTGAGGCGGAGCGGGTCGCTGCCGGGGTATCTCGACCCGCTGGGGCAGGTTGATCTGCCGCGCGGGCTCGCCGGCCCGCCGCAGGGACAGGGTCACCTGCTGCGAGGGCAGGCTCGCCCGGCCGGAGGCGACCTTCGGCCGCTGCCGGGAGAGGGTCATCGGGGGTTCCGGCCAGCTCACCGGCCACTGGGGGGTACGGCCGTTGGATTCCTTGATGCTCGCCAGCGTGATGGCTATCAGTGACACGCCGAGGCCGGCCACCACGAAGACGGCCACGATTGCCAGCAGGACGATGTTTCCGGCCAGGACGGTGTTTCCGATATTCATGCTGTCCCCCAGCTTCCGCCGGACGCTCGGCCCGGCTCTTCTCCCTTTCCCCGTACATTCGGACATATGTCCTCAAAAGACGCATAACCTACTAATGCTTGTCCCAAATATGCTGATTTAGTACTATATGTCCATGCGGTTGTGCGCGGCTCGGGGAGGAGGGCCGCCGCACCGACCGCGAGGACGGAGCGTGAAGGCGAGGCCGTACCCTCTAGGGAAAACAGCGCCCGCACGGAGGATCGACGACGATGCCCGAGTTCGACTACACCGACCTGCTTCCCATGGGACCGGACGAGACGGAGTACCGTCTGATCACCGCCGAGGGGGTACGGGTCGTCGAGGCCGCGGGCCGCAGGTTCCTGGAGGTCGAGCCCGAGGCGCTGCGGCTCCTCACCGAGAACGCCGTCCACGACATCTCCCACTACCTGCGGTCGTCCCATCTCGCCCAGCTCCGCAAGATCATCGAGGACCCCGAGTCGAGCGGGAACGACCGCTTCGTCGCCCTCGACCTGCTGAAGAACGCGTCGATCTCGGCGGGCGGCGTGCTCCCGATGTGCCAGGACACCGGCACCGCGATCGTGATGGGCAAGCGCGGCCGTCACGTGCTCACCGACGGCGCCGACGCCGAGCACATCTCCCGCGGAGTCTACGACGCCTACACCCGGCTCAACCTGCGCTACTCCCAGATGGCCCCCCTCACCATGTGGGAGGAGAAGAACACCGGCTCCAACCTCCCCGCGCAGATCGAGCTCTACGCCGAGGACCCGGGCGGCCACCCCGACGAGTACAAGCTGCTGTTCATGGCCAAGGGCGGCGGCAGCGCCAACAAGTCGTTCCTGTACCAGGAGACGAAGGCGGTGCTCAACGAGAAGCGGATGCTCCAGTTCCTGGAGGAGAAGATCCGCTCCCTCGGAACGGCCGCCTGCCCGCCGTACCACCTGGCGATCGTCGTCGGCGGCACGTCCGCCGAGTTCGCCCTGAAGACCGCCAAGTACGCCAGCGCCCGCTACCTGGACTCCATCCCCACCGAGGGCTCCCCCTCGGGCCACGGCTTCCGCGACACCGAGCTGGAGGCCAAGGTCTTCGAGCTCACCCAGAAGCTCGGCATCGGCGCGCAGTTCGGCGGCAAGTACTTCTGCCACGACGTCCGCGTCATCCGCCTCCCCCGCCACGGCGCCTCCTGCCCCGTCGCCATCGCGGTCTCCTGCAGCGCCGACCGCCAGGCCCTGGCGAAGATCACCCCCGAGGGGGTCTTCCTGGAGCAGCTGGAGACCGACCCGGCGAGGTTCCTGCCGGAGACCACGGACGACCACCTCTCGGACGACGTCGTCAAGATCGACCTCAACCGCCCGATGCCGGAGATCCTCGCCGAGCTGACCAGATACCCGGTCAAGACCCGCCTGTCGCTGACCGGGCCGCTGGTGGTCGCCCGCGACATCGCGCACGCCAAGATCGGCGAGCTGCTGGACGCGGGCGGCGAGATGCCGGAATACCTCAAGAACCACGCGGTCTACTACGCCGGACCCGCCAAGACCCCCGAGGGCTACGCCTCGGGCTCCTTCGGTCCCACCACCGCCGGGCGGATGGACTCCTACGTCGAACGCTTCCAGGCGGCCGGAGGCTCCAAGGTCATGCTCGCCAAGGGCAACCGCTCCAAGCAGGTCACCGACGCGTGCCGGACCCACGGCGGCTTCTACCTCGGCTCCATCGGCGGCCCCGCCGCCCGCCTCGCCCAGGACTGCATCAAGAAGGTTGAGGTCCTGGAATACCCCGAGCTGGGCATGGAGGCCGTCTGGAAGATCGAGGTCGAGGACTTCCCCGCCTTCATCGTCGTGGACGACAAGGGCGAGGACTTCTTCACCGACTCCACCGGCCCCGTCCTGACCATCGGCCGCCGCTGACGTCCCCCTGGCGGGGCGCCGCCCCGTCAGGATCCGCCGTACAGGCGCCCGAGGTCGACGAGTTCGACGTCGGAGCGCCGTGCGGCGGTGTGCGCGAGGTCGGCGGTGAAGCCCGACCGGGAGAACAGCAGGAGCTTGGGCTGCGCGGTGACCTTCGCGCCGGGAAGCAGCCCCCGCAGGTGTTCGAGGCGCTGGAGCTCGGCGAGGGGGACGGGTGTGGTCGTGCCTTTGGCCTCCCCGATGGCGATGATCCTGTCGGCGGCGAACGGAGCCGTCTCGGTCACCACGATGTCCAGCTCGTGGCCCTGCCGGTGCTCCTTGCAGGGGATCTGCGTGGGCCGGACGGCCGCCGCGACACCTCCGAGGGTTTCGGCGGCGGCGTGTTCGAGGCACCACTCCCTGGAGAGGTCCTCGAAGTGCGGACCGTAGATCTTCCCTGAGACCGTGTCCGCGTTGGCGGCCCAGACCTGGGCCGCTCGCCGTACGACCAGTTCCGGCTCGTGCCGCTGAATGAGCAGCTGGTGGAAGCGGACGACGGGTTCCGCGACGCGGAACAGGGCGCGCTTGTCCCGCAGGGCGTCGTCGACCTGCTCGATCAGGCCGATGTCCTGAAGCCCCGACAGCAGGTGCGCCAGGGCGCTACTCGGGCGGCCGAGCGCCGAGGCGATCTCCGAACGCCGGTGGTTACCGGCGCTGAGAGCGCTCAACGTGGCGGCGTAGGAGGTCGGATCGGCGATCGAGGGCTCCTCCCTGAGCAGGAGCGCACCCTCGCGGAACATGGCCGAGGCCGGGTTGAGCAGACGGCGCTCCACCCATCTGTCGAACGCCGCGAGGTCGGCCGGCCCGGATCCACCGCACATCTCAAGGTAGGCCGGAGTCCCGCCGACCAGGGCGTTCAGCCGGAACGCGAGTTCGGGGTCGTGGCCGACGTTCCAGAAGGCGGCGGCATCGCGGAACCTGAACGGCCGGACGACCAACTCCAGCGAGGCTCGTCCGCGAAGTGGTGCTCCACTCCCCAGAAGCCGGGCCATGGTGGTGAGAGCGCTACCGCAGAGGATCATCCTGGTCCGCGTACGCTCCTTCGCGTGGCCGAGCGGGCTGAGCGCCGCCTGGAGGTACGAGGGCAGGGCGGGGGTCGTCGCGGTCAGGTAGGGGAACTCGTCGACGATGACGGGTACGGCCCGCTCCTCGCCGAGACGCAGCAGTTCGTCCAGCGCGTCACGCCAGGTGCCGAAGACGACGGGCACGCCCAGTCCGCGAAAGGCCGCGTAGGCGGCACCGAGATCCGCGAGGTTCTGCCGCTCGCTCTGCTGGGTGGCCGCGAACAGGAATCCGCCAGTCTCCCTGGCGAGCAGGTCTACGACCATCACGGCAATGTCGGGACGAAATCCACCTCGCCGCTGGTGTTCGACGCCTGAAAGCACGCCTATTACCTGCAGTAACGCAACGTACGGCCCGATCATGGAGAGAAGCCGTGGAGCCTGGCCAACTGGGCAGATGTCACGCAAAGTTTCTCAACAGTCACGAGCGCGAAAATCTGACCCAAGTTGGCAAGAAGATTCGGCCCGGTCTCTACTGGTCGCATTACGCAAATCGGTAAGCTGCACCACATGCGTGCGCCGCCCGGATACCTTCTCGCAGCGCGCTACCGGCTGTCAGAACCGGTGGGGCGCGGTGGCATGGGCACCGTCTGGCGAGCACACGACGAGTTGCTCAACCGCGAGGTGGCCGTCAAGGAGGTCCGCCTCCCCCTGGTCCTCGACGAGGAGCTCCGTGCCGAGCTGTGCGCCAGGACCGAGCGCGAGGGACGCGCGACCGCGATGGTCGCCCACCCCTCCGTCATCACCGTCTTCGACGTCGTCACCGAGGACGAGCGCCCCTGGATCGTGATGGAGCTGCTCCGCGCCCGATCGCTGGAGCAGCTCCTCCAGGACCACGGGCCGCTGCCGCCGCGCCAGGTGGCCGAGATCGGCCGGCAGGTCCTGGGGGCGTTGCGCGCCGTGCACGCCAAGGGGATCCTCCACCGCGACGTGAAGCCGAGCAACGTCCTGGTGACCGACGACCGGGCCGTGCTCACCGACTTCGGCCTGGCCGCGCTCGAAGGCGACGTGTCGATCACCCAGGCGGGCATCGTGCTGGGTTCCGCCGGATACATCGCCCCCGAGCGCGTGCTGGGGGCCAAGGCAAGCCCGTCCGGCGACCTGTGGTCGCTCGGCGCGACCCTCTACACCGCCGTCGAGGGCCGGGGCCTGCACGGGCGCCGTACGGCGGCGGCCGCGCTCGCCGCGCTGACCAGTGGTGAGCCGATCCCCATGGAGCGGGCCGGACCGCTCACGCCGGTGCTGCGCGGCCTCCTCACGATCGACCCGAACTCCCGGCTCGAGGCGGGGCGGGCCTCGATGATGCTCGCCAGGGTGGCGGCCGGCGGGATGGCCGAGGAGTCCCTCCCCAGGCCCCCCGGGCGGCCCGAGGGCAGGCCGTCCCCGGGCGGGTCCGACGGGGCGTCGGCTCCGCAGTTCAGCCGCCGCTCGCAGCACCGCGGGCTGCACCGGGTCGGCTCCGCGCCGCCCCCGGCACCGCGGCCCTCCTCGCCCGGATCGCCCCCGCCGCCGTCGGGGCCCGCGTCGGGGCCGACGCCCCAGCTTCGCGCGCACCGGCGTCCCGGCGAGGGCGTCCACCGGAAGCCGACGGAGATTTCGCCAACCTATCGCCCAATTGTCCGTTTTATGACACCCTTCATAAGGTTGGTCCTCCCGCGTCTTCTCTGGCCGAGGGAACTCCGTAAGCGCGGGTAAAGCGCTTCTCAAGGTGGAATGGCTATCTTCTTCTCATGCCGGAACAGCAGACGCGTGTGCTCGCGGACCGTTACGAGCTGATCGCGCCGCTCGGCCGAGGCACGATGGGCACCGTTTGGAAAGCCCACGACCGTTCCCTCGGCCGTGAGGTCGCCATCAAGGAGATCCGCCAGGAGCCCGGCCTCAGCGAGGCGCAGCGCACCGAACTTCGGGAACGGATGATCCGCGAGGGTCGTACGGCCGCCCGCATCAGCCACCCCTCGGTGGCCACCGTCCACGACGCCATCGTCGAGGACGGCAGCCCCTGGATCATCATGGAGCTCGTGCAGGCGCGTTCCCTGGAGCAGGTGATCGAGGAGGAGGGTCCCCTCCCACCCCGCCTCGTCGCCGAGATCGGGGCCGACCTGCTGGGGGCGCTCCGCGCGGCCCATGCCCAGGGGGTCCTGCACCGCGACGTGAAGCCCGGCAACGTGCTGATCACCGAGAGCGGCCGGGTGGTCCTCACCGACTTCGGCATCGCCAAGGCGGAGGGCGACACGAGCCTCACCAAGACCGGCATGGTGATCGGCTCCCCCGGATACACCGCGCCCGAGCGGGCACGCGGCGAGCACACCGGGCCCGAGTCCGACCTGTGGTCCCTCGGCGCCACGCTGTACTTCGCGGTCGAGGGCCGCCCGGCCTACGAGCGGTCCTCGGTGGCGGAGACCCTGGCCGCGCTGATGAGCGAGCAGGTCGACCCGCCGACCCAGGCGGGGCCGCTGCGCCCGGTGCTCGAGCAGCTGCTGGAGAAGGACCACACGACGCGGCTGACGGCCGCCCAGGCGGGCGCGCTGCTCCGGGCGGTGGCCGACACCCCCTCGCACCTCGCGGAGTCCCTCCCCCCGCCCCCGGCGCCCGCCGCGGCCCCTTCCGCCCCCGCCTTCGCACCGTCTCCCCCGGCCTCCGAGACCCCCCTCGTGGAGGACGCCGGAGACACCGGACACATCGGAGACGCAGGAGACGCCGAAGACACCGAAGACGCCGGGCAGGAGCCGGATGGCCCCGGCGCCCCCGAGGACGGCGCCGGCGGTTTCGACGCCGACCGCACCATGGTGGTCATCCGCCCCAAGGACGGTCTGCGCATCCCCGGCGGAACGGCGCCCACGGAACCCTCCGGACCCTCCGGACCCACCGGACCCACCGCCTCCCCGGCGCCGGCCTCCGGCCGTCCGACGACCTCGCCCTACCCGGACCGGCCGCCTCTCGCGGAGCCGGGCAGACCGGTCGCGGGACGAAAGGGTCCCGCCGGTCTCGGCACCCCCGTCGCGCGAGGACCCGCGGCTCCCGGTGGCGCCTTCGGGAGGCCTGGGGCGTTCGGGCCGGGTGCCTTCGAGGCGCCGGCCGAGGAGACGGCGGTCTTCGGAGGCCCGGGAAGCGAGTCGGCGGCCACCCCGCCCCACGGTTTCCCGGTGAGCGGCAGACCCGATCTCTCCGCCACCCCGCCGCACGGCTTCCCCCCGGTCGATCCGGAGCTCGCGGCCTCCGGCGAGGGGCGCCCGGGGTCCCCCGACTCCGAAGCGCCCCCTCCGCCGCTGAGGCTCTTCCCCGGCAACCGGCCGCCCGGCGCCGGCGGCCCGCCCGACCGGGGAGGGCCGGGGGCCGCGCAGCCCTGGCGTCCGCCGGGCCCCGAGGCGTCCGACGGCGCCTACCGCTCCCCGGGCCTGGGCACCGACCTGTTCGCGATCGCGAACCAGAACGCCCGGCCCGACCCCGGCCGTCCCGGACCGAGGAAGCCGCCGTCCCAGAAGACCCGGATCGGCGTCCTCGTCCTCATGGGCGTGGCGGCGATCGCCCTCGTGGTGATCATGATTCTGACGGTGGCCGCCTTCTTCTGAGCACTTCCGGGCACGGTCCTGAGCACTTCTGAGCACGGTCACGAGCACGGCCCGCGAGGAGAACCCCGTACCCACCCGCTCCCCGCCCGGTTTGATTCCCCCTCCAGGACGCAGACTGGGTTCATGAGCGAGTATCGGATCGAGCATGACTCGATGGGTGAGGTACGGGTTCCCGCGGGTGCGAAGTGGCGGGCGCAGACCCAGCGGGCGGTGGAGAACTTCCCCGTCTCCGGGCGCGGGCTGGAGGTCCCGCACATCGCGGCGCTCGGCCTGATCAAGGCACTCGCGGCCGAGGTCAACGCGGAGCTGGGGGTGCTCGACAAGGAGCTGGCGCAGGCGATCGCCGAGGCCGCCACCGACGTCGCGGAGAACGAGTGGGACGGCGAGTTCCCCGTCGACGTCTTCCAGACCGGCTCCGGCACCTCCTCCAACATGAACGCCAACGAGGTGATCGCCACCCTCGCCGAGGAGCGGCTCGGCCGTCCCGTCCACCCCAACGACCACGTGAACGCCTCGCAGTCGTCCAACGACGTGTTCCCCACGTCCATCCACGTCGCCGCCACGACCGAGGTCTCGTACCACCTGATCCCCTCGCTGCGGCACCTGGCCACCGCGCTGCGGGACAAGTCGCTGGAGTTCGACGGCGTGGTCAAGGCCGGGCGCACGCACCTGATGGACGCCACCCCGGTCACGCTGGGGCAGGAGTTCGGCGGGTACGCCACGCAGGTCGAGAACGCCATCGCGCGGGTGCGGGGCGCGCTCCCGCGCCTCACCCAGCTGCCCCTGGGCGGCACGGCGGTCGGCACCGGCGTCAACACCCCTCCCGGCTTCGCGGCCAAGGTCATCGAGAGGCTGCGCGAGGCCACCGGGCTGCCGTTCTCCGAGGCTCCCGACCACTTCGAGGCCCAGGGTGCCCGGGACGCCGTCGTCGAGCTCTCCGGCCAGCTCCGCACGGTCGCGATCTCGCTCAACAAGATCGCCAATGATCTGCGCTGGATGGGGTCCGGCCCTCGGGCGGGACTGGGCGAGATCAACCTGCCCGACCTGCAGCCCGGTTCCTCGATCATGCCGGGCAAGGTCAACCCCGTCGTCCCCGAGGCGGTGACCATGGTCGCCGCCCAGGTCATCGGGAACGACGCGGCCATCGCCTTCTCCGGCGCCTCGGGCACGTTCGAGCTCAACGTGATGCTCCCGGTCATCGCGCGCAACGTCCTGGAGTCGGTACGGCTGCTCGCCAACGCCTCCCGGCTGCTGGCCGACCGGTGCGTGCACGGCATCACCGCCAACGTCGACCGCATGCGCGAGTACGCGGAGTCGTCGCCGTCGATCGTCACCCCGCTCAACCCGTACGTCGGATACGAGGAGGCCG
This sequence comes from Streptosporangium sp. LJ11, assembly GCF_051918945.1. NCBI lineage: Bacteria > Bacillati > Actinomycetota > Actinomycetes > Streptosporangiales > Streptosporangiaceae > Streptosporangium > Streptosporangium sp. LJ11. The sequence goes on from NZ_JBPXMB010000016.1 coordinate 203,159, forward strand.
CGAAGATAGCGAAGCAGGCCCTGGCGGAGCGCAAGACCATCCGCGAGGTCGTCATCGAGCGCGGCCACGTCGCCAACGGCACCCTCACCGAGGAACGGCTCGACGAGCTGCTCGACGTGCTCTCCATGACCCGGCCGCCCTCGTAGACCGTGCCCCGGCCTGGGAGACTCAAGGCATGACCCAGATCAAGTTCTACGGCCGCAGGGACGTGTGGGCCGACCGACGCCGGGAGATCTCCGACACCGTCCACGGCTGCCTGGTGGACGTCTGGCAACTCCCCGAGGACAAGCGGTTCCACCGGTTCCTGCTGCTGGACGCCGAGGACATGATCTGCCCGCAGCGGAGCGAGCGGTACCTCATCGTGGAGATCGCCTGTTTCAGCGGCCGGTCGGACGAGGCCAAGCGCTCGCTGATCCGCGCCCTGTTCACCAGGACCGGCGAGGCGCTCGACCTCCCCGCAGAGGACCTGGAAATCGTGATCATGGAGTCGCCCAAGGTCAACTGGGGCATCCGCGGCCTCCCCGGCGACGAGCTCACGCTCATGTACCCGGTCACCATCTGAGAGTCGCGCGACCCCCGGCGGCCGGCTCCGGGCGTTCGCGTCCCGGAACGCGCGAAGGCGCCCCCTGGAACGGGTGCGGAGGGAAGACGGCGTCCCTGCCGGAGCGGAGACTCGCCACATAAGCACGTAACGGAGTGTGGGGGTGGGCGACATGGGCCGGGATTCGGGTCATTGCCTAGATTCGGCAGCATGATTGACCTAGCGGGTCGGCGAGCCGTGGTGACCGGGGCGGGCAGCGGGATCGGGCGCGCCTGCGCGCACCGGCTGGCCGCGGCCGGCGCGCACGTGCTGGCGGTCGACATCGACGCCGAGGCGGCGGCGAAGGTCGCCGCGGAGATCTCGGGAACACCCGTCGTCGCGGACCTGTCGGACCCGGACTTCGTCCGGGCGATCCCGCCCGGCACGGACATCGTGGTGAACAACGCCGGGTTCCAGCACGTCGCCCCGATCGAGGAGTTCCCCCCCGAGGTGTTCTCCAAGATCCTCAAAGTGATGGTCGAGGCACCCTTCCTGCTGGTCAGGGAGGTCCTGCCGGGCATGTACGAGCGCGGCTGGGGCCGGATCGTCAACATCTCCTCGGTCCACGGGCTCCGCGCCTCGCCCTACAAGTCGGCGTACGTCACCGCCAAGCACGCCCTCGAAGGGCTGTCCAAGACGATCGCCCTGGAGGGCGCCCCCCACGGCGTCACCTCCAACTGCGTGAGCCCCGCCTACGTCCGCACGCCCCTGGTGGAGAACCAGATCGGCGCCCAGGCCGGCACCCACGGCATCGGCAGGGACGAGGTGGTCGAGCAGATCATGCTCGCCCCCGCCGCCGTCAAACGGCTGATCGAACCGGAGGAGGTCGCCGAGCTCGTCGCCTACCTCTGCGGCCCGCACGGCTCCTTCATGACCGGCACCTCCCTCCCCATAGACGGCGGCTGGACCGCTCGCTGAGCCCGGTGAACCCGTGGGACCGGCGCCGGAGATCGAACCGACGGGGGAAGGAGCCGGACCTGAGCGGCGTCGCGAGCATCGGAGAATGGTCGGTATGAGCGCACGGGTCTTTCTCGAACTGCTGGCCAGGGAGGCTTCGGCGGTCGAGTTCGAGGGGCCCGTTCTCTCGGCGAGGACCGGCGGGGTCGGCGCGGAGGCGCTGGCGGAGCTGGAGGAGACCAAGCTCGCCGCGCTGAAGGTGCGGGCGCTGCTGCGGCGCAGGGCGAAGCGGGAGGCGGAGCTGTCGGCGCTGTTCGACACGGCGGGCGACCTGGCCGGGCTGCGGGACCTGGACGCCGTCCTGGAGGCCATCGTGCACCGGGCCAGGCAGCTGCTCGGCACCGACGCGGCCTACATGACCCTGCACGACCCGGAGCGGGGCGACACCTGGATGCGGGTGACCGACGGCTCGGTGTCGGCGAAGTTCCGGGCGCTGCGGCTGGCCATGGGCGCGGGGCTCGGCGGGCTGGTGGCCCAGACCGCCACCCCGTACTCGACCGCCGACTACTTCGCCGACGAGCGCTTCCGCCACAAGACCGACATCGACGACGCGGTGCTCGAAGAGGGGCTGGTCGCCATCCTCGGCGTACCGCTCAAGCTGGGCGCCCGGGTGATCGGCGTGCTGTTCGCGGCCAACCGGAGCGTGCGGCCCTTCACCCAGGACGAGGTCGTGCTGCTGGGCTCGCTGGCGGCGCACGCGGCGGTGGCGATCGACAACGCCCGGCTGCTGCAGGAGACCAGGAACGCGCTGGAGGAGCTCAGCGAGGCCAACCGGCAGGTGAACGCGCACAGCCAGGCCGTGGAGCGCGCCGCGCTCGCGCACGACCGGATGACCGGCCTGGTGCTGCGCGGCGGCGGGGTCGAGGACGTGGCGGCGGTGGTGACGGAGGTGCTCGGCGGCTCGCTGACGGTGCTCGACGACGCCGGGCACCCGATCGCCGGGGACGCGGGCGTGCTGGAGGAGGGCGCGCTGGGCGAGGCGGCGTCCGACCAGCCGGCGTCCGGCCAAGAGACGGGATCGAGAACGGGATCGGGGACGAACTCGGGGACCGGCCGGAGACCGGGCTCGAAGCCGGCCGCCAGGCGAGGGACGCGGAAGGCCGCGGACGTGATCGCGGACGCCGCGCGGTCGTCGAGGGCGCTGGGACGCACCGTGCGGCAGGGAGACCTGCTGGTCGCGTCGGTGGACGTGGGCGCGGAGCCGCTGTGCACGCTGGTGCTGCGCAACGGCGGCCAGGTGTCGGACGCCGACCAGCGCATCCTGGAGCGGGCCGCGCTGGTGACCGCGTTGCTGCTGCTGTTCAGGCGTACGGTGGCCGAGGCGGAGGGCCGGGTCAGGGGCGAGCTGCTCGACGACCTGATCTCGCGGCCCGCCCTCGACGGCCTGGCCGACCGCGCCCGGCGGGTCGGGGTGAACCTGGACCACGACCACGTGGTGGTCGTGGTCCGCCACGGCGGCGGGCGGGAGCGGGCAGCGTTCTGGGCGTCCTCCCAGGCGACGCTGCACCACGGCCTCGCCGCGCAGCGCGGCGACGAGGTGGTCCTGCTGCTTCCCGGGGACCGGCCGGGACCCCTGGCCAAGCGGGTGGCGGCCGAGCTGAGCGCCTCGCTCGGCCACCCGGCCACCGCGGGCGCCGGAGGGCCCGTGCGCGGCACCGCGGAGGTGGCCGCCGCGCACCGGGAGGCGCAGCGCTGCGCCGACGCCCTGGTGGCCCTGGGGAGGGCCGGGGAGGGCGCCGGAGCCAGGGAGCTGGGCTTCGTCGGCCTGCTCGTCGGCGAGGGGCGCGACATCGGGGCGTTCCTCGCCTCGGCGCTCGGCCCGGTGATCGACTACGACGCCCGCAGGGGCACCGCGCTGGTCCAGACGCTCACCGCGTACTTCGGCACGGGCGGCTCGCTGTCGCGGACGAGCGAGGCCCTGCACATCCACGTCAACACGGTCACCCAGCGGCTGGACCGGATCGGCCAGCTGCTCGGCGACGACTGGCAGGCCCCCGAGCGGGCCCTGGAGATCCAGCTCGCCCTGCGCCTGCACCGGCTCAGCGGCTGATCCGGCCGCCGGCGGGCCTCGCGGCGGGGCGGCCTCACACATCCACATAGGGCGCCCGTCGGCTATGGCGGTCGTACCCATAGGAGTGACGCCTACCACTACGTACGGTAGCCGGAATCCCCCCCAACAGCGATTCCCCTTGGTGAGTGAGATGGCAGAGAAAACCCGTACCCCCATCGGAAAGATCGTGGGTGCCAGCCTCGTCGGCACCACGATCGAGTGGTATGACTTCTTCCTGTACGGCTCCGCCGCCGCGCTGGTCTTCCCGCAGCTGTTCTTCCCCCAGTCGGAGCCGCTGACGGGCACCCTGCTGGCGTTCCTGACCTACGCGGTGGGCTTCGTGGCCCGCCCGCTGGGCGCGCTGGTCTTCGGGCACTTCGGCGACCGGATCGGCCGCAAGAAGCTGCTGGTGGTCAGCCTGCTGATGATGGGCGGGGCGACCTTCCTGATCGGCTGCCTGCCGACCCACGCGGCGATCGGCATGGCGGCGCCGCTGCTGCTGACCCTGCTCCGGCTCGTCCAGGGCTTCGCCCTCGGCGGCGAGTGGGGCGGCGCGGTACTGATCGTCTCCGAGCACGGCGACGCAGCGCGCCGCGGCTTCTGGGCCTCCTGGCCGCAGGCGGGCGCCCCCGGCGGCAACCTGCTGGCCACCGCCGTGCTGGCGGTGCTGGCCGCGGTCCAGACGGAGGAGGCGTTCGTGAGCTGGGGCTGGCGGATCCCGTTCCTGCTCTCCGGCGTGCTGGTGCTGGTCGGCATGTGGATCCGGCTCTCCATCAGCGAGTCGCCGGTCTTCCAGCAGGCGGTCGCGAACGCCAAGCCCTCGAAGTCCCTGCCGATCGTCGAGGTCTTCAGGTACCACTGGCGCGACGTCCTCATCGCGATCGGCGCCCGCTTCGCGGAGAACGTCTCCTACTACGTGATCACCGCGTTCGTGCTGGTCTACGCGACGGCGCAGGCCGGGCTGGCGAAGCCGGTCGTGCTCAACGCGGTGCTGATCGGCTCGGCCATCCACTTCGTCTCGATCCCGATGTGGGGGGCGCTGTCCGACAGGCTGGGCCGCCGGCCCGTCTACCTGCTCGGCGCCGCCGGGGTGGGGCTGTGGTCCTTCGCGTTCTTCCCGCTGATCGACACGAAGAACTTCGCCGCCGTCACCCTGGCGGTGACCGTCGGGCTGATCCTGCACGGCGCGATGTACGGCCCGCAGGCCGCGTTCTTCTCCGAGCTGTTCGCCACGAGGATGCGCTACTCGGGCGTCTCGATCGGCTCGCAGCTCGCCTCGATCGTCGCGGGCGCCCTCGCCCCGCTGATCGCGGTCGCCCTGCTGGACGCCTACAAGTCGTCGCTCCCCGTCACGCTGTACGTGGCCGGGGCCGCCGTGCTCACCCTGATCACCGTGTACGTCTCGCGCGAGACCCGTGGCCGCGACCTCGTCACCATCGGCACCCACGACGAGGCCGAGACCACTCGCTGACCGGTACGGAGAGACATCTGATGCGCATCGAGAACCGGCCGGTGCCCACCGGCCGGATCACCCAGAACGTCCTGTCGGTCACCGGGAACGACCAGAACGCCGGAAACACTCTGGAAAGCGGCGAGACCGTGCTGTTCGTGCACGGGAACGTGTCGAGCGCCGCCTTCTGGCGGGGCACGCTGCTCGCCCTCGCGGAGGCGGGCCACCGGCCGCTCGCCGTGGACCTGCGGGGCTTCGGCGACACCGAGCCCGCCCCTGTCGACGCCACCCGCGGCCTGCGGGACTACTCCGACGACGTGCTCGCCCTCCTCGACGCCCTCGGGCTGGACGGCGTGCACCTGGTCGGCTGGAGCATGGGCGGCGGGGTCGTGCTGCAGGCGCTGCGCGACCGTCCGTCCGCCGTGCGGAGCGTGACCCTGGTCAACCCGATCTCCCCGTACGGCTTCGGCGGCACGCACGGTGCCGACGGCGTGCTGAACCATCCCGACGGCACGGGCGGCGGGGCGGGGGCGGCCAACCCCGACTTCGTGAAGCTGCTCGCGGAAGGGGACACCTCGGACGGCTCCCCGGTCTCGCCGAGGAACGTGATGCGGACCACGTACGTGAAACCCGGCACGGTGATCGAGGACGAGGACGCCCTGGTCGCGTCGATGCTGTCCACGAGGGTGGGCGAGGACCACTACCCGGGTGACGCGGCGGCGTCGGAGGAGTGGCCGGGGGTCCGTCCCGGCACGCGGGGCGTGCTCAACTCGTTCGCCCCGACGCACTTCCGGATCGACGACCTGCACACGATCGACCCGAAGCCGCCGATCCTGTGGATCAGGGGCGAGGCCGACGTGATCGTCTCCGACACCTCGCTGTTCGACCTGGCCCACCTGGGCGCCCTGGGGGCCGTCCCCGGCTCGCCTGGCACCCCCGCGCAGCCGATGGTCACCCAGACCCGCGCCGTCCTGGAGCGGTACGGCCCGTACACCGAGATCGTCCTGGACTGCGGCCACAGCCCGCACATCGAGCGGCCCGCCGAGTTCCGCTCCGCCCTCTCCGACCACCTGAAGCGGAGCTGACGATGCACAGTACCCATGGCGACGCTTCGCGTCGCGGTTCGGCCGCTCGAACCCGGCTCCTCGGTCCGGTCCCCGGCGCGACCTCACGTACCAGAACGGCCGCGGGATTCGCCGCCGCCGGCCTCGCAGCCCTGGTGGCCCTGTCCGGGGCGCCGGCGGCGAGCGCGGGGACCTCACCGGCGCACTGCGCCCGGCTGGACCGGGTGGCGGTGCCGGGTGCCGAGCACCAGGTGAAGGCCTGCCTGGACGACCTCACGACGGCCGGCACGACCGTCTCCGGGCACACCGACCCGGCCGACTGGGCGGGCCTGCACCCGGCGGGGGCGGTCAACCCGAAGGGCGTGCCCGGCATCCAGGTCGACGGCTACTTCCCCGACACCTCGACCTCCAACACGACGCACGGCTGGAACCACGACTCGCAGTTCGTCCTGCGGCTGCCCGACGACTGGAACGGCGGGCTGGTGGTCACCGGCACCCCGGGCAACCGGGAGCAGTACGCCAACGACTTCACCGTCTCCGACTGGGCGCTGGCCAAGGGCTACGCCTACGCGGTGACGGACAAGGGCAACGTCGGCGCCACCTTCTACAAGGACGGCCGCCGGCCCGGTGACGCGGTCGCCGAGTGGAACGACCGGGTCACGCAGGTCGCGATCGCGGCCAAGGCCGTCGTCGCCCAGCGCTACGGCAGGCTTCCCGAGCGGACCTACGCCGCGGGCATCTCCAACGGCGGGTACCTGGTCCGCTGGCAACTGGAGAACCGGGCCTGGCTGTATGACGGCGGTATCGACTGGGAGGGCACGCTCTGGCGGGTCAAGGGTGACAACCTGCTCAACTACCTGCCCCCGGCGCTGCGGGCCTACCCGGCGGGCGACACCCAGGCGATGTACGACGCGGGTTTCGCCCGCGGCTCGGAGTTCCTGTGGCCGTTCCACCACCAGTACTACTGGGACCTGACCCAGCGCGTCTACCGTGAGGAGCTCGACCCCTCCTTCGACGGCGACACCGACGCGGGCACCCCCTTCTGCGCCTCGGGAACCCCTGCCTGCGACGCCGACTACGACTACGACGCGCGCAAGCCGTACGCGGCGGTGAGGAAGATCGGGCTCACCGGCCGGATCGGCAAGCCGCTGATCACGATCCACGGCACGCTGGACACGCTGCTGCCGATCTCCCGCTCCGGCGACGTCTACGCGGACATGGTCGGCGAGCACCGGCCGTTCCGCTACTACCGGATCACCGACGGCACCCACGTGGACAGCCTCTACGCCTCCTACCCCGACAGGCTCCGCCCGCTGCTGCCGTGCTTCCGCAGCGCGTTCGAGACCCTGGAGGGCTGGGTGGAGCGCAGGCAGAGCCCGCCGCCGAGCGCGACCCTGCCGAGGCCCTCGACCGGCGACCTGCCCAACGAGTGCCGGCTGAGCCTGTGACACCACCCGTGTGACACGCCACCCGTGTGACGCACCGCCCGGCACCACACCGCCCCCGACGGGGCGGGTGGCGCCGGGCGGATGTCAGTTGAGCATGTAGCGCCGCCGGACGGTCCTGGTCACCCGGACCGCGTTCCTGACCAGCGGTATCCGCAGCGCGACCCGCTTCAGCAGCGGGTACCAGGGCTCGGAGAGCCTGGCGGCGGCGGACCTGTGGATCTCCACCCGGCCGCCGCGGTTCATCTCCACCTTGAAGCGGAGCCCGGTCTCCTTGCCGTCCACCCGCAGGAACGGCGCCCAGACGCCCGGCGCGAGAAACCCCTCCCGGTACGCCAGCCGGGTCGGGATCTTGGCGATCAGCCGCCCGGCCAGTTCCCCGGGGACGCCGGGCTCGACCAGCGCGGGGGCGGCGACCTCGCGTTCCCTGCCCGCGGTCTGGCGGAACACCAGCTCCGCGGGCGGCCCCCCGCTCGGCGGCACGTACGGCACGGGCACGACGACGAAGACGTGCTTGCGCTGCCTGATGACCGTCGTACCCGGGGAGACGAGGACGATCGACTCGGGGAACGAGCGCGGCTCCACGCAGATCCCCAGCTCCCCCCGGTCGGACCACCAGGGGACGATCAGCCGCTTGGAGCGGTCGGCGACCATCCCGGTGCAGTTCAGCGGCGACCCGGTCACCCGGGTGCGCGCCTGCTGCGCCCCTCCGTACATGCGCACGTGTATCTCCCAGAGCCCGGGGGGCAGCGGGCCGCCCATGGCCGCCGAGTCGACGTCCAGCCGGGCCTCGCCGGTGACCTGGAGCCTGACCCCGTTGCGGTGACGGCTGCGGATCATCGAGCACTCCGAGGGCAGGAAGTGGACGTCCCCGGTGTCCTCGTGCCTGATGTAGACCTCGAACCGCGCCCTGGCGGCGGCCTGGCTGACGTCGGCCATCTCGGGCGGCAGGCGGAGCCCGTCGAGGGGGACCGGAGGCTGCCAGAGCAGGCCGTCGTTCCCGTACGGGACGAAGCGCATCGGGGTGCCGTCGGCCTGCATGATCTCCACGGTGAGCCCCAGGGCGAGCGCGCCGTCGTCCCAGGTGAGGGCCTCGAGGTCGGCCTGGAGGCGGACGCCGCGCATGGCCCCGGCCAGGACGACGAGCTGGTCGAGCCTGCCCGCGCGGAGCAGCGCGGCGCGGGCCCGCAACGGGACGGGCAGCAGGAGGTCGAGGCGCGGGGGGAAGCGCTGGACCACCAGCTCGCGCAGGGTGGTGAAGGTGGCCGCCCGGCCCGTGGAGGAGGTGACGAACCTGCCCCCGCCGAGCCGCCGCAGCACCGCGGTGCGGAACCACTGGGCGTACATCCGGTCGCGCCGGCGTCCCTCGGGCACCTCGTCGTCGATGATGTCGAGCAGCTCGCGCAGTTCCGCGGCCCAGACGTAGGGGTCCTGGGGCGGGTCGGGCCGCTCGGTGACGTGGCAGCAGACCCGGCCGGCCATGACGACGACTCTCCCGGCCCGCAGGTAGGCACGGAGCGCGAAGGCCTGCTCGGCCAGGCATCCGCCGGGGTCGGAGAAGTTCAGCGCCTCGGCGTCGAGGAAGGCCCTGCGGAAGAGCTTGTGCGGGGTGAGCAGCGTGAGCAGCCGGTCCTCGACGATGTCGGCGTTCTCGCGGTCGGTGTCGAAGACCGTGGAGGGCGGCCTCTGGTCGCTGATCAGCCGCCCGAGGAGGATGTCGGCCCCGGTCCCCACGGCGCGCGAGTACATGCGCTCCAGAGCGTCCCGCTCCAGGCGGTCGGTCTGGTTCAGCAGGTAGACGTACCTGCCCCTGGCGACCATGAGGGCGACGTTGCGGCCGCGCATCGGCGAGCCGGTCCGCTCGAGGTGGAGCACCCTGACGTTCGACCGCGCCGCCGCCAGGGTGTCGAGGCGCTGCCGGGTCCCGTCGTCGGAGCCGTCGTCGGCGAAGATGACCTCGTAGTTCTCGGAGGCCATCGACTGTTCCAGCACCGACCGGATACAGGCGTCGGCGCCATCACCGGGGTTGTGCACCGGCACCACCACGCTGACCTTCACGTCCATGCGGCCAAGGGTGCGGCGCGCGGCGCCGGGAGAAGGTCAGACTTGCCGACTCCTGGTCTCTCAGTACCAGCCTTTGGCCTGGGAATGGGCCCACGCGCCGCAGGGCGAGCCGTAGCGGCCCTTGATGTAGGTGAGCCCCCACTCGATCTGGGTCGCCGCGTTGGTCTGCCAGTCGCTTCCGGCGCTGGCCATCTTGTGGCCGGGGAGGGACTGCGGGATGCCGTAGGCGCCACTGGAGGTGTTCATGGCGCGCTCGTTCCAGCCGCTCTCCTTCATCCAGAGCTTCTCCAGGCAGCCCCACTCGCCGGCCCAGCCCCTGGCCTCCAGCATCTGCTTGCCCAGCGCCCTGTTGCCGGTCGGGTTGGAGGTGCCCGGGGGGAGTTGCTGCGGGTTGAACCCGCCGCCGCCCGGAGCCTCGTCAACGATCTTGACCTGGTTGAGGGCCTTGCGGTTCTCGCGCTCGGCGGCGATCTTGTCGGCCTTGAGCGCCTGGGCGGCCTGGGCCTTCAGCATGTCGGACTCCAGGTCGGAGCCGAACGGGTCGGAGCCGAGCATCTTTGACATCTCGTCCAGGGTGAGCGGCTTCGTCGGCGGCGCCGAGGCGTTCTGCACGGCGGTGTAGGCGGTGAAGGCGCCTCCGCCCACCAGGACCACGAGCGCGGCGCCCAGGATCAGCGCGCGCTTGGAGGTCATACCGCGCTTCGAGCTGGGACCGTCGAGGCCCTTCCCCTTGGCCGCCCTGCGGTTCGTGCGGCGAGGGCGGGGCGCCGAGCGCTCCTTCAGTTGCTGTGATCCTGGACTCACGACCTATGAGCTTGCCGTGGGGAGGGGGGTGGTCCGCAACCGAAACGGCGGAGTTGGTCGGCGTCGGTCGGCGTCCGGCCAGGTTCGCCGGGGTTTCTCACGACCTAACCGCCAGGCCACGAGCCCTTTCCCGGCAAGGAAAGCCTGGGAGTGATTTTGCTCACATTTTGCCGTACGGGGTCTCTTGACCCCCTTTAGTGATCATGGAATTGCCCGAATCGTGGTCTGACCACCACGTTCAGGTACTGTTTGCCTTATGTCTGGGTTTTGTGACCCGGCAGATCCATCCGAGCCTTGGGAGAATGATTACCCGGTGGCAGGCATCCTCCTCGTCGAAGACGATCCCTCGGTCCGTACCGGGTTGGAGCTCGCGCTCACCCGGCAGGGCCACTCCGTCACCGCCTACGCCAGCGGTGAGGAGGCCCTTGAGCACATCAGGTCCCGCCGTCCGGAGATCGCCATCCTGGACGTCATGCTGCCCGGCATCGACGGCGTCGAGGTGTGCCGCCGCATCCGCAGGCTCGACCAGCTGCCGGTGATCCTCCTCACCGCCAGGGGCGACGACCTCGACGTGGTCGTGGGACTGGAGGCGGGGGCCGACGACTACGTGGTCAAGCCGGTCGAGCCCCGGGTGCTGGACGCCCGCATCCGCGCCGTCCTGCGCCGGATGGAGTCGGTCGCCTCCGACCGCATCACCTTCGGCGACCTGGTCATCGACCGGGGCGCGCTCAAGGTGGCGCTGGGGGGCCGCGAGGTCCACCTCACCCCCACGGAACTGCGCCTGCTGCTCGAACTCGTCCGCCACCCCGGTCAGGTGCTCAACCGCAGGTATCTGCTGCGGGCCGTCTGGGACCACACCCACGTCGCCGACTCCCGGCTGGTCGACGCCTGCGTCCAGCGGGTCCGCGCCAAGATCGAGGCGGTTCCCGCCGAGCCCGAGTTCATCCACACGGTACGGGGATTCGGCTACCGGTTCAGCCCGCCGTGAAGCGGACGTTCCCCCCCTCGAAGCGGACGTTCCCTCCTTCGGTGCGGCGGATGTACACCGGCCTGCGCGGGCGCCTGGTGATCACCTTCACCCTGATCGCCGTCACAGCCTCCGCGGTCGTCGCGGGAATCGGCTACGAGTTCGTCAAGAACAGCATGATCAGGCGGGCCGAGCACGTGGCCGTGAAAGAGGTGCGCGACATCCTGGAGGGCAGCAGGCTGCCCGTCGGCGCGCTCTGGCCGGGAGACAGCCCGCCGACCGACGAGGAGATCAGCGCGCTGCAGAAGAGCCTGCGCCCCCAGGGCGGCAGGGTGGTGGTCCGCTACGAGAACTACCCCTACCCCGACGGCGACTTCGGCCCCAAGGACGTCCCCGACGACCTCGCCGCCAGGGCCACCCAGCGGATGGTCGCCAAGCGCATGACCATCGGCGGCGACATGTGGCTGCTCATCGGCACCCCCGTCTGGCGGATCGAGCCCATACACACCGCCCAGCCCACCGGAATGACCGTCTTCGTGTTCGCCCCCCTCATCGAGGAGGAGCGGCTCCTGAACGGCCTGCGGCAGCCGCTCGCCGTCGCCGGCGCCGCCATGCTGATCATCGCGCTGTCCCTGGGGCTGGTGTCGGCCCGCCAGCTGCTGCTGCCGGTCAGGCGGCTCGGCTCGGCGGCCCGCGCGCTCGGTGCCGGCCACCTCGACACCCGCCTGCCCGTACACGGCCAGGACGAGCTCGCCGAGCTCACCGCCACGTTCAACGACACCGCCGCCGCCCTGGAGCGGAGCGTCACCGAGCTGCGCGCGCTGGAGGCGATGTCCCGCCGCTTCGTCGCCGACGTCTCCCACGAGCTCAGGACCCCGCTGACCGCGATGACCGCGGTGACCGACATGCTCTCCGAGGAGGCCGACCGGCTGCCGCCCGAGCCCGCGGCGGCCGTGCGGCTGGTGCTGCGCGAGATCGCGCGGCTGCGCACCCTGATCGAACAGCTCATCGAGGCGAGCCGGTTCGACTCGGGGACGGCCACGCTGAACATGGACACCGTGAACATCGTCGACGTGGTCTGCGACTGCCTGGAGATGCGCGGATGGTCGGACCGGGTACGGGTGAACGTCCCCGAGGGACTGACCTTCTCCGTCGACCCCAGGCGCTTCGACGTCATCGTGGCCAACCTGGTGGGCAACGCCCTGCGCCACGGTGAGCTCCCGGTGATGGTGACCGCCCGCAGCACCCCGAACGGCCTGGAGGTGAAGGTGCGCGACCACGGCAAGGGCATCCCCGCGAAGGACCTGCCCTTCGTGTTCAACCGTTTCTACAAGGCCGGAGCCCGGGGTGACGGCAGCGGGCTCGGCCTGTCCATCGCGCGGGCCAACGCCCAGCTGCACGGGGGCACGATCTCGGTCCGCGCGCAGCGGCCGGGCACCCTCTTCACGGTCTGGCTCCCCCCGGCATGAGACGGCCCACCCGCCCGTACGCCCCGGGCACGGGCGAGCTCACCGGCCCGGCCGCCCCCGGTGGGAGAAGGCTCACCCGCCCGGCCGTCCCCGGCACGAGACGGCCCGCCGGCGCGAGGTGGTTCGCCTGCCTGCTCGCCGCCCTGGTGCTCTGCGGCTGCGGCATCTCCCCGACCGACGTCCAGGACTACGGCCACCCGCCGGTGATCAGCTACAGCCCCACGTGGGTGACGGTCTATCTGCTCCGCGACGGCCGGTTGGAGCCCGTCAAGGTCCCGGTGGTCTCCGACTCGGCCAAGAACATCATCGACACCCTGTTCCGGGCCGGCAAGCAGCCGCCGAAGGCGGGGCTGACCAGCGCGCTCAACGACTTCAGCCACTACGACACCAAGACGACCCGCTACTCGGACAACACCGACCAGCGCAACGAGCCGGACGACAACCTTGGCTACCGGCTGAACGTGATCATCACGGGTGAGGGCAAGGTCTCCAAGGAGGCCCTCGCCCAGATCACCTGCACCATCCGGCAGAACAAGCAGGAGAGCATCTGGAGCGTCGAGGTCACCCGCCTCTTCCCCGGCACCCCGGAGACGATGGGCGACCGGGGCTGCTTCGAGTACCGCAATCTCGCGGCGCCCGGCGTGCGGCTGCCGCCCTGAGGATCCCGCCCCGCCCCGTCACCGCGAGAGACCCTCACCACGAGAGACCCGCACCGAGAGACCGTGTTCACGAGAGACCCGGCGCCGTAACGCGCGGAGCGCGGTCGCGGGTGCTCGTACGGCACCCGCGACCGCGCTCCGGCGGTGGCGTCGGGACGCCCCGTCACATCGTGATGTCCTCCAGCATCTCGGTGACCAGCGCCGCGATCGGCGAGCGCTCCGAGCGGGTCAGGGTGACGTGCGCGAACAGCGGGTGCCCCTTGAGCTTCTCCACCACCGCCACGACGCCGTCGTGGCGGCCCACCCGCAGGTTGTCGCGCTGGGCGATGTCGTGGGTGAGGACGACCCGGGAGTTGGCGCCGATCCGGCTCAGCACGGTGAGCAGCACCCCGCGCTCCAGCGACTGCGCCTCGTCCACGATGACGAAGGCGTCGTGGAGCGACCGGCCGCGGATGTGGGTGAGCGGGAGCACCTCCAGCATGCCCCGGTCCATGACCTCCTCGATCACCTCGGGCGTGGTGACCGCGCCCAGCGTGTCGTAGACCGCCTGCCCCCACGGGCCCATCTTCTCGTTCTCGGAACCGGGCAGGTAGCCCAGCTCCTGGCCGCCCACGGCGTACAGGGGACGGAAGACGATGACCTTGCGGTGCTGGCGGCGCTCCAGGACCGCCTCCAGGCCCGCGCAGAGGGCGAGCGCGGACTTTCCCGTGCCCGCCCGGCCGCCCAGCGAGACGATGCCCACCTCGGGATCCATCAGGAGGTCGAGCGCGATGCGCTGCTCGGCGGAACGGCCGTGCAGGCCGAACACCTCGCGGTCGCCGCGCACCAGCCGCACCGACTTGTCGGGCAGCACCCGGCCCAGCGCGGAACCCTTGCTGGACAGCAGGCGCAGGCCCGTGTGGGCGGGCAGGTCACGGGCCTCGACCATGTCGGCCGTGCCGTGCTCGAAGAGGGTCTCGACGTCCTCCGAGGTCACCTGGAGCTCGTCCATGCCGGTCCAGCCGGACTCCACCACGAGTTCGGCGCGGTACTCGTCCGCGGCGAGCCCGATGGAGGCGGCCTTCACCCGCATCGGCAGGTCCTTGGAGACCAGCACCACGTCCGCGCCCTCCGCGGCGAGGGTCTTCGCCACGGTCAGGATGCGGGTGTCGTTGTCGCCGAGCCGGAACCCGACGGGCAGGATGGACGGGTCACTGTGGTTGAGCTCGACCCGGATGGTGCCCTCGCCGATCGGCATGGGCTCGTCCAGTCGTCCGTGCGTCACCCGGAGTTCGTCGAGGGACCTTAGCGCCTTGCGCGCGAAGTATCCGAGCTCTGGATGATGGCGTTTGCCCTCCAACTCGGTGATGACGACGATCGGGATGACGACCTCATGCTCGGCGAAACGGCTCATCGCCGTTGGATCCGCCAGGAGCACCGAGGTGTCCAGGACGTACGTGCGCCGCTGCACTGCCGGCGACGTGGGTGAGGACGAAGGGTTTGCCACGCGTTCTCCCCCGGGCGCCATGGACGGCGCCCTGCCATGAGCTGGGATGCGGACCGGCCCCGGGCCCGCTCACGAGAACGTCGAGCAGGGACCGTTGACCGGCCCTCCTCAGCAGGTCGTGACGCAAAGGCGGGCCCTCTCCGGCGTAGGTGAGCTGTGCTCTCCTACTTCTTACGGTACGTCCTGAATGCCCGACTTCCAACTGCTTAAGACTGACCGAAAGGGGCCGTTCATGTGGAGTTTCAGGAACCGTACCTGCGGTGCCGCGCGGCGTAGGAGCGGAGAGCCCGCAAGAAGTCGACCCTGCGGAAGTCAGGCCAGTAGGCCTCGCAGAAGTAGAATTCGGAGTGAGCGCTCTGCCAGAGCAGGAAGCCGGAGAGCCGCTGCTCTCCCGAGGTCCGGATGACCAGATCCGGGTCGGGCTGACCGCGCGTGTAGAGATGCTCCGCGATGTGCTCGACATCGAGGACCTCGACAAGGTCCTCGATACTCGCGCCCTTGCTCGCGTGCTCCTGGAGAAGGGAGCGCACCGCATCAGCGATCTCACGCCTTCCTCCATACCCAACAGCAACGTTCACAATCAAACCGGGACGATGTGATGTCGCTTCTTTTGCGTTCTTGAGGACACGGGCCGTGTGATCGGGCAGAAGATCGAGCGCGCCCATGGGCTTGATGTGCCATCCGTCGGCCACGAGCTCCTGGACGACGTCCTCGATGATCTTCATCAGGAGATCCAGCTCGTCCTTGGAACGGTTGATGTTGTCGCTCGACAGCAGCCACACGGTGACGACCTCGACACCGGCCTCGCGGCACCAGCCGAGCAGCTCCGAGATCTTGTCGGCGCCCTTGCGATGCCCGCGGCTCACATCGTCGATGCCCATCGAGCGCGCCCAGCGCCGGTTGCCGTCGACGATCACGCCGACGTGCCGGGGAGCCATCTCCCGCTGACGGGACAGCTTCGCCTCAAGCCTGCGTTCGTACACCCGGTAGACGAGATCGCGCACGCCCATTGAAGCCCCTCCCTCAGCACCCGCCACGAATGGGCACTGACAGGCAATTATCGCCGCCCCGCGGACCCCTCCGCCCCCTCTACAGGGTTCCGGCGGGCTTGCCCGGCTTGCGGGCCCCCAGGCAGTCCTCGGCCTCCGCGACGAGCGCCTCCACGAAAACACCCAGCTCAGAGGATGTCAGAACGGCGCGCATCCCCATCCCGCCGCCGCCCCATGCCTCCAGGAAGGCCCTTCTGGTGAGCCGCCACTCCCCGCCGGGCCCCCGCAGCCCCGGGACCCAGACCGGGATGGTCCGCAGCTGGCAGCGGAGTTCGCCGCCGCCGACGACACCGTTCCTGGCCCGGTAACGAAAGGCGAACAGTTCCGTGTCGCCGGGAAAGCGGTCGTCGGGGTCGGGCCACCGTGCCTCGTGGCCCGCGCGCGCCTCGGCGACCCCCCGCGCCAGCCGGGTGAGGAACCAGCCGCACCGCTCGCCCACCGTCCCGTACAGCGCGCCGTCGCGGTGCAGCTGCAGGGTGATCTCGTACGGTGTGCCGACACTGTCACGGCACGCCACCGGCGTAACAGTCAGATAAGAACCATCAAGACAACGCAGTCCCCCCACCTCAGAGAGGGTATCCCTGGCCCAGTCCGCCAAAACACGATCAACGCCATCCATGTCCCCGCCAGCCGGGCGGCTGATGCCATTCGGTCCAGCCGTACCCGGACCGCCCGTCCTCGGCCTCGAACCGGCACAGGGCACGCGGGAAGCGGGCAACCTCCCCGTCGGGGGACGTCATGTCGACCGGGGCGAAGGCGAGCGGGACGACCGTCATCGGCATGCCGGGCACCTCCAGCCGCGCCCCGGACGGGAAGCCGTCCGCGCCGAACTCGCTCGCCGCGGTGAAACCCTCCCGCTCCTCGGTCGCCCCGCCCGGCGGGACGGTGAAGCACGGCCAGGGCATCTCGAAGCCGACGTTGGCGCGCATGCCGTGGAAGAACGTGCCGTCGTCGAGCCGCCCCGAGCTCCACAGCCACGACATCCGCCACCAGTCGCGCTCCCCCCAGCTGTGGTCGCGCTCGCCGTACCCGGAGAAGGCGATCTCCTCACCCCCGCCGACCCGAATCGTCCCCGCGACCGCGCAGGGGATCTCGTACCGGGACATGAAGCGGTACGGGTACGGATCGCCGCCGCTCCGCCACTCCAGGTCGAACGCGAGCGAGGTCGTCTCGGCGCCCCCGAGGTCCCCGTACGCCATGGCGGGGTCGTCCAGGACGGCCGCCGCCCCGGCGTCGAGGGTCACCCGGAAGGACCGCATGGGGTCCGTCACGTCGTGGACGGCCCGGAACCCCCCGCAGCCCTCGCCGCGCACCGCGAGGACCCCGGGACGCGTCCCCGCCCCGTCCTGCGCGGGAGGACCGGGGACGGACAGCGGGACGTGGTGGTCGGCCAGCAGCACCGCGGGCCGGTCCCTGCCGACCAGACACGCCCAGTACCAGGCGCGGTTCCAGTTGGGATACAGGCCGAGCCGGACGTAACCGGCGAGCGAGCCGTCCTCGGCCGCGAAGTCGAGATAGACGGACTCGCTCCACAGCGGCTCGGGGCCGGCCGGGTGCGGCCCCTCGTCCTCGGGCCGCAGCGGCCATGTCTCGTGATCGACGAACTTCCCCACGGTCACTCCGATGCAGGCGCCCGATCATGGGTCGGCACGTGCCGGCCGGCGTGGATCGACCGGCGTGGATCGACCGGCACGTGTCGGCATGTGTCGGCATGTGTCGGCCCAACCTAACCGACCGCGCCCCGGCCGGACAGGATCCTCAGGAGCTGCCGCCGCAGCCGCCCCCGCCCCCGCAGCCGGAACCCGAGCCGGAATCGGAGCCGCCGTCCCCACCCCCGCCGCCGAAGAAGCCGTAGGAGGCACCCGCCGAGGCACCGGAGGCGCCGCGGCGGCGGGAACCGCGTCGGGGCGCGGGAGGCGGTGGCGGGCCGTCCATGGACAGGATGGCCGACAGCCGTCCGTCCTCCCACTGCTTCAGGCCGTGCAGGGCGACGCCCAGGATGTTCAGCTCGTCGTGGTCGACGTGGCCGCCGCCCCGGGGCGGCAGGGACCTGTCCTCGCGGTGGCGCAGGCGGTGGTGGGCCAGCGCGGTCTTCCCCGCACGGTTGGGGTGGGTGGGGTCGGCCCGGCCGGAACCGGGCGCGTCGATCAGCCCCAGGTCCCTCAGCCGCGCGATCAGCATGGTCACCGCGGCCCCCCGGGCCACCCTGTCCCTGATCACCCAGACCGGCACGCCGCCCCCCTGCCCCCTGAGGTGGTCGAGAATCTCGGTCTGCACCGGCTGGGTGAGCACACCGACCTGGCCTGACACCTGCGTCAGCCGCCCGTCGCGCCGCGCCCTGACCGCCCCTGTCGCGGTCAGCGAGGCCAGTGCGGTGTCGACCACCCTGGGCCGGCCGCCCGCGAGCAGCGCCAGCTCGTACGGCGTCAGCTCGGGCCCCTCGTAGACGCGCGGGGGGCGCACGGCCAGGCGCAGCGCGATCAGCACCGCCACGCCCAGAAGCGCGAGACCCACCACGACGATGATCTGTACGGTCTGCATGACGGCCTCCGGGATGACGTCCCTGCGCCAGGTTCACTACCCAGTGGACGAACGGGGAGGACCAGAAGTTTCGGCGGCGCCCGGTCCGGCACGCCCGATGTGGGGCGGCACCCGGCTCAGCGCCTCCGGTCCGGCGGCACCCGGCTCGACGCGCGCGGTTCGACGCGGCCGGTTCGACCGGCTCGACGCGCGGTTCAACGGCGTCTGCCGAAGAGCGACCACCGGCGGGGCGCGGGGCCGGGCTCGGGGGTCACGGGCTCCTCCGGCAGCCGTCCCGCCGCGCGGAGGCGGCCGGCGAAGTCGCGGGCGTCGGCGTGGGAGCCGCCCGGCGGCTTGGGGCGGCCTCTCGCGTACGCGTCGAACTCCCCGGCGAAGCCGTCGCCGAGCGACGCGACCAGATCGGGCCGTAGCCTGGCCACCGTCCTGCGCCGTTTGGCGATCAGGCCGGCCTCCTGGACGCGCAGCCGCTCCCGGTCGAACCCCCGCGGCGCCTCCCGCCCGGCCACCAGGGCCGCCACCAGGGCCTCCTGGGCCCTGGCAAGGGCCTCACGCGCCGTGTCACCGGTGCCCGGCTCCCGGTGCGTCCCCCGCCCCTCCCCGGCCTCCAGCGGCTCTCTCGCGGCCTCCCGCTCCCTGGCGATCTCTCGAACCCCCTCGACGGCTGCCCGCCCCTCGTGGCCGCCCGGCTCCCGTACCCGGCCGGTGGCGTCCCCGGGCACCGCGTCGTCAGACACGGGCCATCGCGCCGCGGATCCGGTCGAGCTCCCCCTCCAGGGCGCCGTCGCTGGGGTAGTCGTCGTCCCATTCGAGCAGCACACCGGGCGGATCGACCCGGGCGCACAGCTCGGAGAGGATGTCCAGCACGTCCTGCGGGACGTGGGCGGTGTGGGTGTCGTGCCACAGCCCCTGGCGGAAGTGGCCTCCGGCGACGTGGACGTAGGCCAGCTCGGACAGCGGGAGGCCGTCCAGCGCGGCGGTGGCCGACAGGCCCAGGTTGACCTGGTTCGTGTAGAGGTTCGCCACGTCGATCAGGAGCCCGACGCCGGTCATCTCCACCAGTTCGCCGAGGAAGGCCGCCTCGGTCATCTCGTCCTCCGGCCAGCCGAACAGGGCCGCGACGTTCTCCAGAGCCAGCGGTACGGGAAGCGCGTCCTGCGCCCGCCTCACGTTCTCGGCGACGACGGAGAGCGCGGCCCGGGTGCGCGGGACCGGAAGCAGGTGCCCGGCCTCCATCCCGCCCGCCCGTACGAAGGCGAGGTGCTCGCTGACCAGCGGCGCGTCCAGGGCGCGGGCGCAGTCCGCCAGGTGCGCCAGCCGCCGCGGGTCGGGAGGCTCGGCGCCGCCGATGCCCAGCCCGACACCGTGCGGGATCACCGGAACCCCGCGGGCGCGGAGCACCCGCAGCGACTCGGGGAGCCGGGCGGGGCCGATGTTCTCGGCGATGACCTCGACGAAGTCGACCCCGGGCAGCCGCTCCACGGTCAGGTCGATCTCCGGCCGCCAGCCGATGCCCACCCCCAGCGCCGGAGACTCAGCCGCCATCGGAGGCGTCCCCGTTCCGGCCTGCCCGCCGGGCCGCCACCGCCCCTCCGGTGGCACCGGCCGTCCTCACCGCCGGGGCCGGATGCCGCTCACCCACCGCAACCGCCACCGCCGCACCCTCCGCCGCAGCTGGACCCGCCACCGCCGTCACCCGACCCGCCGGAGTCACCCCAGCCACCGGAGCCGGAGTCACCGCCACCGCCGAAGGAGGAACCGTCCCCCGAGCTCGAACCGCCGCCGCAGGCGCCCGTGGCGCAGCTGCTCGAACCGCCCGCTGCCTGGCGCTGGAGCTCCTCCTCCAGGCCGGGCTCGTTGAGCTCGCTCAGGCCGTACAGGGCGACGGGGATGCCGACCGCGAAGGCGAGATCAGGCGCGACGGGGCGGGCACCCCGCGCGTAGGTCCGGCGGGCGGAGGCGAGCACCTCGTGGCCGGCGTGACTCAGAACGTCGCGCAGCGCCCGCTTCTGCCGCGCGTAGACGGAGAAACCACCGATCACCGAGAACATGCCCACCAGCAGCGCGAAGGTGCCGAGTCCCCCGGTGGCCCCCGCGAGCAGGATGCCCGCCACGACGATCACCTCGATGATCGAGGTGATCTGGAGCCGGCTCAGCAGCACCTGAGCGTGGTCGAGCGCGCCCTCGGGCACCAGCAGGCCGAGCCCCAGCAGGCGGTAGCGCAGGCCGTCGACGCTCTGCCCCTCGGCCACCGCGCGGCGGACCTCGCCCACCGGGGCCGAGCCTCCGCGCAGGTGGAGCGACTCCATGACGGCGTACTCGATCGGGTCGGGAGACGGCTGGGCCCCGGCGACCAGGCTGGCCTGACCCCCTCGCGAGATCCGGATCGCCCCGGCCCTGGCCAGCAGGCCGAGCGCGGTGTTGATCACGCGGCGCGGCCCTCCGGAGAGATAGGCGAGCTCGTACGGGTTCGGTGGCCCGCCGTAGTGGCCGATCATGGCCGAGCGAACCCGGCGGTGCTCGCGGTGCAACGCGAAGGCCGTGGAGAGGATGACCAGGCCGACGACGAAGGCGATGACGAACAGTGAGAACCCCATGTCCGCCTCCTTGGGGGGAAAGGTGGGCCACAGGAGTGACGTCCCGTGTACCCAGGTAGACGCGCACAGCCTGGCAGAAGTTTCACCCGACTTCGACGGCGACCCGGTGAGATGTCGGTCACCAGGCGAAACACATGTCACCGGCCCCGGCGCGGCCGGAGCCGGTGGCCTCGGACGCGCCTTTCCCCGGCCCGGGTGCCCGGCCCGGCGATCACCCCAGACGGACACCCGATCCGGCCCGGCGATCGATTCAGGCGGACACCCGATCCGGCCCGGCGATCGATTCAGGCGGGCGCCCGGTCAGGTCCGGCGATCGATTCAGGCGGGCGCCCGGTCAGGTCCGGCGATCGATTCAGGCGGGCGCCCGGTCAGGTCCGGCGCTCGATCCAGGCGGGTGCCCAGCCCGGGCGGCACTCAGCCCAGGCGGGCGACGAGGGCCTCGTACTCCTCCCAGAGCTCCTTGGGCATGTGGTCGCCGAAGGTCTGGAAGAAGGCGGGCATGAGCGACGCCTCCTGCCTCCAGATCTCCTCGTCGACGCTCAGCAGTGTCCGCATGTTCTCCTCGGAGACGTCGAGGCCCTCGGTGTCGAGCTGGGCGGGAAGCAGGCCGATGGGGGTCCGTACCGCCTCCGCCCGGCCGTTGAGGCGGTCGACGATCCACTTGAGCACGCGGGTGTTCTCGCCGAAGCCGGGCCAGATGAACCTGCCCTCGTCGTCCTTGCGGAACCAGTTCACGTAGTAGATGCGCGGCAGCCGGGCGTTCTCCCGCCGGCCGATCCTGAGCCAGTGGGCGAAGTAGTCGCCCATGTTGTAGCCGCAGAAGGGCAGCATCGCGAACGGGTCGCGACGCAGCTCGCCGACCTTGCCCTCGGCGGCGGCGGTCTTCTCCGAGGCGATGTTGGCCCCTACGAAGACGCCGTGCTGCCAGCTCGTCGACTCCGTGACCAGGGGGACCGCGCTGGCCCGGCGCCCGCCGAACAGGATCGCGGAGATCGGCACCCCCTCGGGGTCCTGCCACTCGGGGGCGATCGTCGGGCACTGCGCGGCCGGGACCGTGAAGCGGGCGTTGGGGTGCGCGGCGGGCTCGCCGGAGTCCGGCGTCCAGGCGCGGCCCTTCCAGTCGGTCAGGCGCGCCGGGGGCCGGTCGGTGAGCCCCTCCCACCACACGTCGCCGTCGTCGGTGAGGGCGACGTTGGTGAAGATGCTGTTGCCCCAGAGCGTCCTGATCGCGTTGGCGTTGGTGGCCTCACCGGTTCCGGGGGCGACGCCGAAGAAACCCGCCTCGGGGTTGATGGCGCGCAGCCGCCCGTCGTCGCCGAAGCGCATCCAGGCGATGTCGTCGCCGATCGTCTCGACCTTCCATCCGGGAAGGGTCGGCTGGAGCATGGCGAGGTTCGTCTTCCCGCAGGCGCTCGGGAAGGCCGCCGCGACGTAACGCGTCTCCCCGGAGGGCGGGGTGATCTTGAGGATGAGCATGTGCTCGGCCAGCCAGCCCTCGTCACGGGCCATCGTGCTGGCGATGCGCAGGGCGTAGCACTTCTTGCCGAGCAGGGCGTTGCCGCCGTACCCGGAGCCGTAGGACCAGATCTCGCGGGTCTCGGGGAAGTGGCTGATGTACTTGGTGGGGTTGCACGGCCACGGCACGTCGTCCTGGCCGGGCTCCAGCGGGGCGCCGACCGAGTGGACGGCCTTGACGTAGCCGCCGCGCTCCTCGATGAGCCGCAGGGCGTCGTCGCCCATGCGGGTCATGACGCGCATGGACACGACCACGTACGGCGAGTCGGTGATCTCCACGCCGAGCTGGGAGATCTCACCGCCCAGAGGCCCCATGCAGAACGGCACCACGTACATCGTCCGGCCGCGCATGCTGCCCTTGAAGATCTCGCCGAAGGTACGGCGCATCTCGGCGGGGGCGATCCAGTTGTTGGTCGGTCCCGCGTCCTCCTCACGCTCGGAGCAGATGTAGGTCCGATCCTCGACCCTGGCGACGTCGCCGGGGTCGGAGGTGGCGTGGAAGCTGTTCTGTCGCTTGGCCAGACGCGTGAACGTGCCCTGCTCGACCAGCAGGTTCGTCAGGCGGGTCCATTCGGCCTCGGAGCCGTCGCACCATTCGATCCGGTCCGGCCGGGTCAGCGCGGCGATCTCCTTGACCCACCCGGCAAGCTCCTCGTGGCTGGTCGGGCTGACGGCGGTGACATCTACGGTAACGGACACTGCTGGGGCTCCTTTACACTTCTCCGGGCCAAAACATCATTGACGAACGAACCGCGCTCAATCCAATTGGCATAGACCAGTGAATTCGCACGATCACGCGTCATGGCGCTTCAGGCCCGGCGCCTCCCACGGCGTATGGCCTGGCAGGAGACGCAAGGTTTTGAAACCCCTACCCAAAAGAAGTGAATCTAAAAAAGCCGCATCGGCAGTGGTATAGGCCAATGAGAAAGGTCTAAACCAATCGGCGAACAGGTTCAGACCAATTCATTGGTCATTTCCGCTGCCCAGGCTCAGGAATTCACGTCCGGACCCGCCGCCCGGACGCGATCGACGTGCTGGAGCGCGTCCCTCAGATCCGCCAGCCAGGTGTCGGTGTGGTTGCCCACCAGGCGCACGCACCAGGCGAGCGCGTCACTGCGGCTGCGGGCCACCCCGGCCGCGACGAGGGTGTCGAGCACCTGACGCTCCGACTGCTTGAGCCGGGTCATGACAGGCACCGAGAGTGTGGTGAACATCACTGTCTTGTCGCCGACGGCGACTCCCCAGGAGACCTTTCTGCGGAAGCGCTGCTCGGCCTCGAGCGCGATCTCGACGCGCCGCTCCCTGGTCTCCTCGCGGAAGCGCAGGATGCCGCCCTCCATGGCGGCGGAGTGCTCCACCTCCGAGACGTCGTCATCGAGCACGGGAGCCCGGAGCCTGCCGACCACCGCGATCTCCTCGCGGTCCAGCACGATCTCCACCCCGCCCTCGAACCACTCCTCGGGCAGCCTGCCCGCGAACCAGCCGCGCAGCTTCGCCACCGCTTCATCTTTTCCCATGTAATTTAGATTACAACGCTTCACCGAACGAGGCCAGCATCGCGCCGCGCCGAACGCGGGCAGCCGAAACCCCGCGGGAACACGGGGAAACGCGGGGGAACGTGCGGGAGGCGTGGAAACGGAGGACGCGGGCTAGCGGACCCGGGCGGCGACCTGCGGGCTGATCCGTACGGCCCCGGCGAAGTTGCGGGTGGTGACGGGGACGAGCTTGACCACGTCGCCGGTCCTGGGGGCGTGCAGCATCTTGCCGCCTCCCCAGTAGATGGCCACGTGCGAGACGTAACCGGGGTTGGTGGGGTCGTGCCGCCAGAACAGCAGGTCACCGGGCTGGGCCTCGGAGAGCGGGATCTGGGGACCGGAGACGAACTGCTGGTGCGTCACCCGGGGCACCTTGATCCCCGCCTGCGCGTACGCCCACTGGACCAGGCCCGAGCAGTCGAAGGTGTCAGGACCCTCGGCGCCCCACACGTACGGGCGGCCGAGCTTGCCGATCGCGGCGGTGAGCGCGGTCGTGACCTGAGGGGCGGTCATGAAGGAGCTCGCGGACCAGGTCACGGTCTTGCCGGTGGTCTCGCCGGCGGTCTTGCCGGGGGCCCTCAGCACCGGGTTGATCATCGCGACCTGCGACCCCTTGGGAAGGTTGCGCAGGAGGGTGAGACGCAGCTTCGCGGAGTCGGCCCTCGGCGCGCTCACCACGAGCGCGTTGTTCTCCGGGATGCCCAGCGTGCGGGCGGTCGGCCGGGAGACCACGGCGTCGATGGCGCCCATGCCCATCGTGGCGTAGGCGCCCACGCGCAGGTTGCGCCCGGCGGTGGTGAAGGTCTTGCCCAGCGGCATGCCCCCGTCGTTGCCCAGGACGAAGGAGACGGCGACCTCCCCCGCCGAGACGTTCCGCCAGAGCCTGTCGGAGCGCGCGGTCGGCTTGGGGGTGTACGCGCGGAACGTCGAGGGGTTCACCCCGAGCGTCTGCACCGGCTTGCCGTCCAGGATCACCTCCGCGGCGTCGGCCCGCTCCACCGCCCGTACCCCGGGCAGCTGGGCGATCCTGGCGACCACGGTCGCGCTGAGCGGCCGGTGCGCGACGACGAACAGGTGCGGCTGCCGCATCGAGGTGAGCGGTGCCACCGGTTCCGGTGCCGCAGGCCCGCCCTGGGCGGGCTTCGCCACCTGGGTCGGCAGCGTGGCGACGGACCTGCGCATCGTGACCGTCTCCGGCTCGGCCTCCGGCATCTGGGCGAAGACCATCAGGCCGGTGGCCAGCACGCCGACGAGCAGGACGGCCAGGACGGGGACGACCCGCCTCATCAGGCGGGCGGTGCGGTGGCTGTAGCGGAGACGGGGGCGGTAGGCGAGATCCTGCCGGGCCTCCCGGATCAGGTCGGAGACACGTGGCCGCCGATCGAACACGACATCTCCCCTTCCCCGCGGACTCCAGCCCTACGAGGGTGCCGTAGAGCGCCCTCCAATGCACGCGAACCCATCGAAAAGCGCCCTATCTGCAATGTGGCCGCACGACTTACGAAACCCTGCCAAATCCTCTGACACACGGCAATCCGCCGGGACACCCGTCCCGGCGGATCAGCGAATCGATCGGAGTATGGGGAGGTCAGTTGCCGATGTACGGCACGGCCTCGAGGATCTCGACCGTGTTGGAGCGGCCGTTCGGCATCGTGTAGGTCGCCTTCTCGCCGATCTTCTTGCCGTTGATCGCCGCACCGAGCGGCGACTTGGGCGAGTAGACGTCGATCGGGGCGCCGCTCTCCTCACGGGAGGCCAGCAGGAAGGCGACCTCCTCGTCATCGCCCTCGAAACGGACGGTGACCGTCATTCCAGGACCGACCACACCTTCGGTGCGGGGCGCCTCGCCGACCTTGGCACTGTCGAGGATCTGGCGGAGGTGGAAGATGCGGGCCTCCATCTTGCCCTGCTCGTCCTTGGCGGCGTGGTAGCCGCCGTTCTCCTTCAGGTCACCTTCCTCGCGTGCCGCCTCGATCTTCTTGGCGATGTCGACGCGCCCGGGCCCCGAGAGGTGCTCGAACTCAGCCTTCAGGCGGTCGTACGCCTCCTGAGTGAGCCAGGTGACGCTCTCGCTGTGGGAGTCGGCCACGGGTTCTCCTTGCTTCCTCGGGGGCTTCGTGCTTGGTGCTTGGGGGGCTGCGGTCGGTTGAATTTCGAAAGGCTAACAAGTTAACCCCTCGACCGCCTCCCCAAATGTCTCACTATACGAGATAGCAGTACTGGACATGGCCGGAAGTGGCCCGAGCACTGGTCTCTAGCCGTTCGGTAAGCCGAACATACCCCTCACCAGCCGGAATATTGACCTCCTTGCTGCCGACCTCGACGTGGCTGACGTCCGTGGCCCGCAGGCGGCAGAGCGCCGCGCGATCGGATGGTTTGACCACTTCGAAGGTGATCTGCAGAGAATCGCCGCGGGTGGCATCGAACGCGATGACCTGGTCGATGACCTCCGTGTTGCCCTTCGCCGCCCACATCACGTAGCCCCATCCCCCTGCGCACACGGCGCAGAGGATCGCGATCACGACATGCACGACGAAGCGCCCCCTGCGCTCCGGGCGGTCGGGAAAGTCGCCCGGGGTGCCGAGGACAGGACCGTCCTGACGGCCCTTCTCGGCTTCGCTGGTGGCCATGACGGAATCTCCCTGCACTACCTCGGTGTTATCCGAGACAATTGTCCCCTGCGGGGGCCTCGCCCTCGCGACCGCCCAAGAGAAACTAACCTCTCCCTAGAGTGACGTAAGCCGAGGGCGCGCGGGGCACCACGTCGAGCGGAGCGGAAGACACGGCCAGGCGGGCCGTCCGCGAGGCGACCGGCGACGATCCGACGCGCGACCGACATAAGGAGACACCGAGCCCGTGAGTGCACCGCTCAGGCTGATGGCCGTTCACGCGCATCCCGACGACGAGTCGAGCAAGGGCGCCGCCACCATGGCGCGCTACGTGGCCGAGGGCGTGGACGTGCTGGTCTGTACGCTCACCGGAGGCGAACGCGGGTCGATCCTGAACCCCAAGATGGAGCGCCCGGAGATCCTCGAGAACATCGGCGAGGTCCGGCGCCTGGAGATGGAGCGCGCCCGGGAGATCCTCGGCGTACAGCAGCGCTTCATGGGGTTCGTCGACTCCGGCCTGCCCGAGGACGAGAGCGAGCCGCTGCCCGAGGGCTGCTTCGCGCTGCAGCCGCTGGAGATCGCCTCGGAGCCGCTGGTGGCGGCCGTCCGCGAGTTCAGGCCGCACGTGATCCTGACCTACGACGACGACGGCGGCTACCCGCACCCCGACCACATCATGACCAACCGCGTCTCGGTCGAGGCCTTCGAGGCGGCAGGCGACCCCGACCGCTATCCGGACGCCGGCGAGCCCTGGCAGCCCCTGAAGCTCTACTACCACATGGGTTTCACCAAGGACCGGTTCGAGGCGCTGCACGAGGCGATGAACGACCGCGGCATCGGCTCCCCGTACGCCGAGTGGATCTCCCGCTGGGAGGACCGCCCGCAGAAGTGGCCGGTGACCACCCGCATCCCCTGCGGCGACTACTTCGAGGTCCGCGACGAGGCGCTGCTCGCGCACGCCACCCAGGTCGACCCGGACGGCTTCTGGTTCGTCTGCCCGCGCGACCTTCAGCGCGAGGTCTGGCCGACCGAGGACTACCACCTGGCCCGTTCGCTCGTGGACGTCGAGCTTCCCGAGGACGACCTGTTCACCGGTGTCCACGCGGATGTCCCGGCGGACACGGTCTCGCACGCCTGCCACTGACGCGACCATGGGGTGACGGTGGCAGACTTGACATGTGATTGCATTCGACACCGTCACCAAAGGTGACGTCAGCCCGGGTCTCCTGGGTTTCCTCGTCGTGGCCGGCCTGGGGTTCGCCCTGTACATGCTGGTCAAGTCGATGAGGAAGCAGATCTCCAGGATCGAGGTCCCCTCCGAGGCCGAGCTGAGGGAGCGGAAGGACGCCGGCACCACCACGACGCCGACCGCTCCCTAGCCCCGGCCCCGCCGGATCCACGGTCCCGCCCGGCCACCGCGCGACACGCGCGAGGGGCGGGATCAGCCGAGCCGAAATCCCGAGAGCGAGCGAGAACGACCATGGCCGACGACATCGAGGTCTCCGACAACCCCGAGGCCTCCCGCTTCGAGATCCTGCTGGACGGCGGGGTCGCCGGGTTCGCCGCGTACCGCCTGCGCGCCGGAAAGATCTTTTTCACCCATACCGAGATCCTCCCCGAGCACGAGGGCAAGGGCCTGGGCAGCCGGCTGGCCTCAGCGGCTCTCGACGCGAGCCGCTCGTCCGGCCGGTCGGTCGTGCCGCTCTGCCCGTTCATCGCCCGCTACATCCGGCGCCACCTCGAGTACAAGGATCTGGTCCCCGAGGGCTACCTCGACCTCCTCGACGAGGAGGCCTGACCTTACGGCTCCCGCCCGGAGCCGCGCGGGAGCCGGACCGTCCGCCGACCGGCGGACGGCGCCGTCACGGGCCGTCGTCAAGGACCGCCGTCACGAAGCGCGCCCCCGGATCGGGACGCCTCACCGGCCTCTTCGGGCCGTACGGGAACGCCCGTCAGTCACCGAGGGTGTCCGTCGAGGACCAGGCGCGCTCCAGCGCCCTGGGCAGCCCCCAGCGGCCCAGCGAGGTGAGCACCTCGGTCCTGTCGACGATCCCGAGGCACGCCCAGAGCGGGGTGACCGAGCTGAAGAGCGTCTCGGCCGCCTCCAGGTCCTCCGGCTCGTCCAGATCGACGTCGATGTCCTCCGATTCGGCGATGAGCCTGGCGATCCGCTCGGGCGACGCCAGCACCCCGGGGCCGCGCCTGGCCAGGGCGGCGACCACGGCCAGCCAGTCGGCGTGATGGATCGCGCACAGGGCGGCCAGCACCGAGTCCTCGTGGCTGAGCTCCCCGTCCAGGTCGGAGAAGACCTCCAGCCGGTCCTCCTCCTCGGGCAGGTCGGAGATCGGCCCCGCGATGCCCGCCGTGACGGTCAGCCAGAGCTCCTCGTCGTCGGCCGGCAGCGGCTCCCCCTCGTACCCGGCGCAGGCCCGCAGCACGTTGCCGGGATAGCCGGGCCTGCCCAGCACCTCGCGCAGCCGGGTGGCCGCGGCGTGCAGCTCCCTGACGGGCCGCTCGGGCTCGGGCAGCTCGGCCAGGATGCGCCGCAGTTCGGCCAGCGCGAACGCCTCCTCCTCGTCCCAGGCGGCGAACAGCTCCTCGTCCTGCTCGTCGGAGACCGCGGTCCCGGGGATCCGCCCGTCGGGCAGCGGGCCGGTGAGCCAGCGCTCCTGGAGATCCGCGTAGGCCTCCCTGGCCTGCTCGTCGCCCCGGGCGAGCGCGTCCGGATCGATCTCCCCGGCGGCGACCCGTTCCTCCAGGTAGGCGACCAGCCCGTGGAACATCTCCTCGCCGACCGGTCCTCGCTCGTCCTCCTCGGGCCAGACGAAGAAGCTCGGGGTGAGCAGGAGCGGCTCGGTGCCGGTGGACTCCAACCAGCGCTGCACGTCCCCCACGGTCGCGCCGCCGGACTCGATCGCGCTGAGCGTCGCCTTCGCGGAGTCCCAGAAGGGCACCGACAGCGGGTTGCCCGCTGCCAGCATCGCCCGCCTCAGATCGGGCAGCGCCACCAGTGCCACGCCGGACGGCACGGCGAGCAGCGCACGGGCAACATCACGCCGGGTCAGCTCGGAAGCCGTCCTTCCGGCGTGCACACACACGAAGTCGAGATCCACGCCCAGTGAGCCTACGCCGGAAGAGCGGTGAACACACCTTCCCGCCCGGTGTCACTCTCGCGTACCCGAGGCACCGCGTCCGTCAGGGGGGAGCCGCGGGAGCCGTACGGCACGCTCCTGCGAACGCGCGAAGGACCCACCGGCCACCGGCCTCCGCCCCTGGCTGGTTCCCTCCCACGTTCGGGAGAGAGACTTGGGGAACGGCCCGGGAGCGGGGTCAGGAGATCCCGGACGCGGCGGCCGGAGCGTGCGTCCCGCGCGGGGCGGTGGTCCGGACGGGGCGCCAGGTGCTCACCAGCGCGAAAGCCAGCAGCAGTTCGGCGATGTCGCCGCCGTAGTACATGATCTCCGCGGCTCCGCGCAGCTGCGCGACCGGCACCGGCACGTCGACGACGAGCCCGGCGTACATCAGCTGCGACAAGGTGGCGTGTACGGCGATGGCCACCCCCAGCACGACCAGCCGCAGGGGGACCGGCGGGCGCCGCGGCGCCGGGTCGGGACCGGCGATCACCCAGGCGAACAGGTATCCGGACAGCAGGAAGTGCACGTGCACCAGGTGGTGCGGCAGCGCGCCGGTGGAGGCGATCCGATACAGCGGGGTGCAGTACAGCGCCACCATGGCGCCCACGCTGAGCAGCAGCGCGATCCACGGGTCGGCCACCAGGCGCATCGCCCGGCAGTGCAGCACGGCGACGAGGCGCCGTCCGTGGACCGGCGGCAGCGAGCGCAGCAGCAACGTCACCGGGGCACCGAGCACCAGGCCCAGCGGCGCCAGCATGCCGATCAGCAGGTGCTGCAGCATGTGCCCGCGGAAGTCCGTCTCGGCGAACGCGGCGACGGGCCCGGTCACGGCGGCGGCGAGCAGCGCGACGCCCGCGAAGAAACCCGCCGTCCGCCACCGGCTCCAGCCTCTGGGCTCGCGACCGCGCCGCACCGCCAGCAGCACGTACCCGCCCGCCACCACGGCCAGGACCGCCGGCGGCAGCGCCGCCACCAGGCCGCCGCCGTGCTCGTGGACCTCGTGGGCCTCGGGCGCCAGGACGATCATGACGTCGGTGCGGCGGGGGCGCGCCCGCCCTCGTCGCACAGCTCGACCGGGCCGCCGCCACGCTGCAGCAGCCACCCGCCGGCCACCAGCGCCGCGCCCAGGAGCAGGAATCCCAGATCCCACCAGGTCTGGTACGGGCCGGTCCGCACGTGGTGGATGCCCAGCAGATGGTGATCGATGATGCCCTCCACCAGGTTGAACGCCCCCCATCCGACGAGGATCCAGCCCCACAGCTCCCGAGATCTCCACACCCGGCCGCGGGAGTGCAGGACCCGCGAGTACAGCAGGCCGAGACCGATCAGCACCGCCAGCCAGGTGAACGCGTGGAACAGCCCGTCCCACAGCGTGTTCATCCGCAGCCCGGGAACGGTGTCCGCCGGGTAGTACCTCACCCCGATGTTGTCGGTGTTCGTGCTGGTCAGCATGTGGTGCCACTGCAGGATCTGGTGCAGCAGGATGCCGTCGACGAACCCTCCCAGCCCGATGCCCAGAATCGTTCCCGGCACGGCGATCCGCCCGGCGCCGCTCCGCACAGCCGACCTCTTCACCATCATGGCCCCCTTGTTCCCGGCTCGCGCCCGGCCAGTCCTGTCCGCCCGCGTACGGGTCGGGCCGGTCCGGAGCCGCGTGCCGCCCGCCGAGGAGAAGGGGCACCTCGGGGTCCCCCGGCAAACCCCACCAGAGCCACCGGCGGGCGTACGGGAGCGACGCACCCGCGCACGCCATCCGCGGCCTAAAATTTCGGCCGCCCGCCCATGCTCGCGGCCCCGTCCCTCTCTCGGTTTAGTGTGAGAAGGACCGTGTGGGTACAACCGCGACGCGCGATCTCCGCGCACCTCGCGAGGAGGACGCACGCACCGCGTACGCAGGAAAGGTCGTTATGAACCGCTTGAAGGACGCGACGAGCCCCTATCTGCTGCAGCACGCGGACAACCCCGTCGACTGGTTCGAATGGGGCGAGGAGGCGTTCGCCGAGGCCGTCCGGCGGAACGTGCCGCTGCTGATCAGCGTCGGCTACTCGGCGTGCCACTGGTGCCACGTGATGGCCCACGAGTCCTTCGAGGACCGGGCCACGGCCACGCTGATGAACGAGCGCTTCGTCAACGTGAAGGTCGACCGCGAGGAGCGGCCGGACGTCGACGCCGTGTACATGGCGGCCACCCAGGCCATGACCGGCCAGGGCGGGTGGCCGATGACGGTCTTCGCCACCCCGGAGGGCCACCCCTTCTACACCGGTACCTACTTCCCCAGGCAGCAGTTCCAGCGGCTGCTGGCCGGGGTGTCGGGCGCCTGGACCGAGGAGCGGGAGGCCGTGCTGGAGCAGGGCTCGAAGATCGTGGAGGCGCTGAACGAGCGGTCGGCGCTGCCGTCCGGGCCGCTGCCCACGCCCGACACGCTCACCCGGGCCGTGCACAGCCTGGCCGAGTCCTTCGACCCGGTCCGCGGCGGCTTCGGCGGAGCACCCAAGTTCCCGCCGTCGATGGCCCTGGAGTTCCTGCTGCGCTACGGCGCGGCGGCCACCGGGACCACGCGGGACATGGGGGACGGGGAGCGGCGGGCGACCGCCGACGCGGCGACGTCCATGGCCGGGCGGACGCTGGAGGCCATGGCGCGGGGCGGCATCTACGACCAGCTCGGCGGGGGGTTCGCCCGCTACAGCGTGGACGCCGAGTGGGTGGTCCCGCACTTCGAGAAGATGCTCTACGACAACGCCCTGCTCCTGCGGGTCTACACGCACTGGTGGCGCTCCACCGGCTCCGCCCTGGGCAGGAGGGTGGCGCTGGAGACGGCCGACTGGCTGCTGGCCGAGATGCGCACCCCCGAGGGGGGTTTCGCCTCCGCCCTGGACGCCGACAGCGAGGGCGTGGAGGGCAAGTTCTACGCCTGGACCGGTGAGGAGATCCGCGAGGTCCTCGGCGAGGAGGACGGGCTCTGGGCGATCGAGCTGTTCGAGGTGACCGGGACGTTCGAGCACGGCACCTCGGTGCTGCAGCTCCTCGCCGACCCCGACCCCGGCGACGCCGAGCGGTTCGCCCGGGTCCGCTCCGCGCTGCTGGCCGCGCGGGCCCGCCGGGTACGGCCGGGACGGGACGACAAGGTGGTGGCCGCCTGGAACGGCCTGGCCATCGCCGCCCTCGCGGAGACCGGTGCCCTGTTCGAGCGGCCGGACCTCGTCGCGGCGGCCCGCGAGGCGGCCGTGCTGGTCGACGAGCTCCACCTGGACGGCGACCGGCTGCTGCGCACCTCCCGCGACGGCAGGGCGGGGGCCAACGCCGGAGTCCTGGAGGACTACGGCGACCTCGCCGAGGGCCTGCTCGCCCTGTACGGGGTGACCGGGGAGGTCCGCTGGTTCCGGCGGGCCGAGGCGCTGCTCGACGCCGTCCTGGCGCGGTTCTCCGACGGCTCCGGCGGGTTCTACGACACCGCCGACGACGCGGAGCGGCTCTTCCAGCGCCCGCGGGACGCGACCGACAACGCCACCCCGTCCGGCCAGTTCGCCGCCGCGGGCGCGCTGCTCTCGTACGCCGCGCTGACCGGCTCGGCCCGGCACCGGGAGGCGGCCGAGGCGGCCCTGGGCACGGTCACCGTGCTGGCCGACAAGCACGCGCGGTTCGCCGGTTGGGGGCTGGCCGCGGCCCAGGCGGCGCTGTCCGGCCCGATCGAGGTCGCGATCGTGGGCCCGGCGGGCGATCCGGCGACGGCGGCCCTGCACAGGACGGCCCTGCTGTCACCCCTGCCCGGTCTGGTCCTGGCGCTCGGCGAGCCTGATCCCGCCGGTGCCGATGCCGATGCCGGTGCCGGGGAGGTCCCGCTCCTGGCCGGCAGGGGCCTGGTGGGCGGCGAGCCCGCGGCCTACGTGTGCCGTGGCTTCACCTGCAGGATGCCCGTCACCACCCCGGCGGCCCTGCGAGCCGAGCTGGCGGGCGGAGCGTAACAACCCGGGCGTGACAAACCGGGCGCGACGGACCAGGCGCGATGGACCGGGTGGCCGTCGGAACCGGGCGGGGACCGCCGGAGCGGCCGGGGTCCGTCGTCCCGAACGCCGGAGGCCGCCGCCCTGGACGGGGCCGCCGGGCAGGTCGCCGCCGCCCGCGTGACCGCGCCCGGCCTCGCCGGTCGCCCTGGACCTCGTCAGTTGCCCTGGATGGGGTCGCCGAGCCGGTGGCCCAGACCGTCGAGGCCGAAGTCGTCACCGCCCCCGTCACCGCCCTCGCCGTCACGCCCGTCCGGGTCGTCACCCCGGCCGGGCCCGGGGCCGTCACCGGGACCGCCCGGTCCCTCGCCGGTGTCCTCGGGGGTCGGGGGCTGGTCGGGCCCCGGGGTCTCCTGGTCGGGGGTGGCGCTCTGGTCGGGGCCGGGAGTGCCCGTCTCGCCGGGGCCGGGCGTGCTCCTGTCCTGGCCGTCGCTCTGCTGATCGCCGTACTCGTCGTCGGGGCCGTAGCCGCCGTACGAGCCGGAGTAGCCGTAGTTGGACGGCTCCTTGAACTCCTTGACCGGCTTGCCCTCCATCGCCTCGGTCATGAAGGCGCGCCAGATCTGCGCGGGGTAGGAACCGCCGTACAGGGCGCTGCCGTTCACCGTCACCGGCTTGTTGTCGTCGCGGAACATGTCGACCGCCACGGCCAGCTGCGGGGTGAACCCGGCGAACCAGACGGCCGCCGACTCGTCGGTGGTGCCCGTCTTGCCCGCCACGGGACGGTCGTAGAGGCGGGCCGCGGAGCCGGTGCCCGCCTCGACGACCTGGGTCAGCGCGTAGGTGGCGTCGATGGCGGCCTGCTCGCCGAAGGCGCGCTTGCCCTTGGTGGAGCTCTTGACGACCCTGCCCTCGGCGTCGGTGACCGAGCGGATCACGTGAGCCTCGCGGTGGACGCCCTCGGCGGCGAAGGAGGCGAAGCCGGAGGCGTTCTGGACGGCGCTCACCGACGCCACGCCGAGCGGGAGCGTGGCGGCGCCCCGGTGCGGGTCGAGCTGCTCGGCGGGGATTCCGGCCTGCTCGGCGACCTTGACGACCTTGTTCAGGCCGACCTTCTGGGCGAGGTCGACGAACGCGGTGTTCACCGAGCTCTGGGTCGCCTTCACGAGGTTGACCTCGCCGTAGGAGTAGCCGCCGGAGTTGGGGATGTCGGCGGAGGCGATCCGGAGCGGCGAGTTGCCGTTGACCCTGGTGTCGAGGCCGAAGCCGTTGTCCAGGGCCGCGGCCAGCGTGTAGGCCTTGAACGTCGATCCGGCCTGCACCTTGGCCGAGAAGGAGTTGTCGAACTTGTTGGCGGTGTAGCTGCGCCCGCCGTAGAAGGCCACGACCTCACCGGTGGCGGGGTCCACGGCGGCCAGCCCGGTGCGGACCTTCCTGGGGGTGTCGTCCGGCAGGACCGAGGTGACGGCGCGCTCGGCGGCGGCCATCAGGTTCTTGTCGAAGGTCGAGACGATCTTCAGCCCGCCCTGGTTGATGACCTCGTCGGTGTAGCCCCTGCTCTTGAGCTCGGCCGTCACCTGGTCGAGCATGTAGCCCTCCTGCCCCTTGGGCGCGAAGATCGCCCTGGGCTTGCGGAGGGCGGGGAAGGTCACCTTGGCGGCCTCCTGGGAGGTGATGGCCCCGGTGGCCACCATCCCGTCGATCACCGACCTCCAGCGGTCCCTGGCCGCGTAGAGGTCGGGGCCCTGCGGGTCGGCGAACCTGGAGGGTTGCTGGATCACCGCGGCCAGGTAGGCGCCCTGGGCAAGGGTGAGCTTGCTGACGTCCTTGCCGAAGTAGGCTCCGGCCGCCGCCTGGACCCCGTCGGCGCCCCGGCCGAAGTAGATCGTGTTGAGATACTGCTCCAGCACCCAGTCCTTCGACTTCGACTGGTCCACCTTCAAGGAGATCATGACCTCCTTGAGCTTCCTGATTATGGAACGTTCCTGGCTGAGGCCGCTGTAGTAGTTGCGGACCATCTGCTGGGTGATCGTGGAGCCGCCCTGGAGCTGCTGGCCGCTGATAGTGGACCACATTGCGCGGAAGGTGCCCGAGAGGGAGACGCCCTGGTCCTCGTAGAAGGAGCGGTTCTCCGCGGCGATGACCGCGTTCCGCAGGCTCTGCGGCACCTTGTCGAGGGCCACGCTCTTGCGGTTGACGCCCTGTCTGGCCAGCACGGTCTTGCCGTCGCGGTAGTAGATCACCGACCCCTGCGCGGTGGCCCTCGGCTGCGTGCTGTCGGGAATGGGGGTGATCGCCCACACCACTCCGAGCAGGCCGATCGCCGAGATCAGTCCGACGCCGAAGACGACGAGTGTGATCCTCAGGAGCTTCCTCCTGGGACTGCCCGTCCCGCCTTTTAACACGCGTGACCCCCCGATAGGACCCGCCGCTGACCCCCGACGGTTGCGGACCGTTAAGGGTAAACGATGGATAACGGTGTCTGGCCCCTGCTTGGCATGGTACGGCTAGGCCTTCCCCTTGCGCGGGACATCGGCCACCAAAGGCAGAACACGGTATGGCACAGGGGTGTCCAAGGCAATCACCGAAGAGGTTCTGACCACGCCCCGGACATCAACGATCAGGTCAATTACCCGCTGCAGGTCGGCATTGCTGCGCGCCACCACCCGGCAGTGCATGTCGTCGCCGCCGGTGATCGTGTGCACCTCCAGCACCTCGGGAATGGCGGCGAGCTGGTCGGCGACCGGATCGTGCCCGCTGACCTGGCGGATCTGCAGGGTCACGAACGCGGTCACGTCGTAGCCGAGCGCCGCGGGGGCGATGTCCGGCCCGAACCCGGTGACCACCCCGCGGGCGGTCAGCCTGTCGAGGCGTGCCTGCACGGTCCCCCTGGCCACGCCGAGCCGCCGCGAGCACTCCAGCACCCCGAGCCGGGGCTCCGCCGCCAGCAGGGCGATGAGCCGGGCGTCGAGCTGGTCGATCGTCATGATGTACAGATACTCCGCGGTGACCGGCGAGTAGGTGTGCAGTTTGCGCAGTACTTGAAGACAGTGTTGCACAAACAGCCCAGAAAAACAGACAGTATTCGCATGAGTGACATCTTTCCTGTGAACGGTATGGACTGCGTAGTCTTCGCTGTGGGCAACGCCAAGCAGGCCGCCCACTACTACTCCAGCGCGTTCGGCATGCGGCTCGTGGCCTACCGGGGCCCGGAGAACGGCAGCCGCGACGAGGTGGCGTACGTCCTCACCTCGGGCTCGGCCAGGTTCGAGTTCCGGGGGGCGGTGCGTCCCGGCACCGGGGTGGCCCGCCACGTCGCCGAGCACGGTGACGGCGTGATCGACCTCGCCATCGAGGTCCCCGACGTGGAGGCCGCCTACGCCCACGCGATCGCCCAGGGCGCGCGGGGTCTTGTGGAGCCGCACGTGGTGGAGGACGACCACGGCAAGGTGGTGTCGGCGGCGATCGCGACCTACGGCGAGACCCGGCACACCCTGGTCGACAGGTCCAACTACAGCGGCCCGTACCTGCCCGGCTACGTCGCGGCGGAGCCTCTGGTGGCGGCCCCCGACGTGCGCAACGGCCGCCTGTTCCAGGCCGTCGACCACTGCGTCGGCAACGTGGAACTCGGCAAGATGGACGAGTGGGTGGAGTTCTACAAGCGGGTCATGGGCTTCACCAACATGGCGGAGTTCATCGGCGACGACATCGCCACCGAGTACTCGGCGCTGATGTCCAAGGTGGTCGCGGACGGCACCCGCAAGGTGAAGTTCCCGCTCAACGAGCCGGCGATCTCCAGGAAGAAGTCTCAGATCGACGAGTATCTGGAGTTCTACGGCGGCCCCGGCGTGCAGCACATCGCGCTGGCCACCAACGACATCCTCACCACCGTCGACCACATGCGCGAGGCCGGTGTGAGCTTCCTGAACACCCCCGCCTCCTACTACGACGACCCCGAGCTGCGCGCCCGCATCGGCGAGGTCCGCGCGCCGATCGAGGAGCTGAAGAAGCGCGGCATCCTGGTCGACAGGGACGAGGACGGCTACCTGCTGCAGATCTTCACCAAGCCGGTGCAGGACCGCCCGACGGTGTTCTTCGAGCTGATCGAGCGGCACGGCTCGCTCGGCTTCGGCAAGGGCAACTTCAAGGCGCTCTTCGAGGCGATCGAGCGCGAGCAGGACCTGCGGGGCAACCTGTGACCGGGGACCGCTCGGACTGACCTGGCCGCCGGCGACCCGCCCCCCGGGGCCGCCGGGGGCCACGGCCCGGGAGCACTCCCCAGGGGCGCGCGAAGGGCCGGCGGCGGCGGCCCACGCTCCGGGGAGCGACCGGGGCCGGCCACGGCTCGGGGGCAACCCGTAACCGTCCTTGGCTTTGCCGTGGCGCTCTTGTGGCGATCACCCCTGGATGGGATCAGCACCGCCACCGCCGGACGACCGGGGATCGGACCCGTGGTCCGATCCCGCACCCCCCGACCCGGGTCACGAGGGCCCGGGCCCCGGCGCCGGCCACGAACCCGGCCCCGATCCCTCTCCCGGTCACCGGCCGGGCTCCTCCCCCGGCCCTTCCTCCGGTTCTTCCCACGTCCCCGGCTCCGGTCCTTTTCCCGGCCGCGGGCCGGAAGGTCCCGATCCCGTCTTCGGTTACCCGTCCGCGGGAGAACCCTCCGGCGGTTTCCCCTGGCCGGGCGCCATCAGGCTGGGCGGACGCTGGCGCCGCCTCTTCGCGGGAATCCTCGACCTTCTCGTCGTCGGAGTCCTCTCCTCGCCCTTCACCTACCGGACCGTCACCACCGTCACGGGCGCGGAAAGTGGTCTGTCGGTGCAGGTACCCTACGCGGAGACTCTCCTGGTGGCGGTGATCGGCTTCCTCTACTCCTGGATGCTGACCGCCTTCTGGAACGGTCAGACGCTCGGCAAGAAGATCTTCCGGCTGCGCGTGGCCGACACCAGCGGGCACAAGGCCGGTGTCGGGCAGGTCGCGCTCCGTCAACTGGTCTCCTGGCTGATGTACTCCACCTGCTGCCTGGGCTGGATAGATGTGGCCTTCATCCTTTTCCAGTCGCGCAAGCAGGCCGTACACGACATCGCGGCCAGGACGCTTGTCATAGACGCCTGATCGGCGCAGGTCAGTCGCGTAGTGTGCCATTTCACGGGCTCGGCCGTCCGGCCGGGAAAGGGGCTTTAACCTATGGCGTCCAAACGGCTGGCCACCACGGCGACCGCCGCTCTTCTCAGCACGCTCGGGACCATCGGCACGGTCGCCTGCTCGGCGTCGAACGGGGCGAGCATCCCCTCGGTGAGCCCCGTGAGACCGGACGCCTCCGCCGTGAGCCCCCTGAAGCCGGTCGCCTCCGCCTCCGACATCGCCACCGGCCACGAGGCCACCCCCGGCGCCCCGGGGATCGGCGACTCCGACTTCCCCACCGACGGCAACGGCGGCTACGACGTCGGCCACTACGGGCTCAAGCTGGGCTACGAGCCGGCGTCCAAGCATCTGTCGGGAGTGGCCCGGATCTCGGCGCGGGCCACCCAGAACCTGGCGAGCTTCAACCTCGACCTCTCCGGTTTCACCGTCAGCCGGATCACCGTGGACGGCAGGCCCGCGAGATTCGACAGGGCCGGGACCGAGCTGAGCGTCACCCCGGCCGCGTCCATCCCGAAGGCCGCGGCGTTCACGGTCGAGGTCGCGTACGCCGGCGAACCCAAACCGGTCAGGGGCTCCTCCAACCTGGGCACGTACGGCTTCATCCCGACCAAGGACGGCGCGTTCGTCACGTGCCAGCCCAACGGTGCCAAGACCTGGTTCCCCGGCAACGACCACCCCTCGGACAAGGCGAGCTACGACTTCGAGGTCACCGTGCCCGCGGGGCTGACCGCGCTGGCCAACGGCGAGCTCGTCGGCGCGCCGAAGACCGCCGGGGGCAGGACGACGTTCCGGTGGCGGGAGAGCCACCCGATGGCCAGTTACCTCGCCACCATGACGCTGGGCAAGTTCGAGATGCTGCAGGGCAGGACCCCCGGAGGCCTGAAGAACGTCGCGGCCGTCGACCCGAGGTTCCGCGGCTCGCTGCGCAAGCTGTACGACGTGTCGGGAAGGGTCACCGACTACTGGAGCACGGTCTTCGGCCCCTACCCCTTCTCCTCCACCGGAGGCGTGGTCGACGACTTCCCCGCCGGCTACGCGCTGGAGAACCAGACCAAACCCATGTACGGCGGATTCGCCCCCGACGACGCCATCATCGCCCACGAGCTGGCCCACCAGTGGTTCGGCGACAGCCTCAGCATCACCCGGTGGAAGGACCTGTGGCTCAACGAGGGCTTCGCGACCTACGCCGAGTGGCTCTGGTCGGAGCACGAGGGCCAGGCCACCGCCGAGCAGCTCTTCCGCAGGCACTACAGCGCGGGGACCGACGACCCGATCTGGAGCTACGCCCCCGGCCAGGCCAGGCCGGACGACCTGTTCAACAACTCCGTCTACACCCGGGGCGGCATGACGCTCCACGCGCTCAGGCAACGGATCGGCGACCCGGCGTTCTTCAAGCTCCTGAAGGAGTGGAGCGCCACGCACAGGTACGGGAACGTCACGACCCCCGAATTCGTCGCGATGGCCGAGAAGATCTCCGGCAGGAAGCTCGGCCCCCTCTTCGACGCCTGGCTGTTCACCGCGAAGAAGCCGACCACCTGGTGAGGGGCCCCTACGGCCCGACCGGGCGGCTCACGTGACGATGATCTTGTATCCCTCGACGCGCAGGGAGCCCAGCACCTCCTCGGAGTGCACCGGCCCCTTGGTCTCCAGCTGGAGCTGGACCTCGACCTCCCCCAGGTGCATGCCCAGCCGCTCGTGCACGATGTCGAGCACGTTCGCGCCGAGTTCCGCCAGCCGCGCCAGCAGCGCCGCCAGCGCGCCCGGCCGGTCGGAGAGCGGCACCCGCAGGGTGAGATAGCGCCCGGCGGCGGCCAGGCCGTGCCGGAGGACCTTGGCCAGCAGCAGCGGGTCGATGTTGCCCCCGGAGAGCACGGCCACCACGGGGGGCTCGAAGACGTGCGGGTGGGCCAGGATCGCGGCGACCCCGGCCACGCCCGCGGGCTCGACGACCTGCTTGGCGCGTTCGAGGCAGAGCACCAGTGCCTGGGAGATCTGGCTCTCGGTGACGGTGACGACGCTGTCGACCAGATAGTGGATCAGCTCGAAGGGCAGCTCGCCCGGGCGGCCCACCGCGATGCCGTCGGCCATCGTCGAGGCGGGCCTGACCTCGACCGGGTGCCCGACGGCCAGCGACGCCGGGTAGGCGGCGGCCCTCTCCGCCTGAACCCCGACGATCCGCACGCCCGGCCGCAGCGACTTGACCGCGAGCGCCACCCCGGCCGCCAGCCCGCCCCCGCCCAGCGACATCACGATCGTGCCGACCTCGGGCAGCTGGTCCACGATCTCCAGCCCGATCGTGCCCTGCCCGGCGATGACGTCGGGATGGTCGAAGGGGTGGATGAACACGGCCCCGGTCCGGTTCGCGTGCTCCCTCGCCCGCTCCAGCGCGACGTCCACGGTGTCACCCGCGAAGAGCACCTCGGCACCGTACGACCGGGTCGCGGCCACCTTGGGCAGCGGCGCCCCCTGCGGCATGTAGACCGTCGCCCCGGTGCCGACCAGCCCCGACGCGAGCGCGACCCCCTGCGCGTGGTTGCCCGCGCTGGCCGCGACCACTCCGCGCCGCCGCTCCTCCCCGGTCAGCCCGGCGATCCTGACGTACGCCCCCCGGATCTTGAAAGAACCCGAGCGCTGCAGGTTCTCGCACTTGAGGTGGACGGGCCCGCCGATGATCTCGGAGAGCACGTGGGAGTGGAGCAGCGGGGTGCGCAGGGCGACGTCGGCCAGCAGCTCACGCGCGGCGACCACGTCGTCATAGGCCACCTGAGGGTCTGACATGCGGATCATCGTACGGCGTGCGCCCCCCGCGTTCTCGTGACCGTCGCCGGCTTCTCCGTCCTGCCGATGCGGCGGACCCGTTTCCGGGCCCGCCGCATCGGCCTGTCGCGGGATCACGTCAGCGCGTGGGCGCCGGCTCAGGCTGACCGATCGTGGTCAAGAGCGTGCCGGCGGTGCCCTTCTCGGAGCGGCCGAGGAGCGAAATGTGGATCCACCCAGGTCAGATACGTGCTCCGACGTCGGCGCCGTTGGACGGGCGCAGGAAGGCGGAGGATGGGATCGAGCCGTCCGCCGCGCGGGGTCCGGTGATCGTGCCGGAGTCGGTGCCGGCGAAGGTCCAGGTGCCGCCGAGGTTCCAGGAGTTGCCCGAGCCCGAGGAGGACGAGCCGAGCGAGACCTGCGTCGCGTTCGCCACCGACAGGTTCCTGGTGAGGGTGGAGTCGGAGTCGGCGAAGTCGAAGCCGGTGCCGCCGTTGCGCCACGCGGTGTTGCGGTCGGCGGTCAGCCGGCCGGGGTTGCCGTTGTCGATGAAGCCGCCGACCGCGTTGTCGAACGCGATGGAGTTGCGGATCACGTGGTCGGCCGGCGGGTCGGGGTCACCGCCGCCGAGCTTGAAGCCGTTGCCGTCTCCGGTGTAGCCGGGCAGGTTCCACCGGTTGAATCCGTTGCCCCACGCCACCGATGACTCCACGGTGATCGGGGACAGGAACATCCAGAAGTCCAGGCCGTCGTCGGAGTTGTTCCACAGCCGGGCGCCGCGCACCACGTTGCCGCTGCCCGAGCCTTCCTTGATGGCCAGGCCGTCGGCGCTCTCGCCGTTCTTGCGCGGGTCGCGGTTGCCGTAGGCGTCCAGGTTGATGATCTGGTTGTTGCCGGAGGCGCCCTGAAGGTGCAGACCCGACTCGTAGTTGTCCCGGGTGATCAGGCGGTCGAAGACGGTGTTGTTGGTGTCCAGGCCGAAGATGCCGTACGGGCCGTGGATGATCTCCAGGCCGGTCAGGCGCCACCAGTCGCCCTCGATGTGGATGGCGCCCCGCTCGGGGCGGGGGATGCTGGAGCCGACCGCGCCGGGCGTGTAGGGCATGTTCTCGCCGTCGAGGATGACCTTTTCGCCGTCATGGTTGCGCATCGTGATGGGCTGGGTCGGCGTGCCGTTCTTGAGGATCTGGATGTTGGTGCTCGGCGCGTAGGTGCCACCGCGGATGACGATCGTGTACCCCGGCTGTGCCAGGTCCACGGCCCGCTGTATCGTCCGCAGCGGCGAGGCCGGTGTGCCCGGGTTGGTGTCGTCACCGGTGGTCGCGACGTACAACGCGTTCGCCGGCGGCGGCTGGTCGCCGGTCTCGACGTCGAGGTGGTCGATGTTGGGCAGGCCGGCGGCGGTGGTCGGGGTCAGCCGGATGGTGTTGGCGCCGGCGTTCAG
>NZ_JBPXMB010000017.1:0-240745 GCF_051918945.1 Streptosporangium sp. LJ11
CCGGAGCCTGTGAACCGTGAACCTCAACGCGACCTCCTCCTTGTGGGGTAGTTGCTGTTGGAATCCCCCGCCTTCAGACGGGGGAGGATGTCAAGCCGTTCCGCTACGTGCTGGAGGCCATGCGCGAGCTGTTCAACGGCGACTACGCGAGCGGCACCGTCGGCCTCGGCGTCGCGGTGACCGTGACCCTGTCGGTGCTCTGCGTCGTCGTGGGAACCCGCGTCTTCAACCGCGAGAACGCCTGACCACCCTTCTCGCCGATCGGCTCTCGCGGCCGCGCCGCCGCCGGGCCGGAACAGGGGCCGGCCCGGAACAAAGGGCCCCACCCGGCGAGCGCGGTGTTCAGCCCGGGGGGCCGTACGGCTCGATCCTCGGGTCGGAGTAGGGGCCCCCGTCCGCCCCCGGGGCGACCCGGCGGGCGGCGGACTCGCTCACCCGCAGGCCGTACAGGCCCTGGTCGGGGTCGATGAGCACCAGGCCGTAGTCGGTGTCGACGTCCTCCTCGGGTAACTCCAGGCGCCGCATGGCCTGCGCGAGCGTCGCGTCGGGCGGGAGCCGTACGGTGATCAGGAGCATGCACTCACGCTACGCGTTTGGCGCGGCGGCGCAACGAGGCGAGCATTCCGGCGGTGTCGACGACGCCGTAGCCGTAGTCGTGGTCGAACCCGACGGCGCCGTGGTCGTCGGCGGTACGCCGGAGCAGGGTGCGCAGCTGGGCGGGTGACAGGCGCGAGGAGGGCCACAGGGTGCGCACGGCCGCGACCAGCCCGGCGGCGACGGGACACGCGGCCGAGGTGCCCGAGTCGGCCTCGTCGTCGCCGAAGGCCCCCGAGCCGGAGAAGTGGGTGTAGGCGCAGAGGTCGGGCTTGCGGGCGGTGAGGCGGCCCGGACCCTGTGAGGAGTAGCCGACCCGCTGGCCCCGGATGTCGACGCCGCCGATCGACAGGACACGCGGGTGGGAGTTGGCGC
The DNA here is from genome assembly GCF_051918945.1 of Streptosporangium sp. LJ11. Lineage (NCBI taxonomy): Bacteria > Bacillati > Actinomycetota > Actinomycetes > Streptosporangiales > Streptosporangiaceae > Streptosporangium > Streptosporangium sp. LJ11. Next base: position 970 of record NZ_JBPXMB010000017.1, read on the forward strand.
CCGTGATCGGCCGGTCGGGGTACGCGCACCGGCCGTCGGGACAGTCACGCCCGCAGTTTCCCGCGGCGAACAGCACGTCGGCGCCCGCCCGCTCCAGGCTGGAGACGATCAGGTTGAACGGGTGGGCCGGGTTGTCGGAGTAGTTGCCGGGATGGCCCGCGGGGAAGTCCCAGTCGGGAGAGAAGGAACCCCAGCTGTTGCTGACGACCAGGGAGCGCGAGGCGGCGGGCTGGGCCTCGAGGACGGTGCGCAGGTGGGCGAAGGCCGCCACCGCGTCCGACAGCAGGCCGTCCAGCGCGCTGCCTCCGGGGCGCCGGGACAGCAGCACGGGCACGTCGATCAGTGACGCCCCGGGGGCGGCGATGAGCGCGTCGAAGGCGCACATCGTGCCGTGGTCGACGGGGAACTCGCCCGCCGTGCCCCGTACCCCCGAGGGCTTCCAGCTGTGCTGCGCGTCGAGGGCCACGGCGCGGTCGAGGCGCCGGGCCACGTGCGCGGCGTTGATGCCGGTGTCGAGCACCGCGAGCGCGACGCCCGCGCCGTCGAGACCCTCGCGGGCCAGCTCGGCGACGTTCAGCAGTCGCCCCACGTCGCGCCAGTCGCCCACCGGGGCCGTTCCGCCGCAGGTGAGACCCCGCTCGATCACCGGGTCGGCGAAGACTCCCACGACGTCCGGACGGAGCGAGGGCAGCAGGGTGATCCGGGTGGAGACCTCGTCGTCGGAGATCTCCCCGCGGACCAGGACGGAGGCCTCGTCGTCGGCGAAGGAGAACGTCAGCGGCTGGTTGAGCGAGAGGGGGTCGCCCCCGGCGACGGGAACCGGCCGGGGCGCGACGACCGGGGTGAAGGAGGGGTCCACGACGACCCCGGGCAGCGCGTCGACGACGTCGGCGGCCGCCGTGCTCACCGTGGGGTCGGCCACGGCCGCGACGACGTCGGGGGAGGGACGGAGCTGGAGCAGGACCCGCATGTGCACCACCGGGGCTCGAGGGGATCGGGTCCCACCACGTTCCTGCATCCGCCTGGATCACGTCCAGCCGTTGAAACCACTCCCTATCCGGACTCATGGCATGTAACCCGTGCAAACGATGGGCGTGGATTTCCTTCCCTGCGCGGGTGCCGATCACTAGCGTTGGGCGTCATGACCGCAGCGGCGGAGACGACTCCACCCCCCAGCCCCGATGTCCGGCACACACACTGGCTGAGCACGCGGCCCAGACTGATAGTGGCCAGTGGCTTCATGCTCTTCCTGGAGCTGGCCCTGATCCGGTGGACCGGGTCGAACATCGTTCATCTGAGTTACTTCACGAACTTCGTCCTGCTGGGGTCCTTCCTCGGCATCGGACTCGGCTTCCTGCGGGTGGGACGCAGCACCCGGCAGCCGTACTACTCGCCGATCGTGCTGGCCGTCCTGGTCGTGGTCGTGTGGCTCTTCCCGGTCACCGTGGACCGCCAGACCGAGGGGGTCCTGTACTGGACGAGCCTGAGCGCGAGCGGGCCGCCCCCCTGGCTGATCCTGCCGGTGATCTTCGCCGCGGCGGCGATCGTGCTGATGGGCCCGGCCGAGCTGGTCGGGCGGTGCTTCCCCGAGCTCGAACGGCTGGAGGCCTACCGCTACGACCTGATCGGCAGCCTCAGCGGCATCGCGCTGTTCACCGCGCTGTCGTTCCTCAGCGCGCCCCCGGTGGTGTGGGGCACGATCGCCGCGATCGCCTACGCGGTGCTGCTCTGGCCTCGCAAGGTCTGGGCCCGCGCGGCGCTGCTCGTGCCGTCGCTGATCGTCGTCGGCGTCCTCGCGACGGAGACGCTGACGGCCGGGGCGCTGTGGTCGCCCTACTACAAGGTGACCTACGTGCGCGGCTACTGGGAGGGTGTGCCGCTGATGAACATCGACGTCAACGGCATCCCGCACCAGCAGGCCACCCCGGCCAAGAACCGCCTGGAGTGGGAGCGCCAGTACGCCCTGCCGTACGAGCGGGCGGCCTCCGGCAAGCTGGACAACGTGCTCATCGTGGGCGCGGGCAGCGGCACCGACGTGTCCATCGCGCTGTCGAAGGGCGCCAAGCACGTGGACGCCGTGGAGATCGACCCCAAGCTGCTCGAACTCGGCCGCTCCTACCACCCGGACAAGCCCTACTCCGACCCCCGGGTCACCACCCACGTCACCGACGGCCGCGCCTTCCTGGAACGGACCTCCGACAAGTACGACCTGATCCTCTTCGCGCTGCCCGACTCGCTCACCCTGGTGTCCGGGGCGAGCTCGCTGCGGCTGGAGAGCTACCTGTTCACCCGGCAGGCGATGGAGGCGGCCAGGGACCACCTCAAGCCCGGCGGCGCCTTCTCGATGTACAACTACTACCGCGAGACCTGGCTGGTGGACCGCCTCGGCTCCACCATGCAGGCCGCCTTCGGCCACAAGCCCTGCGTCGACATCGTCAGCGAGACCGGCCAGCAGGCGGTGATCACCGCGGGGCTCACCGCAGAGGCGCAGCGGTGTGAGTCCGAGTGGGCGGGGGTGAAGGCCGACACCCCGCCGCCGGCCAGTGACGACCGGCCCTTCCTTTACCTGAAGGACCGGACGATCCCGCAGATCTACATCATCACCCTCGGCCTGATCCTCATCGTCAGCCTGCTCGCCGTGCGCGCCGTCGCCGGTCCGTACCGGCGGATGCGCCCGTACGCCGACCTCTTCCTGCTCGGGGTGGCGTTCCTGCTGCTGGAGACGAAGAGCGTCACCGGGTTCGCGCTGCTGTTCGGCACCACCTGGGTGGTGAACGCGATCGTGTTCGGCGGGGTGCTGGTCGCCGTGCTCGCCGCGGTGGAGGTGACACGCCGCTTCAGGGTGCCGTCCCTGCCGGTGATGTACGGGGTGCTGCTCGCCGGGCTCGTCCTGGCCTGGCTGGTGCCCAACTCCTGGCTGCTGAGCCTGCCGCTGCCGCTGCGCGCGGTGACCGCCGTGGTCGTGGCGTTCCTGCCGATCTTCGCGGCCAACGTGGTGTTCGCCAAGCGCTTCGCCGACTCCGCGGACGCCACGGTGTCCTTCGGCGCCAACCTGCTGGGCGCGATGGTCGGCGGCTGCCTGGAGTATCTGGCGCTGGTCATCGGCTACCAGGCGCTGCTGATCGTGGCGGGCCTGGTCTATCTGGGCGCCTTCGCCCTGCTGCCCAGGACCTCCGGGGCCGTCGCGGGCGGCGGGGGAGCCGGGGGCGGCGGCGCGGTCAAGGTCGGCTGAGCCGGTGGGCTCCGGGCGGGGAGCCCGGAGCCCACCGGAGTCCCGGGGGCCCGAAGTTCCGGGGGCCCTGAAGGCTCGGGGGTCCTGAACCCGGGGTTTCGAACCCGGGGTTTCGAAGGCCCGCATCCCGGGGCCCGGAAAAGCGTTGTGGCCCGTCCTCCCGCGAAGGAGGGCGGGCCACACGCGTGTGGCGATCGCGCGGGGCCGTCAGCGGCGGCGCCGCTCGCGCGGGGCGGTCAGAACCCGCAGAGCTCGTCCAGGGACTGGGCCTCGGCCTTGCCGTTCTGGGTGGGCGTCTGGCTCGGCTTGGCCACCGCCGACCTGGAGGGCTTGGGCGTGGCGGCGGGCGTCGCGCCGCTCGTGCCGGGCGAGGCCGTCGCGGCCAGGGGGCGGCGGGCGGGCTGCAGCGACTGGCGCAGCGTCCTGGCGGTCGCCGTACGGATCTTCTGCCAGTCGGGCGAGCCGGTGTAGAACTCCGGCGGCACGAACTGGAGGCTGACGATCCTGGCGTCCTTGACCTTCAGTCCCAGCTCGATGATGTGCTCCAGCAGCTCGCGGGGGATGTCGGTCTTGGCCATCTTCTTGGCCACGCCCGCGATCTTGGCGAAGTTGGTGAGCACGACCGACGGGGTGGCCTGCTGGGCAAAGGCGCCGATGACGCAGCGCTGGCGGGCCATCCGGGAGAAGTCGTCGCTGCCGACGCGGGAGCGCCCGTACCAGAGCGCCTCCTCGCCGGAGAGCTTCCGGTATCCGGCCTTGATGGTTCCGGCGGTGCCGTAGAGGCCGCCCCACGGGACGTCGCGCTCCACCCTGATCCTGAGGCCGCCGATGGCGTCCACCAGGTGGGCGAAGCCGAACATGTTGACCAGGGCGTAGTAGTCGATCTTCAGGTTGAGCGTGTAGCCGATGGCGTCCATGAGCGCCCGGGGGCCCCGATGCCCGTCCTTGACCCCGGGCATCAGCTCGGGGTGGTCCTCGGCGTACTGCCAGACCTCGTTGAGCAGGCCGCCGTTGGGCAGCTCGCGCATGAAACCGTCGGGGAACCGCTTGCCGAGCGCGCTGCCGGGCGGGAAGCGGACGTGCTGGAGGTTGCGGGGGAGGCTGAACATGGCGGTGTTGCCGGTCGCGACGTGCACGCTGGCCATGGTCATGCTGTCGGTCCGCACACCCTCCCGGTTCCCGGCGCCGTCGCCGCCGACGAGCAGGAAGTTCACCCGCTTGCGCCCGCCCCACGGATCCTCGTCCTTGACGGGGACGGCCGTGGGGTTGCCCGCGGAGGATTGGAAGATGGCGTTGGCCGTCTCCTTGCCGGTCATCACGGTGCTCGCGGTCAGCGCGAACGGCGCCATCACCGACACGCACAGCACGCCGACCGCGATGCCCGACACGATCTGCCCCCTGCCGCTGAGCCGGTGGGGCCCGAGGGAGATGTAGGAGAAGAGCACCAGCAGGAACCAGGTGATCGCGCCGACGACGGCCAGGACCACCGCGGTCGTCAGAATGCCGTCGCGGGCCACGAAGCCCGCGTTCTCCGTACCGCCGAGGGCGAACCAGCCGACCAGGGCGGCCAGCAGCAGCGCGCCGAAGATCGTGAGCAGGATGTACCCGGTGCGGCGGTGTCCCGACCGCAGGTGCGCCGCGCCGGGGAGGACCGCCGACAGCGCGGTCCAGCCGATGAGCGCGCCGACCGTCAGCGGCCTGGCGAACTGCGGCCGCTTCCCGGGAGGGGCGGGCGGACCGGGCGGACCGGGGGGCCCGGGCGGACCGGGAGGTCCGGGGGGAGACCCGGCGGGTCCTCCGGTCTGCCCCGCCGCCGGGCCCGGTCCGGCGCCTTGGCCCGGCCCGGCGGCCTGGCCGGGCCGCGTGCCCGCTCCGGCCTGCGAGGGAGAGGCCATCCGCCCGTCGGGCGCGCCCTGGGCCGGGAGGGTGTCGTGCCCGTTGTGCGCCGGCTGCCCGTTGGGTACGCCCCGCGGGGGAAGGGTCTCCTGCCCGTTGATCCCCTGTCCGTTGATTCCCTGCCCGTTGTGCGCGCCCGGGAGGGGGCGCGCCTCCTGCCCGTTGGCGGCGCCCCGTGCGCCGGGCCGAGGCTGCGGGGGGAGCGTCCCCCGCCCGTCCGGTACGCCCTGGACCAGGTCGGGAACCGCCCGGATCCCGTTGTGCGCGTCCCCGGCGGGAGTGTCCTGGGCCGGTGGCGTGCCGGGTGGGCCAGGGGGGATTCGCGTCTCGGCCGGACCTTGCGCGCCGCCGCGGCCCGCGGCCGGGCCTCCGCTGCGGCGCCGGGGGCGCCGTTTCCCACTGTCGCCGGCGAGATCCCCCGAGTCTTGCCCAAGGCGCATCGTCACACCGCTTCCTACTACGTTTTGCCCCGGTCTACCTGGCAAAACAGCCAAGGTTCCCCGATTGAACGGAATTTGCCAGGATTCTAGTCCCCATACCTGGACATGACAGACAGATAGCCAATCTGTGGTTAATGATCCCTTAAGTCGTGATGTCGCCTAAGACGTGGACGAGGAGGGCGCCAACCAGGTGTTGCACTGGAACGCCTTGTTCTTCTCGTAGCCCTGGCGGAACCACCGGTTGTTGTTCGCCGGGGAGCCGTGGTCACGGGGGTAGCCGGGCCAGTCGCCCACGCGGGAGTAGAAGTAGTAGAGGGTGTTGCGCCGGGCCGGGGTCACCGGGTAGCTGGCCGTGACCGAGCGCATGAACATCGCGCCGAAGCAGGTCGCCTGGAGCTCGAACCTGCGGCTCAGCGCGAGCCTCCCGCTCCGGCTGCTGGACCGCAGCGACCGCTGCCACCAGGTGTCGGACAGTCCCGACAGGTGCTGCACGTGGTGCCCGTACTCGTGGGCCATCATGCTGATGACCCCGCCGTGCCACTCGGTGATGGAGCCGTACCCGCCGGAGTTGCCGACCCCCCGCGCCATCGCCCTGGTCGAGGCGTAGATGGTGGTGTTGCGCGGGCAGTAGTACGGCACCATGCTGCCCGGCGAGGGGAAGTCGCCACAGGCGCCGCGGCCCTTCGTCGCGGTGAGGGCGTAGCCGGGCGGGCGCCAGTCCATGCCCTGCTTGCGCATGATCTGCGACCAGCCCCGGTCCATGCACTTGGACGTCCTGAGGATCAGCGCCTTGAGCTGGCTGTGGCTGTAGATGCTGGCCGACCCCGCCGGGCAGTTCACCCGGGGAAGCCCTCCGGCCCGGTAGAGCGTGTTGTTCTCCAGGCTGGTGTTGAGCGTCCGCACCTTGACCGGGGGCGTGATCGTGTCCTCCGAGATGTCGGAGGAGGCCGTCGTCCGTCGCGGCTCGGCGGACGCGGTACGCGCGGGCTCCGCGGTGGGCGTGTACGACGGCCTGCTGTCCGAGAAGGTGGGGATCGCGATCGGCGAGACCGGATCCGGGCGGCGGCTGTTCTTGGCCACCGCGCCCATCACCACGAGCCCGACGAACACCAGCGCGAACACGCCGAAGATCCCGCCGACGATCGCCCCGGCACCGCCGGAGCGAGGGCGCTGCGGCTGCCACTGCGGCGGCGGGTGGGCGTGCCGCTGCCGGGGATCCGGCGGCGGTGGCGGGGCCGGCTGCCCGTACGGCGCCGGGCCCCCGGGCCACGTCGGCGGATGCGGGTGGCCCTGTCCCGGCGGCGGCTGCTGCGGAGGCGCCGGCGGGGGCGGGAAGTGCGGCGGATACCCCGGGGGCGGCGGCTGGGGGTGGCCCTGGGGCGGCCCCGGCGGGTACCCCCGGCCTGGCGGTGGCGGTGGCGGTGGCGGGGGTGCGACCGGCTGCCGGGAGGGAGCGGGCGGGTACCCGTATCCGGGCGGGAATCCCTGTCCTGGCGGCGACGCCGGGTGGCTCCCGTGCCCCGGCGGCGACGCTGGACGGTTTCCCTGTCTCGGTGGTGCCGGTGGATGACCGGCCTGTCCCGGCGGGGGTGCCTGCCCCGGATACGTGGGCAGGTGCGGGTATCCCTGTCCCGGTGGTGGCGGCTGTTGCGGATATCCCGGCGGTGGCGGTTGAGGATGGCCCTGAGCCGTCCATCCGGGTGGTGTCTGAGGTGGTCGCCCCCGAGGTGGAGGGGGCGGTGGGGGGTAGTGCCCGTTGCCTGTCACGCTGTCTCCCCGTTGACCCGAGCGTCCGATGTGAGCTACAGGTCCGGACTTTTGCCGAATTTGGGGCGTAAGCATACTGATTTATCATCCGTCACGGATGTCGCTGCATTCGATTACATTCCGAAATCATCCGAGGTGATCTCCGCGATGTACCGGACCGATCCAGGGCTCGTGACCTAGCTTCAAATCATGAATCTGCAGCAGCTCCGCTATGTGGTCGCGACGGCGGAGCATCGCACCATGACCGACGCGGCCAGGTCGCTGTACATCGCACAACCTGCCCTTTCCCGTGCGATCAGGGATTTGGAACGAGAGCTCGGGATGACGTTGTTCGCACGTTCCGGACGTGGCGTGGTCGTCACGGCGCAGGGACGCCGGGTGGTCAAACTGGCCCGGGAGGCGCTCGACGCCGTCCGCGAGATCGAGTCACTGTCCACGCACGGCCACGCGTCCGAGGCGGAGCTTCGCATCGCCTCGATACCCAGCCTCGAACCGGGGCTGGCAGGACGCCTCCTCCCCGCGTACACCGCCGAACATCCCGGGGTACGCATTCACATCGTCCGCTGTGACGGGCGGGACGGCGTGGTGAGCGCCATCAGGGACCAGCGGGCCGACCTCGGCCTGACGGACCTGCCCGTCCCCACCGATCTGATCAGTCATCCGCTGGAGCGCCAGGAGATCGTGCTGATCTCCCCGCCCGGAGTGGACCTGCCCGACCCGGTGCCGATGAGGAGACTCAACGGCATGCGGCTGGTGCTGCCGGTTCCCGGCAGTTCCCGGCGCAGGGAGTTCGACGCGCTCTTCGCCAAACACGGTGTGGCCCCCGTGGTGGCGACGCAGCTCGACGAGCGCGGCAACTGGCTGAGCACCGTCCGTTCGGGTACGGCCTCGATGCTCTGGTACCGGGGGATGGCCGAGCAGGCCGCCCGCGCCGGGCTCGTGGTCCGCACCCTCGATCCCTCGGTCCGCCGGGTGATCGCCATCGTGCACGCGCGACGGCGGCTGCCCGCCATCGCCCAGGAGTTCCTGTCCGTGGCCGAAAGTGGGTCGGCCGCGTAGGAGCCCCGAGGCTCGTCAGTTCTTCCAGTTTTCCCCCAGAGGCGGCGCAGGTGGGAGCGCCGTCCTCTCCGACACCGGGCTATAGGCTCGGTCTCGATGACTATCTTGCGCCTGCGCGGCCGTGAGTTCCGGCCCGGCGAGTTCGCGATCATGGCGGTGGTCAACCGCACCCCCGACTCCTTCTTCGACAGGGGAAGGACGTACGGCTTCGCGGCGGCCCTGGAGGCGGTGGACGGTGCCGTCGCGGGAGGCGCGGACATCGTCGACATCGGCGGCGTCAAGGCGGGTCCCGGCGACGAGGTCGATCCCGCGGAGGAGATCCGCCGGGTGGCCGACCTGGTCGCGGAGGTGAGGCGTCGTCACCCCCGGCTCATCGTCAGCGTCGACACCTGGCGCGCGGAGGTCGCCGAGGTCGTCGCCGAGGCGGGCGCGGACCTTCTCAACGACACCTGGGGCGGGGTCGACCCCGAACTGGCCGGGGTCGCCGCCAAGCACGGCATCGGCCTGGTCTGCGCGCACGCCGGTCGCGTGACCCCGCGCACCCGCCCGCACCGTATCGCCTACGCCGACGTGGTCGCCGACGTCATCGGCTACACCGTCGACCTCGCCGAGCGCGCCGTCGCCACGGGGGTGCCCAGGGAGTCGATCCTCATCGACCCGGCGCACGACTTCGGCAAGAACACCTGGCACTCCCTGGAGGTCAGCCGCCGTCTGGACGAGATGGTCGCCACCGGCTGGCCGGTGCTGGTCGCGGTCTCCAACAAGGACTTCGTCGGCGAGGCCCTCGGCGGCCTGCCGGTGGACGAGCGCCACGCCGGGACCATGGCCACGCTGGCGGTCTCCGCCTGGCAGGGGGCCCGGGTCTTCCGGGTCCACGACGCCGCGTCCGCCCGCGCCGCCCTGGCCACCGTCGCGAGGCTGCGCCGATGACCGTTCCAGTGCCGCCACCGCTGATGACGCCCGCCTCGCGGGCACACCTCTCCCGCGGGCGCCGCGCCCGCCGCGAACACGGACGGGAGCCCCACCCATGCCGGAAGAACGACTCGACCACCTCGTCTACGCCACCCCCGACCTGTACGCGACCGTACGGGAGATCACCGGCCTGCTCGGCGTCGAGCCCGTGGAAGGCGGGCGCCACGTGGGCCTGGGCACCCGCAACCACCTGCTGGGCCTGGGCGGGCGCCGTTACCTGGAGATCATCGGCCCGGATCCCGACCAGCCCGATCCCGGCCTCGCCCGGCCGTTCGGCCTCGACCTGCTGCCCGGCCCGCGTCTGGTCACCTGGGCGATCCACCCGGCCGACCTCGACGCGACCGTCGCGCGGGCCCGCGAGCGCGGGTACGAGCCGGGCGAGATCCACCCGATGTCGCGCCGCACCCCGGAGGGTGAGCTGCTGGAGTGGCGGCTCACGTCCTCGCCCGACGACACCGGCGACGGCCTGGTCCCGTTCCTGATCGACTGGGGGACGACGGCGCACCCCGCCGAGCGCGGCCTGCCCGTGGTGGAGCTGACCTCCCTCACCGCCAGCCACCCCGACCCCGCGGCCGTCGCCGCGGACCTGGCCGCGCTCGGGGCCGAGCTGGAGGTGGCCGCCGGTGACGAACCCCGCCTGGTGGCCGTGATCGGCGGGGTCACGCTCTTTTAGAGCGTCGTCCCGAGGGAGAGAAGGACCGGGCCACCCTCGGGGGGAAGGGTGGCCCGATCACGAGGCGGGGGCGCGCCTCGCATTCCAGGAGGGTCTACTGCGAGGTGATCTTGACGTCGTCGACCCCGGCCTCCACCAGGCTCGCCCCGGAGGCGTCGGCCGCCTCCACGACGACACGGACGACCTGCCCGGCGTGGCCGGAGACGTTGGCCGTGGCGGTGGCCCAGGCGGCGGCGCGGTTGGACGCGGCACCGGTCTGGTTCAGCACGGTCGTGGTGGTCGTGCCGACCACGCGGACCCGGACGTAGTCCGCGCTGCTCGCGTTGTTCAGGTGGCCGAGGTACCAGGAGAAGGACAGGGTGAGCGTCCCGCTCGCGGGCAGCGTGATCGCCGGCGACTGCGCGCTCGTCACGCCGCCGTCGATGTCGCCGTCACCCGCGCTCGACCCGGCCGCCGCACCGCTGACCAGCCCGTACGTGCCACTGGGGGTGGTGCCGGGCTGGGTGGTCACGCCGCCGCTCGACGTCTGTCCCGGGTCGCCGCGCTCGAAACGGCCCGTGGTCGCGGTGTCGGTGCCGCCGGGGTTGACCGTCCAGCCGCGCTCGGCCTCGAAGTCGTCGGAGTAGACCACCGTGGGCTCGGGGCCGGGGCCGCCTCCCCCGACGTGCAGCAGCAGGTTCGGCGATCCGGTGCCGGGGTTGGTCACCACGCCGGGCGTGGCATTGGTGACGATCGTGTCGCGCACCTGCGCCGGGGTGGCGGCGGGGCTGCCGCTCAGGACCAGCGCCGCCGCGCCCGCGACGTGCGGGGAGGCCATCGAGGTGCCGTTGATCGTGTTGGCGGCGGTGTCGTTCGTGTTCCAGGCCGAGGTGATGGCCGAACCGGGGGCGAACAGGTCCAGGCAGGTGCCGAAGTTGGAGTAGGACGCGCGGGCGTCGGTACTGGTGGTGGCGCCCACCGTGATCGCGGCGGGAAGCCGCGCGGGGGAGCGGGTGCACGCGTTGGTGCTCTCGTTGCCCGCGGCGAGCGCGTACACGACGCCGGAGGCGATGGAGTTGGAGACCGCGGTGTCGAGCGCGGTGCTCGCGCTGCCGCCCAGGCTCATGTTGGCCACGGCGGGCTTGACCGCGTTGGCGGTGACCCAGTCCACGCCCTCGATGATGATCGAGGTGGAGGTGCTGTTGCCGCAGCCGAACACCCGCACGCCGACCAGCGTGACGGCCTTGGCGATGCCGTACTGGCCGCCGCCGACCGTTCCCGAGACGTGGGTGCCGTGACCGTTGCAGTCGGCCACGTCGTTGTCGTCGTCGTAGACGTCGCGTCCGGCCTGCGCCCGCCCGCCGAAGTCGGAGTGGGTGACCCGGATGCCGGTGTCGATGATGTAGGCCCGCACGCCGGAACCGGTGTTCGGCGCGGTGTAGGTGCCGTCGAGCGGCAGGTTTCGCTGGTCGACCCGGTCCAGGCCCCACGAGGACACGGCCTGGTTGACCAGGGTGAACTCCTGGTCCTGCTCGACGTAGGCGACGTCGGGCCGCGCGGCGATCCGCCGGGCCTGCTCCTCGCTCGCCCGGATGGCGAAGCCGTTGATGGCACGCTGGTAGACGGTGCCGACCTGCGCGCCCTCGCCTTCTGCGACCTCGCGCGCCCTGCGGTCGCGGTCGACGAGGCTGAAGCGGCCCTTGAGGACCACGATGTAGCTGTCGGCGAGCGCGGTCGCGCTGTCCGCCTTGACGATGGAACCGGTGGAACCCGTGGAACCGGCGGGATCCGTGTGCTGCAGCGCCGAGGCCGGGGTGACCGGCCCGAGGGCGAGCAGGAGTGCGGCGGTGACCAAGCCCGCTAATCGGAGGGCGGGGGTCTTGCTCATGTTCGCGGACCTCCTGGAGGGGGGTGGGCCCGGCATCCCGGTCGGGGATCCCGGGCGGCGGTGGAGCGTCCCCATCGTCGGCCAGCCTGATATTTACTGCAATATCGTGACAGAGGTAAACCAATTTGTTATGTAGTTGTCCTCGGGCGATCGGGAGTGGAGAGCTGACGATCAGGAGTAGATGACCGAAAGGAAGCGGATCAGGATCGCCTCTCGCCGGTCGGCGGGCAGGGCGTCGAGAACCGCGTTGACCACGGCCATCTCCGGCTGCCCCGAGCCGCCCAGGTCCACCCCGACCGCCGCCGCCAGCTCGCCGAACGCGGCGTCGTCGAGCGCGTCCAGGTCCAGGCCCGCCACCAGCTCCACCAGCCCCTCCGGCAGCTCCGCGGGACCCCGCTCGCGGGCCGCCTCCACGGCCTCCGCGATCACCTCCAGCATCGCCTCGACGCCCCGCAGGGTCACCCCGGTCACCGTGATGTGGATGTTGGCCGGGATGCCCGCGTAGGACAGCTGCGGCTGCAGGAACCACCCGCGCTTCCTGGCCTCGTCCGACAGCACGAACACGTCCACCCCGTCCACGTCGTCCGTGGAGCCGAAGGCGACCAGTGCCGACTCCGGGTCGCCGAGCACCCGCAGTCCGGGGATCTTCGCGATCCCCTCTCGGAGCTCGCGGGCCGCCGCCAGGGTGGTGCGGCCGAGCTCCAGGTAGCCCTCCCGGCCCAGGGCCTGGAAGGTGGCCCACGCCCCGCCCAGCGGGCCCGCGGACTTCGAGCTCTGCACGGTGGCGTTGATCACCGTGTAGCCGGGCCACGACGCCGAGGCGAAGTACGCCCTGCGCCGCAGCGCGGGGTCGGCGAACAGCACGACCGAGGCGCCCTTGGGCGCGTACCCGAACTTGTGCAGATCGCAGGAGAGCGACGTGACCCCGGGAACCGACAGGTCGAAGGGCGGGACGTCCGCCCCGGCCTCGCGCAGCCAGGGCAGCAGCCACCCGCCCACGCAGGCGTCCACGTGGCAGAGCACGCCGCGCGCGGCGGCGATCCCGGCGATCTCGGCGATCGGGTCGATCACGCCCTGTGGGTAGGACGGCGCCGAGGCGACCACCAGGACGGTGTCCTCGGTGATCACGGCCTCGACGTCCGCGGGGGAGGCCCGGAACGTCACCGGGTCCACCGGTACGGCGTCCACCACGACCCCCAGGTAGTGCCCGGCCTTGTGGAAGGCGGGGTGCGCGGTCACCGGCACCGCCATCCGGGGGCGGCCCGCCGTCTCGCGGGAGTCCCGCGCGGCCTTCACCGCCAGCATGATCGACTCGGTGCCTCCGCTGGTGAAGATGCCCGACCCCCCGCCGAGCAGCTCGGCGACCGCGCCGACGACCTGCTTCTCCATCTCCACCACGCTGGGGAAGGCCGTCGGGTCGAGGGTGTTGACCTCCAGCATCTCGAAGTAGGCCCTGGCGGCGGCCTCGTGCACCTCGGGCCGTCCGGTGTCGTAGACGTACGCGGTCACCTTGCCGCCGCGTACCGGCAGGTCGTCCTGCTTGAGGCGGGCGATCTCGGCCAGCAGTTCATCGGTGTTGCGGCCCTTGTCAGGCAGGCTCATCGGTCTCCTCGGGGATACGGCTCGCGCGGGCCGGAAGGACGCGGCCCGCAGGGGCCGCCGGGGAAATGCCAGCATCACACGAAATCACACGGAATCGTGCCGTACGGAGATCCGGTGGCGCGCACCGGCCCGGCATACGCGACGGAGCCGGGAAACCGGGCGGAGGCCGGGATGGAGGCCGGGATGGAGGCGGGGAGCCGGGCGGAGGTCAGGGCGGGGGCGGGGAGCCGGGCAGGGCGGCGACGCGGTGGACCATCCGGTGCAGGTGGGTGCGGAACCGCCGTAGAACGGCGGGATCCTCAGCGTCCTGGCGGTTGCCCTCCCGGCCCAGCACCCCGCCCTGGCAGAAGCCGTGCACGCACCACACCACCGACCAGAAGGCGTACTTCATGTCGACGTCGGCGTCCACGTGCCCGGCCTCCACCGCGGGATCGATCACGCTGGAGACGAGGTCGATCTGCGGCTGGACGTATCTCCGTTCCAGCTCGGTGACGTCACCGGCGTCCGCGAGCCACCGGTGCATCCAGAGGGAGGGGAACTCGGGATGGGCGAGGCAGAAGTCGAGGTAGTGGTCGACGATCCGGTGGATCACCACCGCCGTCTGCTCGGGGGTCGTCGCGGGCATCCCCTCCAGCGCCCGCACCAGGGACGCCCGCTCGGCCCGGTACCCGCGCTCCATGATCTCCAGGTAGAGCTCACGCTTGCCGTCGAACTCCTCGCCGAGGGCCTCGACGCTCAGCCCGGCGGCCTCGGCGACCTGGCTCGCGGACGTGCTGTCGTACCCCAGCGCGGCGAACAGGCCGGTGGCGACCCGCAGGATGAGCTCCCGCCGGCTGCCGTCAACGGAAGTCATGAGTGTGACGCTAGGTCCCGATCGACCGCCCGGCCAAGCGGATGACTCACAAGCCTCGGTCAAGATAGCGGAAGCCGTACGACCGCCCGGAGGCCCGGGGAGGCGTCCTCCAGGTGGACGGCGCCGCCGTGGGCGTGGACCGTCTCGCGCACGATGGCCAGGCCCAGCCCGGCTCCGCCCTCGTCGCGGCTGCGCGCGCTGTCCAGCCGGGTGAACCGGTCGAACACCCGCTCCCGGTCGGCCTCGGGGATGCCCGGCCCGTCGTCGGTGACGGTCAGCACGGCGTCGGCTCCCTCGGCCCGCAGCTCGACCACCACGGGGGCGGAGGTGTGCCGCAGCGCGTTGTCGACCAGGTTGACCAGCACCCGGCTCAGGTCCAGCGCGTCCCCGGTGACCCTGACCGGCCCGCTCCCCGGCCCGTCGGCCGCGCCGGGTGCGCTCCCCGGTCCGTTCCTTGGTCCGTCGGCCCTGCCGGGTCCGTTCCTCGGTGCGCCTGCCGTTCGGGGTCCGCTTTCCGGCCTGTCGCCGGCCGCGCCGGGTGCGTTCCCCGGTTCCCTCTCCGGTTCGCCCGCGATCCGCACCGTGACGGCCTCGCCGTACCGCTCGACGGTCTGCGCGACCAGCTGGTCCAGCTCCACCGGCTCCCCCCGCGCGGGCGTGCCGCCGCGCTCGTCCAGCCGGGCCAGCGAGAGCAGGTCCTCGGCCAGCCTGGACAGGCGCATGGTGTCCTCCAGCACGCCCTCCGCCGTCTCCCGCCAGTCCTGCCCCTCGGGGTGGCCGAGCGCCACCTCCAGCTGGAGCCGGATGCTCGCCAGCGGGCTGCGCAGCTCGTGCGCCGCGTCCGAGACCAGGGCCCGCTGCCGGACACCGGCCTTCTCCAGCCGGGCCAGCATCGCGTTCAGCGTCGTGGCCAGGCTGTGCACCTCGTCGCGCGCCTCGGGCACCGGCAGGCGGCGCGAGCGGGCGGTGTCGGTGATCTCGTCCGCGCCCCGGCGCAGCGCCGCGATCGGCCGCAGGGTCCGGCCGATGATCACCCAGCTGGCTCCCGCGAGCAGGATCAGCAGCAGCGGCGTGCCGACGATCAGCACGTGCCCGGCCGTGGAGATGCTGGTCTGCACCTCGCTGAAGGGGCGCGCCGCGATCACCGTCTGCCCCCGGTCGGCGCTGAGCACCCGGACTCGGAGCATGTGCGGGATGCCGTACGGCTTCCCGTCCAGGAAGCGCGCCTCGCCCATGCCGATGGCCGCCGCCCGCTCCCCGGCGCCCAGCAGCGGTACCAGCCTGTCGGTGCCGGTGGTCGTGTGGGTGATCCGTCCCGTGCCGTCGATCACCTGCAGGAGCGTGCCGTCAGGCGAGGTCATCTCGTCGGGCAGCCGTCCCGCGTCGGCCAGCGAGACCGTGTCCCTGGCCCGCTGGTAGATCGAGTCGTCGATGGTGGCCAGCAGCGCGTTGCCGAGCACGGTGATCATCACGTAGGCCGAGACCACCAGCGCCACCGCCAGCACGGCCGAGGCGACCGCCGTCAGCCGGAAGCGCAGGCTCTTGCGCCGCCACCGGCCGACCGCGCGCCCTCCCCCGTGCGCGACCGCGCCGGCCGGGGAGGCCGTGCCGGCGGGGCGTCCCGCGTCCGCTCCGGCGGCGGGCCGGTCCTGGCGGGCACGGGGGTCCCTGCGGGCCGGGGAGGCCGGATCAGCCGCCATCGCCGGCCAGCCGGTATCCCGCTCCCCGCACCGTCTGCAGCGCGTTCCGGGAGAACGGCACGTCGATCTTGCGTCGCAGGTAGCCGACGTAGACCTCGACCACGTTGGGGTCGGTGTCGAAGGTGTCCCAGACGTGCTCCAGGATCTCCGTCTTGGAGACCACCTCGTCGTGGTGGCGGATCAGGAACTCCAGCAGCGCGAACTCCCTGGGCGTCAGCTCGATCGGCGTCTCGCCCCTGGTGACCCGCCGCCGCGCCGGGTCGAGCGCCAGGTCCCCGGCCCTCAGCACGGACGGGCGCCGGTTCGCCCCGCGCCTCAGCAACGCCCTCAGCCTGGCCACCAGCACCACGTACGAGAACGGCTTGGTCAGGTAGTCGTCGGCGCCGAGGTCGAGCCCGTCGGCCATGTCGTACTCGCCGTCCTTGGCCGACAGCATCAGGATCGGCACCCAGTTCTCCTCGGCCCGCAGCTGCTTGCAGACGTTGTAGCCGGAGATCCTGGGCAGCATGATGTCCAGGACCACGACGTCGTACTCGCCGTGCCTGGCCTGGTGCAGGCCGTCCTCCCCGTCGTGCGCGAGGTCGACCGCGAACCCCTCGGCCTGCAGGCCGCGCTGCAGGGCGGCCGCCATCCTCCGCTCGTCCTCCACGACGAGAACCCGCATGTGAACGCCCCTTTCGCCACCCGCCGCCACCTGGACGTGCCCATCCTCGACCACCCCGCCTGAGAGGCGGCTGAGAAGCCTGTGAGCACTCTCAGTCTGTCTCAGCTTCGGCACAGGACCTGTCACGCAGTCTGCTGTCGACAGGGATTGACGGCATACCGTGGAGGAATGAGATGTCTGAGCAAGCGAGACGGGGCCGCGCGGTGAGGTGGGCCGTGCCGGCCGCCGCGATCGCGCTGGTCGCCGGAGCCATCGGAGCCGGACCGGTCATCGCCGCCGTACAGGGGGATCCCACGCTGCCCGAGCGCACCGCGGAGCAACTGCTGGCGAGCGCCGCCCAGGCGAGCCGGAGCGGGCTGAAGCCCATGTCGGGCACCGTCATGCAGACCGCCTCGCTCGGGCTGCCCGCACTGCCCGGCGTGCCGGGCATGGGGGGATCCTCGCCCGCCGCCCTGCTGGCGGGCTCGCACGAGCTCAAGGTCTGGTACGGCGGGGAGGACAGGTTCCGCTTCGCCCTCCCCGGGCGGATGAGCGAGACCGACCTGATCGCCAACGGTGACCAGGTATGGCTGTGGCAGAGCGACGTCAACAAGGCCACCCGCGTCAAGGCGGGAGGCGCCGAGGGCCTCGGAGAAGGGAAGCCCGGTGCCGTCGACGCGCACAGGGCGCTGCCCACGGCGGCCACACCGCAGCAGCTCGCCCAGGAGCTGCTGGGGCGGATCGGCGCCGACACCGTGGTCAGCGTGACCAACACCGAGAAGGTCGCCGACCGCGCGGCCTACCAGCTCGTCCTCGCGCCCAAGGACGCCTCGTCCCTGGTCAAGGAGGTCAAGCTGGCGCTGGACGGGGAGACCTTCGTCCCGCTGCGGATCCAGGTGTACGCCAGGAGCGCGGCCGAGCCCGCCTTCGAGGTCGGCTTCACCTCGGTCACCTTCACCCCGCCCGCCGCGGAGAACTTCACCTTCACCCCGCCCGCGGGGGCCAAGATCGAGGAGGCGTCGATCGGCGAACTCGCCGAGAAGCGAGGCGCGCGGCAGGGCGAGAAGCTCAGGCAGGGCGAGGAGATCAGGGAGAAGGCCAGGACCGTCGGTACGGGCTGGACCACGGTCGCGGTGATCCCCGCCTCGGAGATGGCGAAGCTGGCCTCGGCGCCCCGGGGTGAGGGACCCGCGGGGCAGGGCGCGGGACAGGACGCCGCTGCGATCACCGACACCCTGCTGAAGTCGGCCAAGCCGATCAGCGGCACGTGGGGCAGTGGCAAGGTCATCCAGACCAAGCTGGTCTCCGCGCTGCTGACCGACGACGGCCGCCTGCTGGTCGGCGCCGTCACCCCGGAGAAGCTGTCCGAGGCGGCCGGTCAGAAGTGAGCCCGGCGCCGGGACCCTGACGTCCCCGCACGGGGCGTCAGGGTCCACGGCCAGGGTCCACGGCCAGGGTCCACGGCCAGGGTCCACGGCCAGGGTCCACGGCCAGGGTCCACGGCCAGGGTCCGGTGGCGTGAATCGGGGACGCCGTCCGGGCCGCGTACGACGTTCCGGAAATCAGCGCATACGACGTATCAGCCGCTTCATGGGTGCTCGGGGGCGCTCGTGAACGTCCAGGGCACGAACCCTGACCGGGACGGCCGCGCGGCCGTCCCGGAACCGACGAGCAGTGGAGAAGAAGTGCCGATCGTCCAGAACGTGAGGAACAGCGGGAGCGGGGAGAACCCGGCCGGCGAGGTCCGGGAGGACCCGGCGGGAGGGAGCGCCGTGCTGACCGGCGAGAGACCGGTCCCGAGCCCCTCCGGCGGGGAGTTCGCCATCGTCACCAGCGGGCTGACCAAGCGCTTCGGAGGCGGCCAGGTGGCCGTGGACACCCTCGACCTGGCCGTCCCCGGCGGGTCGGTGTTCGGCTTCCTCGGTCCCAACGGCTCGGGCAAGACCACCACGATC
This sequence comes from Streptosporangium sp. LJ11, assembly GCF_051918945.1. Taxonomy (NCBI): domain Bacteria; kingdom Bacillati; phylum Actinomycetota; class Actinomycetes; order Streptosporangiales; family Streptosporangiaceae; genus Streptosporangium; species Streptosporangium sp. LJ11. Next base: position 19,629 of record NZ_JBPXMB010000017.1, read on the forward strand.
CGCATGCTGCTCGGCCTGGTGACCCCGACGGCCGGGGACTGGCGACTGCTCGGCACGCCGATGCCCGGCGGGGCGGGCGGCGTGCTGCCCAGGGTGGGTGCCCTGGTCGAGGGGCCGGCCTTCTACCCCTACCTGTCGGGCGAGACCAACCTGCGCCGCTACGACGCCGCCGACCCCTCGGCCGACCCGCGCACCGTCTCGGCCAGGATCGGGTACGCGCTGGAGCGGGTGGGCCTGGCCGCCGCGGCCCGCAAGCGCTACCGGGCCTACTCGCTCGGCATGCGCCAGCGGCTGGCCATCGCCGCCGCGCTGCTCGGCCCGAGGGAGCTGCTGATCCTCGACGAGCCGACCAACGGCCTGGACCCGCAGGGCACCCGCGAGGTGCGCGGCCTGGTCAAGGAGATCGCCGCCGAGGGGACGACGGTGTTCGTCTCCTCCCACCTGCTGGCCGAGGTGGAGCAGATGTGCTCCCACATCGCCGTCATGCGGACCGGGCGGCTCGTCGCCCAGGGATCCATCGCCGAACTGCGCGCGGGGGAGACGGTCAGGATCCGGGTGGAGACCCCCGACACCGTCGAGGCGGCGGCCGTGCTGGCCGGGCTCGGCCTGCCGGAGATCCGTCTCGGCGACGGCGACGTCAGCGCCGCGCTGGGCACCGACGCGCCGGAGCGGGTGTGCGCCGCCCTGGTCGCAGGCGGCGTCGCCGTCCGCGGCCTGGCCGTCCAGCGGCCCAGCCTTGAGGACATGTTCGTGGGCCTGACCGGGGAGGGATTCGATGTCGACGGTTAGCGGGAAGGAAGCCGTGTCCACCGAGAACGCCACACGCACCACTCCCGGCGGGGAGCCCGCCACGGGGGCGGGCCTCGCGCCGGAAACGGCCCTTACCCCGGAAACGGCCCTTACCCCGGAAACGGCCCTTACGCCGGGAACGGGCCTCGCGGGCGGGCACGTCTCCGGGGGCCCGGCCCCCGCCGGGCGGGCGGTGGGCGCCCCCCGGGCGTGGCTGCGGCTGCTCGGCTCGGAGGTCGGCCTGATCTTCCGGCGGCCGAGGAACCTCGCCATGCTCGCGGTGCTCGCCGTGATCCCGGCGCTGATCGGGATCACGCTGCTGACCTTCAGCGGATCCATGGGCGACGGGCCCGGTGGGCCCGGTGGCGGGTCGGCGATCTTCGAGCGGGTCACCGGCAACGGGCTGTTCCTCACCTTCGCCGCGCTCTCGGTCCTGGTGCAGTTGCTGCTGCCGGTCACCGTCGCCGTCGTCGCCGGAGACTCGATCGCCGGGGAGGCGGGCATCGGCACGTTGCGCTACCTGCTCGCGGCCCCGGCCGGCCGGACCCGCCTGCTGGCCGTCAAGTACGTCGGCGTGATCTTCTTCTGTCTGGCCGCCGTCACCGCCGTGGCGCTGTCCGCGCTGCTCACCGGCCTGCTGCTGTTCCCCGCCGGCCCGATCACGCTGCTGTCGGGAGGGACGATCCCCTTCCTCGACGGCGTGCTGCGAATCGGCGTCGTCGTGCTGTACGTCACCGCGGGCATGGCCGCGCTGGCCGCCATCGCGCTGGCCCTGTCGACCCTGACCGAGGTGTCCGTCGGGGCCATCGCCTCGACCGTGGTCGTCGTCATCGTGGCCCAGGTGCTGGGAGTCATCCCTCAGCTGTCGGTGATCCGGCCGTACCTGCTCACCGACTGGTGGAACGGCTTCGACGGGGTCCTGCGGGATCCGGTCGCGACCGGCGAGATGGGGCAGGGGCTGCTGGTCTTCGCCGCCTACGTCACCGTCTTCGGCTCCATCGCCTGGGCGCGCTTCACCGGCAAGGACATCACCGCCTGACCCCACCGCACGCCTTCTCCGTCCTGTCCCGGATCTCGTCCTTCGCCGGTCCCCGCGTCCCCTGAGGCGCGGGCGTCCGGAGGCCGTGCGGGAGGTCGCGCCGAGTCATGCGGAGGGAGTGCCGGGTCCGGGGAGCGGAACGGCCGGCTTTCCGTGCCCTGCGGTCCGGAATCGCGCGACGCCGGGGTTCCGGACCGCCGCCCCTGCTTCTCGCGCCGTCTCCGGTCGGGAAAGACAGGGAAAGACAGGGAAAGACCGGGAAAGAGGTGACGGGAAACTCATTTTCCGGTGGAGACCTCGAAGCCCTGCCGCCGCGCGTAGGCGCTGAGCTGCAGCTGCCAGGCCCTCAGGCCGATGTCGAGGTCGGTGGCGTTCGAGAGCGACCGTCCCACGCTGTCGCCGAAGAGACTGTTGGCGTAGAGCTGGAACGGCAGGTACTGCCAGCCCCTCGCCACCTGCGTGGAGCCCTTGCTGAACAGCCTGTTGGCCCGCTGACCCCCCAGGATCGGGATCTCGACGTCGAGGAACCTCTTGTTCCTCAGCAGGCCGGTCGTCGCGGGGAACACCCCGGAGACGGTGTTCAGCGACCTGACAGCCTCGGGATCGGAGTTCAGCCACCGGGCGAACCCGAAGGCGGCGAGCCGGTGCTTGCTCGTCGAGAGCACGGACACGCCGGAGCCGCCGTTCTCCGCGTTGACCGGTTTCCCGGCGTCCCAGCGCGGGATGGGCGCGGCGCGCCACTGGCCTTTGGTCTGCGGGATCGCGCCCTCGATGACGCCGGGTGCCCAGGCGCCCGTTATCCACAGCGCGTACCTGCCGCTCGCCATGTTCTTCCACCACGCGTCGCTCCAGGTCACGGCAGGTTCGACGAGCTTTTTCCGCGTCAGTCCGGTCCACAGCCTCGCCCACCGCCTGGTCCCTCTGTCCTGCAGGTCGATCCGGAGGGTCATGGCGTTCTCGATGCCGAACGGCCGCCCGCCCGCCTGCCAGATCAGGCTGTCGGTGATGCCGGAGTCGGTCGGGTCGACGCTGGTGACGAAGACGCGGGGGTCCTTCTTCCTGATCTTCTCGGCGACCGTCACGAACTCCCCCCAGGTTTTCGGCGGCGTCAGGCCGAGCCGATCGAAGACGTCCTTTCGGTAGATCATGGTCATCGGGCCGGTGTCCTGGGGGATCGCGTAGACGCTGCCGTTGAGGTCCACCTGGTCCCAGGCCGAGGGACTGAACTCCTTCACCAGTTCTTCGGCGCCGTAAGGGTTGAGATCGGTCACGACTCCGGAGAACGCGAAGCGGGGCAGCGCGAAGTACTCGATCTGCGCCACGTCGGGAATGCCGATGCCGGTCTTCAGCGCCATCCGGAGCCTGGCGTACTCGCCTCTGGATCGGCCGGCGTTGACCAGATTGATCTTGACCTTGGGGTACTTCCGCTGGAACAGCGCCACCGTCCTTCGGAGGTTGGGCACCCACGACCAGAACGTCAGCGTGGTCTCGGTCCGCAGGGCCCTCTCGATGTCGGCGGCTCTGATCTCGGGTGGCGGAGACTGCGAGGGGTGGTGGGGCGGCACGCCGCAGGCCGCCAGGGCGAGCAGGACGATGGAGAGCGCGGCGAGCGCTGTGGCGCGCGTGCTGTGCCGCATGACGAGGACCTCCATGAGGGGCGGGAGAACGTTGCCCGGCGGCTTCGGCCGACGGAACAGGCTGTGCCGCGGGAGGGGGAGGCGATGGGCCGGCATAAGGGAGGTGATGTGACGGGCATAACGGTAGAACGCTGCCCTGAGCTGCAAACATTTCCGAAACGTGCGGCCCGCCGCCCCGTTTTACGGCACGGTGACGGGCCGGCGCCGCCGTGAAAGACCGGGAGGTGCGTGACGCGGCACCCTCCCGCGAGGCGGGCGGCCGGTGACGGAAAACGCGGGGCGGCCCCGGGAAAGGAGGTTCCCCAGGGCCGCCCCGCGCGCTCGGAAGGAGACCGGAAGACGGTCGGAAGGCGATCAGGAGGCGATCAGGAGGCGATCAGGAGGCGATCAGGAGGCGCGGCCCCGGCGCAGGCCGAACGCCGCGACCACGAGCCCGGCGAGCCCGAGCACCAGCCCGGCCCCGCCGAGCAGGCGGGCGGTGCCGTCCGAGCTCTCCGAGGCGGCGACGGGGGCCACCGACGGCGCCGACGCCGCCGGGGCCGTGGCCGAGGGGGTGGCGGAGGCGCCGTGGCCGTCTCCCCCGGCGGGGGCGGGGGTGAGCTTCAACGTCGGGGCCGGGCGCTCGGGCTCGGAGCCGTCGGCCTTGGGCTCGTCCGCCCACTTGACGACCTCGCCGCCGCTGTAGGTCTGGGTGGCGGGGAAGACGAGCTGGTCGGTGTCGGTGGGCAGCGCGCCCATGGACACCTCGAATTCCTGGAACTGGCCGGGATCGATCTTCCCGCCCGACCAGGTGACCTTCGTGACCGCCTCGGTGAGCTCGCCGTACTCGGTGGTGATCGGCTTGGGCAGCTTGCCCTCGACCACCTTGACGTCCCAGCCCGGCACCGGCTTGACCGAGACGAAGGCCAGCGGGTGGTCGGTGGGGAAGGTCACCTCCAGCTTGGTCGTCGAGGCGTCGTCGCGCTCGTTCGGGACCCGGAAGGCGACCTTGGTGAAGCCGCCCTGCTGGGCGCTGCCGGGATTGATGGTGACGTGCGCGAGGGCGGGAAGGGCGAGACCGAGGGTGATGGCGGCGGCACCGGCGGTGACGGCGGCCAGACGGCGGCAGGCGTGCGTGAGCGACACGGGGTTCTCCACTTCGGGATGTCGGGATTTCGGGTTTTCCGGGGTCGGGTCAGGCGGCGGGAAGCGGAGGACCGCGCCGGCTGACGGAGTGACGGAGGACGGCGCGCGCGGGAACGGGCGCGGCCGGGACGTATGCGGGACCCGGCGGGCGGGCGACGGCGGCGGCGGACCGCAGCCGCGGGAACATGGCGCCGAGGCGGCGGCCGGCCGAGCGGAGCAGCACCCACAGGGCGCTCTCGCCACGGGCCAGCCACCATCCGGTGATCAAGGTCGCGGTGAGGTGCGCGACGAGCATGCCGAGGCTCTCGCCCAGCCCCCTGACGTGTGGATGCGGGGGCGGTATCCCCGCGACGCCACCGAGCGCGAACAGCTCGTGCAGCGACAGCTGCAGGGTGGCGAGCCCGGCGTTGATCGTCATCATCGACCGCTCACGCCCGGCGAGCAGCACGGCCGTCGCCATGACCGCCGCTCCCGCCGCGGCCACCACCCACGGCCGCGGCCAGGAACCGCCCGCGGCCACGTGGCCGAGGACGGCGAGTGCCAGGCAGACGGCCGAGAAGGTGGCCGCGCGCATGAGGCGTAACGGGAGGCGGGCGCGCATGGTGCCCCATATGTTCTCACGCCCTGGGATGTCTGCCGTTCTGGAGTTTTTGTCGCTATGGTTGCCGCGACCGTGACCGGTCCTTCGAGCCGAGGTGGTGGCGATGCGGCACGTCGTTGGGGTGCTTGTCGGGCTGGTCGTGACAGCCGTGCTTCTCTTCGGCGCGGGCTGGGCCGTGCAGGAGGCGGGGGCGAGTCTGGTGCCCCTCCCCGCGGAGAGCGGTTCGAAGACCTGGGTCGCCCTCGGGGTGATGGCCGGGATCGGTCTCCTGGTCGGCCTGGTGGTCGCCGGTCGCGTCTCCCCGCTGGCGACCTTCGTCCCGTCGATGGTCCTGCTCGCCTGGACCGTGGTCTACGCCCTGGACGTCAGGCGAGCCATGGGCCTGGTCCCCGACGATCCGACCTTCCACGAGGTGCTCCTGCAGGCCGGTCGTGGCATGGGCCTGCTGCTGACCACCGGCGTCTACGCGCTCCTCGGCATCCTGCTGTTCCTGCCGGTGCTGATGCCCTCCCGCTGGGCGCCGCGGTTCCGGGGCGACGAGGAGGAGTACGAGGAGTCCGACGCACAGGGTTACCGCTGAGCCCTGGATCGCCGGGGCCGCACCCGTCGCCGCGCGTCCGCAGGGCCCGCGCCGTCCCCCCGGTCACCGCCGGCGGTGACCGGCCGAGCTGACCGAGCCCTCCGCGCCGGTGTCCTCCTCGCGGTCCCCCTCATCCCGGGGGGTCTTCTCCTTGCGAGCGGCCTCCTCGCGGGCGGGCTCCCTACCGCTCGCCCTCCCGGAGGGCGGGGCGGCCTTCCCCACGCCGGCGTGCCGGCCCTCCGGGTCGGCCCCGAGCGGCTGCGCCTCCTCCAGGGGGAGCCGGAGGACGAACCGGGCCCCTCGCGGCGAGTCCTCGATCAGCAGGGTTCCCTCGTGGGCGTGGGCGATGTCGCGGGAGATGGCGAGGCCGAGCCCGCTGCCGCCGGAGTCGCGCAGACGTCCGTCGTCCAGGCGGGTGAAGCGTTCGAAGACGCGCTCGCGGTCGGCCGGCGCGATGCCCGCGCCGTCGTCGACCACGGCCACGACGGCCTTGCCGTCCGCGAAGCCGACGGAGACCTCGACGCGGCTGTCGGCGTGCCGCCGCGCGTTGCTCAGCAGGTTGTTCACCACCCGGATCAGCTGGATCCGGGAGCCCCGGACCGTTACGCGGGCGGTCACCTGGACCCGTACGGGCATACCGGTGCCCTGGGCCGCCTCCTCCGTCACGAGGGCGCCGAGATCGATCAGCTCCTTCGGCGCCGGTTCGGGGGCGCGCAGCCGGGCCAGTTGCAGCAGGTCGTTGACGATCGCCTCGAGCCGGCCGCTGGCCGTCAGCGCGCTCCGGATGGTGTCGCGCGGATCGACGTCGTCGGGGTAGAGCAGGGCCTCCTCCAACTGCACGCGCAGGCCCGCGATCGGGGTCCTGAGCTCGTGGGAGGCGGTGGAGGCGAAACGGCGCTGCTGCTCCACGGCCTCCTCCAGGCGGGCCAGGGTCTGGTTGGCGGTGCGGGCGAGCAGCGCGATCTCGTCCTCGCCCGAGGGGATGGGCACCCGCAGGCTCAGGTCGCTCACCGTGATCTCGGACATCCGCGCGCGGATCGCCGCCACCGGGCGTAGCGTCCGCCCCACGACGCACCAGGTCATCCAGGCCGCGAGGGCCAGGAGGATGAGAACGCCCGCGGCGATGAAGTACTCCAGGTGGTGCTCGTGCAGGATGGCGGGCTCCTCGAGGCCCGCGTAGACCACCGGGGAGTCGGCCGCCGGAGAGACCCGGATGGCCATGACCATGACGGATCCCTCGGTCAGCTGCTGGAACCGGTCGTCGGCGGGGGGGCGGCTCGTGCTGATCGGCGGCAGGCCCGTGGCCTGCCTGCTGGAGTTGACGACCACGCCGTGGGCGTTCACCAGCTGGACGAGGTCGACCGGGGCGGTGGCGGGGATCGGGTCGGGGATGTTGCCGATCCGCACCAGCGCGCTCCACTGGCTGGCGACCCGCTCGGCGTTGCCGAAGCCGTCCTCCTGGATCCGGTAGCGGATCGCCATGTCGATGCTCGTTCCCACCAGGGCGAGGATGACCAGCAACAGCATCGTCGTGATGATCGTGTAGCGCGCTTGGATCGAGCGCATGCGCCGCCCCCTCATGGTGACGTCAGCGCCGAGAGGCTGCCCAGCAGGTTCAGGGCGTGCGCGGAAGGGCTTCCGGGCTCGGCCTGGAAGACGATCAGTTTCTGGCCGGAAGAGCCGTTGATGTTGAACACCTCGTACGTGAGCGTCAGGTCGCCGACGTCATGATGGCGGAAGCGTTTGGTCGCGACGTTCTCGCCGGAGACCTCGTGGCGCGCCCACATCCGCCGGAAGTCCGTGCTCTTGAGCGAGAGTTCGCCGACCAGCTCGGTCAGGCAGGGATCGTCGAGGTCCGCGCCCGCGATGGCGCGCAGCTGGGCCACCTTGGAGCGGGCGGACTCCTCCCAGTCGCGGTAGAACCGGCGGGAGGCGGGGTTCAGGAAGATCAGCCGGAGCAGGTTGTCCCGGTGGTCCAGCCCGTCGTAGAGCGCGTCGGCCATCTGGTTCGAGGCCAGCACGTCCATCCAGCGGCTGGTCACGATCGCCGGGGTGTAGGGCCAACTCCGTATCAACCGTACCAGTGCCGGTTTGACCTGGGCCGGCTGGTCGGCGGTTCTGGACCGCCGCGGCCCGGGGTGCGCCAGCTGGTGCATGTGAGCCGCGGCGTCGGCGGTGAGGTCGAGGACCTGCATGAGGGCGCCGAGCACTCGCTCGGACGGGTGACGTTCCCGTCCCTGCTCCAAGCGAATGTAGTAGTCGGTGCTGACTCCGGCCAGCATCGCCACCTCTTCCCGGCGCAGCCCCGGTGTGCGCCGGGAACCGGCAGGCAGGAGCCCCACCTGTTCGGGGGTGGTGAGTTCACGCCGAGCGCGCAGGAACTCACCCAGGAGATTGTCGCTGTCCATAGCGTTACGGTATGTCAGAACCCATTTGACAAGGTGGCAGTATTACTCCCACGAACGCTCCCCAGTCTTGACGAACGCCCTGGTGGGAGCTTTTTCTAAGGTTTCTTTCCGATCGTTTCCCCCTCCGGGCCGATGATCGTCGAGCCTTGTCCGATCGCGTTTTACCTTTGTCCCTCCGATGCCATTTGCGGCTACGCGCGGGGGATTCCAGTGGTAAAGGGCGACGGGAAACGGTCACCGGAAAGCGGGTTTTCGCATGGAGGGGAGCCGGGGGGTCAAGAGGGTTCCAAGCGCGAGTGAAGGATGGCCCCACGCCATCGGGATCATGGAAATGTGATTAACGTCACTCTTGCTTCGCCAGAGATTGTCGGGTGGGCATCTTGACCTTCTGCCGGCGGGTGGCGTACAAGGTCGTTCGCTCCGTCCGGCCCCGGCCCCGGCCCCGGCCGCTCGCGGTGACGCGCCCCGGGGTGCCGCCCCCGGACGTCCGGCGGTCAGCCGGAGTAGAGGCGGGTGACCACCTCCTCGATGGAATCCCCCTCGGGGGCGGTGGCGCGCAGGTCGTCGAGGGTGCCGTCGAAGGCCAGGCTGCCGTGGTCGATCAGCATCACGCGGTGGCAGAGCTTCTCGATGTCGCCCATGTCGTGGGTGGTGAGCAGGACGGTGGTGCCCCGGTCGGCGTTGAGATGCCGCAGGAAGTCGCGCATGGCGGCCTTGCTCACCACGTCCAGGCCGATCGTGGGCTCGTCGAGCACCAGCACGGCGGGGTCGTGCAGGAGGGCGGCGGTGATGTCGCCGCGCATGCGCTGGCCGAGGCTGAGCTGGCGGACCGGGGTGGCCATGAAGGGGGCGAGGCCGAGGATCTCGGTCAGCTCGGCCAGCCTCCGCCGGAAATCCGGCTGATCTACTTTGTAAAGGTGCCGGATCAGCTCGAAACTGTCCCGCAGCGGAAGATCCCACCACAGGGTCGTGCGCTGGCCGAACACCACCCCGATCCTGCGCGCCAGGGCCACGCGGCGGCGGGTCGGATCGAGCCCGGCGACCCGGATGCTGCCCGAGGTCGGCGCCAGGATGCCGGTGAGCATCTTGATCGTGGTGGACTTGCCCGCGCCGTTGGGGCCGAGGTAGCCGACGAACTCCCCGGCCTCCACGGTGAACGACAGGTCCCGTACGGCGTGCACGGTCTTCCTGGCCCTGCGGCGGCCCACGGTGAACGAGCGGCCGACCCGGTCGAGTTCGATCATGTGTCAACTTCCCGTCGAGCGGTAGCGGCGGATGCCCGCCCGCCAGGCGAGGGCGGCGACGGCGGCCAGCAGGACGGCCGCCAGGGGCGAGGCGAAGCGGAGCCAGTACGGCAGGCCGAGGGGATCGTCGCGGTCGAGCACGAACAGCGCGGGCTGCCAGTTCACGAACGCCAGCGGCACGACGAAGGTGACGCCCTTGACGAGTTCGGAGCCGTAGACGCTCAGGGGGTACTGGGTGAGGGTGCCGCCTCCGTAGGTGAAGGCGTTGGCCACCTCGGGCGCGTCGGTCAGCAGGAACTGCACGGCCCCGCCGAGGGCGAAGACCGAGGTGAAGATGACGAGCCCGCACACGACCATCAGCGGGATCATCCAGGCCCTGCCCCAGCTGAGGCCGAGCTGGGGCAGGGCGACGGCGAGCACGACGGCCGCCTGGGCCAGTCTGCCGAAGCGGTGCACCCCGAAGCGGTCGACGGCCATCTGCGTGAACGCGCTCGCCGGGCGGATCAGCATGGTGTCGAAGCTGCCGCTTCTGATGTGCTGGCTGAGCCGGTCGACGTTGCCGAAGAGCATGTCGGCCAGTGCGAAGGACAGGCCGGCGGTACCGTACAGGAACATCACCTCGGCCAGGGTGAAGCCGCCGAGCGATCCGGTGTGCTCGAAGATCACCCAGATCGCCGCCACGTCCAGCGCGTTGACCGCGAACGAGCCCAGCGTCATCATGATCAGCGGTCCCGGGTACTGTGCGGAGGCCCTCAGCCAGGTCCAGGCCAGCAGGAGGTACGTCCTCACCATCGGGCGCCTCCCCCGGCCGTCTCCCATGCGTGGTCCCGGGGGTCCCGGCCGTTGTCGTCACCCACCCTGGATCACGACCTTCCTGCGGGCCGCGTTCGTGACCAGGGCTCCCAGGGCCAGCAGCGCCACCGCCCACATGGCCTGGAACCCCAGGGCCTCGAGGGCGTCGCGCTTGCCGAGGTAGAGGTCGGCGGGGACCTGGACCATGGCCGACCAGGGGAGTGCCTCGGCGAGGGTGCCGAGCCAGCCGGGGAAGAGGTTGAGGGGCAGGACCATGCCGCTGAAGAAGAAGGTCATCACCAGCGAGATGGTGTGCACCCCCCGGTCGTCGATGATCCAGCAGGCGGACAGCGCGACCAGGTAGCGCAGGGCGAAGCTGACGATTATCCCGAGGATGAGGCCGGCCATGAAGGACAGCCAGGTCAGCGGGTCGCCCGGTACGACGAGGCCGAACAGGGCGGCGCCGACGACCGTGGGCGGCAGGCTGCGGCCGAGGAAGAGGTAGCAGGCCCGGCCGAGGTCGTCGGCGAGATTCCACATCTGCAGGGACGCGGGGCGGAGCAGGTCGAGGGCCACGTCCCCGCTGCGCACGCGTTCGGATAGCTCCAGGCCGCCGCCGAAGACCTGCATGGGGCCGATGAAGGCCTGGCTGAGGAAGCAGAAGGTCACGGCGTCGGCGAGGTCGTACCCGGCGAGACCGGGACGGGCCTGCCAGAGGGCGATCAGGACGTAGGCGCGGAGGATGCCGAAGACGGTGTTGGTGAATGCTCCGGCGACGGCGGCGGCGCGGTAGGTGGAGTGGCGGCGGAAGCCGTACCCGGCGATGCGCGCGTAGAGCAGGAAGGCTGCCTCCTGGAGGGTGTCAGGACAACCCTCCTATCCTCCTTGGCGCTTCTGGGGGAGGCAATGGATTTTCGGTGGCGCGCGGGGGCGGGGCGCGGCGGGACCGGTCGTCGATGTGGTCTGTTTCCGGGTTTGGAGGGATGGTGACGTTCGGTGTGCGGGCGTGTCTTGAGAGTGATGTATACATGCGTGATACTTAGTTGTAATCTCTCCGATATGTTCAATCGCCGATAAAAGACCATTCTGAGGGGAATGTCCTTTTTTGGAGGTCCCCCATGCGCGACGAGATCGATATGGATGTCAGTCCGGTCTACCCCTTCAGCTGGCAGGCCGCGACCCTCAACGCGATCATGCGCGGCACGTTCAAGCCCATCTCCGACCTGCTGCTGAGGAACGACGTCGGCTTCGCCGCGGCCTCCCGCATCGTCGCGCTGGCCGGCAGGGTGCCGTTTCGCCTGCCCGTCCACGTGCGCGTGACCCCCGACGAGGCGGGGGCGTGCCCGGGGGAGTGGATCCGCGCGGGGGAGGAACTCGACGAGGGCAAGGTGCTGCTCTACTTCCACGGCGGAGGCTACTTCTCCTGCTCCCCGGCGACCCACCGGCCGATCACCTGGCGTCTGTCGGCCGCGACCCGGCGCCCGGTGCTGGCGGTCGACTACCGCCAGGGCCCCGTCCACCGGCCGGCCGAGGCCCTCGAGGACGCGATCGCCGCCTACCGATGTCTCCTGGAGCACGGCTACGGCCCCGGCGACGTCGTCTTCGGCGGGGACTCCGCCGGGGGTCACCTCACCCTGGCCGCCCTTCTGGCGCTCCGTGACCAGGACATGCCGCTGCCGGCCGCCGCCGTGTGCCTGTCCCCGTGGGCGGACCTGACCGGCGCGCCCCGCAGGGTCAACCGGCTGCTCGACCCGATGATCCCGGCCGGCCGTGTCGACTGGCTCGCCCGCCGCTGGACCGCGGGGCTCGACCCCCAGGACCCCCTGCTCTCCCCGGTCCTCGGCGACTACACCGGCCTGCCCCCGCTGATGATCGTCACGGGCTCCACCGAGGTCCTGCGCGACGAGGGCCGCCGGGTGGCCGAGCGGGCCCGTGCCGCGGGGGTGCCGGTCATGTACGAGGAGTGGCCCCGCATGCCGCACGTCTTCGCCATCCTCGCCGACGTCGTCCCCGAGGCCCGCGAGGTGTACCCGCACATCGCCCGCTTCCTCGTCGCGACCCAGGACCTCATGCCCGGCCACGCCACCTCGAAGGGGAGCCGCGCTCCGGCCGCCCTGGAGGTGCCCGACCTCTCGGCCTCGGACCTTTCCGTGTCGGACCTGCCCGTCCCGGACCTTCTCCTGCCGGGCCTCGCCGTCCCCGGTCTCGCCCAGCCGGTCGCCTCCCCCGAGGAGACCTCCGCCCCGGCTCCGCGGAACCCGTCCGCGCGCTCCGCCTCCACCGCCGCCTGAGGCGTTCCCGGGCGTGCGCCCGAGAGCCGGCGCGCGCCCTTGCCGCTGGTCACACCGTCCCGCCCCGTCCCAGGGGCATCCCGTACACCACGGATTCCTTACCCCGGGGGATCATTCGCCTTACCTCTCATATCCCTTCTGACCGGTCGGGAGCGAAGGACGCTCGAATCCCGCCACAGTGTGCTTGCCGTAGCCCGCGCACGAGAGGCTCAACGAGGATGGCACGTGGGGGAGCAGGTCCCGTGAACGGCATGCCGACCGGTGTGCGGCCGCTGACCGTCGGGGACCCGGTCATCATCGGCCGCTACCTTCTGCTCGGCCGCCTCGGAGTAGGTGGGATGGGCATCGTCTACCTGGCCGAACACCCGCAGGGTGGGGTGGTGGCACTCAAGACGCCGCACCCGATGCATCTCAACGATGCCACGCTCCGCGCCCGTTTCGCCGAAGAAGTGCGATTCTCCCGGAGAGTGGTGCCTTTCTGCACCGCCGCGGTGATCGAGGACGGCACCGACAAGGACCGTCCCTACCTGGTGTCGGAGTACGTCCCGGGCCCCGCGCTGTCCCAGGTGGTCTCCGCGCACGGCCCCCTCACCCCCGACCTGGCGTACGGCGTCGCCCTGGGGGTGGCCGCCGCGCTGGTGGCGGTGCACGAGGCGGGGCTGGTCCACCGCGACCTCAAACCCGGCAACGTGCTTTTGTCCGACACCGGCCCCCGGGTGATCGACTTCGGTATCGCCAGGGACGTCGACGTGCTCGCCGCCCACACGCAGGCGGGACAGGTCATGGGCAGCCCCGGCTGGGTCGCCCCCGAGCGGCTCACCGGCGGGCTCGCGCTGCCCGCCTCCGACGTCTTCGCCTGGGGCTGCCTGATCGCCTACGCGGCCGCCGGCCACCACCCCTTCGGCGCGGGGGAGGCGGACGTGCTGACCCGGCGCATCCTGGTCGAGCCGCCGAGGGTGGCCTCGGTGCCCGCGCTGCTGCGCCCGGCGGTCGAGGCGTCCCTGGCCAAGAACCCCGCCGAGCGGCCCAGGGCCGCCGACCTGCTCGGCGCGCTGCTCGCCGCGGGCGGCGTGGGCGACCCGTGGGACCTGCGCGAGGCGGTCGCCGAGGTGCTGGCGGCGATCTGGACGCCGGTGCCCTGCACCCCGGGAGCCGGGAGGGTCCGGCTCGCGGCAGCACCTTCGCCACCCTCGCCGTACTCGTCGTCCCTGCCCTCGTCGCCCTCGTCGCTCCACGACGAGCCCTCGGTACCGGTGAGGATCCCCGGCAGGGGGTCCCGCAGGGCCGGGCCGCGTAAGGGGGCGCACCTGTCGCAGGCCGGGTTCGCGGCGCTGGCCACGGTCTCCATGGCGGCGGTCACCGTGGCCGCCGCGACCGGTGGCGGCGGGCCCGGTCCCGTCGGCGACCCCGGCGTTCCCGAGCCCGTTCCGCTGGTCCTTCCCGCCGACGGCACGCCCTCCGCCTCCGTCTTCGGCGCCGGCACCCGCCCGCCCACCGGCAGGCCGCGGGTGCCGGCGCCGACCACCCCCTCCACCGTCCAGATCACCACCACCAGGACCGTCTCGCTGCCCACCGCGGGCCATGACGGCCACGACGGCCGGGAGGACCCGCTGCCGGAGCGCCCCCGGGGACCTCGTGGCTCGGGCGGCTCGCCGGACGACGGCGACGACCCGCGGAACTGCGCGGACACGACCGCCAAGGGCAAGGGCAAGGGCCGGGCCAGGGACTGCCCGACGGCCTCGAGCGATCCCAAGCCCTCCTTCACCCAGATCCCGCAGACCGGCGACGGGGAGAGCCCGTCCCCGACACCCACCGCCCCGGCCCCCTCGGGGACGACCATCACCCCGCAGCCCACCCCCGGCCCCTCCATGCAGATGGGCTGAGTCATCCTTTTAGGACGATTTACAAGGAGATATCGGTGCATCGGTTAAAGTGAGCGCCGCGAATCGAGGCGGAGGGGGATACCGATGGGCGGGCCTGTGGCCGGTGCGGTGGAACTGAGCGGCGTCGGGGTCCGGGTGGTCGGCCGTACCCTGCTGGACGGCATCGGCTGGCGGGTCGGATACGGGGAGCACTGGGTGGTCCTCGGCCCCAACGGGGCCGGGAAGACCACGCTGCTCTCGCTGGCCGCCGCCGTACGCCATCCCACCGAGGGGGCCGTCACCGTGCTCGGCCAGCGGCTGGGCCGGGTCGACCTGCGGGAGCTGCGCCGCCACATCGGCCTCGTCGCGGCCAGCCAGCGGCTCGTCGACGAGGAGCTGCTGGAGGAGGAGGGCGCCACCGCGCACACCGTCGTCCTGACCGGCCACACCGGGACCAGCGCCCCGCTCTGGGACCGCTACGGCCCCGCCGAGCACGAGCGTGCCCACCACCTGCTGGCCGACATGGGCTGCAAGGACCTCGCCGACCGGCTTTTCCGCGTCTGCTCCCAGGGTGAGCGGGCCCGTGTCCGCGTCGCCAGGGCGCTGATGGCCGATCCGGTGATCCTGCTGCTGGACGAGCCGTTCGCCGGCCTCGACCTGCCCGCCCGCGAGGACCTGATCACCGCGGTGGAGGACCTGGCGGCGACCCGCCCGGCGCTGACCACGGTCACCGTCACCCACCACCTGGAGGAGGTCCCGGCCACCACGACCCACGCCCTGCTGATGCGCGACGCCCGCGTCCAGGCGGGCGGGCCGGTGGAGGAGATCCTGACCGCGGAGAACCTGTCGGAGTGCTTCGGGCGTCCGCTGCGCGTCGACCACCTCGACGGCCGCTGGTCCGCCCGCGCGGTGCGCGGCTGAAGGTCCCGCGGCGGGCGGGGCGCCGGCCGGCCGTGAGGCGGGCGGGCCATGCCGGCGACGGAGCGACCGGAACGCGGGGCTATCTGCGGAAAAAGCGGTGTTATGCGGGTGATCTTCCCGGTACGGTGTCACGCATGGCGACCAAGCTGAACCAGATCCTCGCCGTGGAGAAGGGCGTCAAGTCCGACACCCAGCGCAAGGTGACCGACGCTTACCACACGATCCAGAAGAACGCCCTGCTGTCGGGCCTCTCGCGGACCTACCAGCCCATCGACGACGAGGGCGAGCGGCTGCCCCCGGAGTCGACCCGGGTCCAGGTGCAGGGCGAGGACCTGCTCAAGCAGGTCGGCGCCGCGCTCACCCGGCTGTTCGACGTCACCGCCACCAAGGACTGGGCCAACTGCTCGGCGCGGGCCGACGTGAAGGTCGACGGTTCCACCCTCCTGGAGGACGTGCCCGTCACCTATCTCCTGTTCCTGGAGAAGCAGCTGGTCGACCTGCACACCTTCATCGCCAAGCTGCCCGTCCTGGACGCCGCCGAGGCCTGGACACTGGACCAGTCGACCGACTGCTGGCGGACCGAGCCGGTCAAGACGACCCGGACCAAGAAGGTGCCCCGCAACCACGTCAAGGCGGAGGCCACCGACAAGCACCCCGCCCAGGTCGAGGTCTACCACGAGGACATCGTCGTCGGCTTCTGGACCAAGGTCACCTTCTCCGGGGCCGTGCCGCAGAAGCGGGTCAACGAGCTCCTGGAGCGGGTCGGCAGGCTCCAGAACGCGGTGAAGTTCGCCCGGGAGGAGGCCAACGGCACCGAGATCACCTACCAGCGCGTCGGTGAGAAGGTGATGGGCTACCTGCTCGGGTAAGATCACAGGACTCCCCGTCGGAGCGCGGGGATGCGCGAAAGCGCGAAAGCTGAAACTGAAACCGTCAGACTGACACGCGGCCACAGTGGGGGTTCGAATCCCTCCCCCGGCACCACCTGCCGGGGTAGCCCAACCGGTAGAGGCAACCGCTCAAGCTCAGGCTCTCGCTCCAGATTCAGCATTCGCCGCCGGGCGCCGGATCGAACGGATGCGGGCGACGATGGTCGAGTGCGGGTTCGAGTCCCGCTGGACGCTCCACGTGCGTCTATAACTTAACGGCAGAGTGCGACCTCATCATGAGTGACCCGGATCCTTAAACGTGCCGGTGCCGCGATATGGCGGCACTCCAGGCCCTCGGGGAATGGATACTTCCCCGGGGGCCGTCGCCTTCCCGCCGCCGGTCTCCGGCCGAGGGGGTCAGTCCTTCTTGCGCTGGCGGATCAGGCCCATGAACCCCGGGCTGGGCTTGAACCTCGCCGTCCAGGTCTCCGCGATCTCCAGCGGTTCCCCGGTCTGCGGGTTGCGCCCGCTCCGCGCGGGCCTGTGCACCATCTCGAAGGAACCGAATCCGGGAATCGCCACCTTGTCCTCGGCCGCCACGGCCGTCTGGATCGTCCCCAGGATCGCGTCGAGAGCCGCGGCCGTCTGCCTCCGGGTGAGCCCGGCCTCGGCGGCGGCCTTCTCGATCAGCTCGCGCTTGTTCATGGGAACAGTTAACGCCATCACCACCCGGTGAATCGAGCCCCGTTCCCCACTCGTCGCGCGGGTGTGACGTCCCCGCGGTGACCGGGTCCTCGCGCGGCCGCCCGTCTTGCGCTCGCCGCGCGGGTGCCCGCCGTTTCGGGTGGCGGGCACCCGGCCTCGTTCAGCGGTCGGGCTGGGCGGCCAGCCGTTCCGCCTCCGTGTGCAGTGCCTCGACGAGGATGAGCTCCAGAAGGAGATCTTCGTCAACGAGGCCGATCAGAACATCCATCGAGCCTCCCTGACTACTCGACGCCTCAGAGGTCGCGGAAGTTGACACGCGTACCGAACAAGACTCGGACATGATCCACTGTTGATCGTTCGCATACGCGGGGGCTCGCTACGCGGGGACCAGTTCGGCCAGGTCGACGTGCTCTCCGACCTCGCGGATGTTCATGCAGTACGCCACCAGGACCCGCCGACCGTCGATCCGGCGGGTGACCAGCAGACAGGGGCCGTCGTGGACCACGATCGCCTCAACCTCGATGCCCTGGGGGCTTCGCCAGATACCCATGAGCTCGAGGCTACGGAGAACCGGGTAAGGGCGGGGTAACCAAACGGGCATATCGTGCTACACGGCATGGAGGCTGTGGATCTATATGTATGCCCTCTGATGATTAACCTGGTGGCTTTGGGTAGCAGGACGCTGGAATTACCGTCATCAGGGAGAAAACACCATGGCTTTGCCCAAGCTCACCCCCGAACAGCGTCAGGCCGCCCTGGTCAAGGCCGCCGAGATCCGTACAGCTCGCGCCAAGCTTCTCGCCGAGGTCAAGACCGGCGCGCTCAGCCTGGAGCAACTGCTTGGCCGTGAGGACGACATCGCCAAGCGCATCAAGGTGTCGCAGGCTCTGCGGGCCCTGCCCGGAGTCGGGACCGTCAAGGCCGCGCAGTTGATGGCGCAGGCCGACGTGGACGAGGCGCGCCGTCTGGGAGGCCTCGGTACCCAGCAGCGCCGCAAGCTCATCGAGGCCGTCGGCCGCTGAGATGCCGCCCGCCGTCCGCCGCCCGCGTCCCCGGGGGAGAGGCTCCCGGGGACGCGGGCCGTGGGGAACGGGTACGGGAGGGGCCGCCGTGGCCGGTGCGCTGAGCGCGAGGCGCGGGAAGGGGCCGAGGCGGGGAGGCCCCGCCGCGCGGACTCGGGGGAGATCCGCGCGGCGGGGCCCCTCGACCTGGCCGTCGGGCTCGTCCGGGGAACCGTCCCATGCCCTGGGAGCGTCCGGTCGAGCCCGGTCCGGAGAGTCAGTGAGCCTCTGCGAACTGCTGCTCCTCCGTCGACCCCTTCAGGGCCGTGGTGGAGGAGTCCGGCGCGATGGCCGTGCTGACCAGGTCGAAGTATCCGGTGCCGACCTCGCGCTGGTGGCGGGTGGCGGTGTAGCCGCGCGCCTCGGAGGCGAACTCGGCCTCCTGGAGCTCGACGTAGGAGGTCATGCCGTCCTCGGCGTAGCCGCGGGCGAGGTCGAACATCGAGTGGTTCAGTGAGTGGAAGCCCGCCAGCGTGATGAACTGGAACTTGTAGCCCATGTGGCCGAGCTCGCGCTGGAACTTGGCGATGGTGGAGTCGTCCAGGTGCTTCTTCCAGTTGAACGAGGGCGAGCAGTTGTAGGACAGCATCTGGTCGGGGTGCTCGGCCTTGATGGCCTCGGCGAACTCGCGGGCCACGTCCAGGTCCGGGGTGGAGGTCTCCATCCAGAGCAGGTCGGAGTGGGGCGCGTAGGCCAGGCCGCGGGCGATACAGGCGTCCACGCCGTTGCGGACCCGGTAGAAGCCCTCCGCGGTACGGTCGCCGGTGGTGAACGCCTGGTCGCGGGGGTCGACGTCGGTGGTCAGCAGGGTCGCGGCCTGAGCGTCGGTCCGCGCGATGACCAGGGTCGGCACGCCCAGCACGTCCGCGGCGAGGCGGGCGGCGCTGAGGGTCTTGATGTGCTGGCCGGTGGGGATGAGCACCTTGCCGCCCAGGTGGCCGCACTTCTTCTCCGAGGCGAGCTGGTCCTCCCAGTGCACCCCGGCCGCGCCCGCGGCGATCATGCCCTTCATCAGCTCGAAGGCGTTCAGCACGCCGCCGAAGCCGGCCTCGGCGTCGGCCACGATCGGCGCCAGCCAGTGCGGCGCGTCCCGGTCGTCCTCCGACCAGGTGATCTGGTCGGCGCGGAGCAGCGCGTTGTTGATGCGCCGCACGACGGCCGGGACCGAGTTGGCCGGGTAGAGGCTCTGGTCGGGGTAGGTCTGGCCGCCGAGGTTGGCGTCGGCGGCGACCTGCCAGCCGGACAGGTAGATGGCCTTGAGCCCGGCCTTGACCTGCTGCACGGCCTGGTTGCCGGTCAGCGCGCCCAGGGCGTGCACGTATTCCTCGGTGTTCAGCAGGTCCCACAGCCGCTCGGCGCCGAGCCGGGCGAGGGTGTGCTCCTCCTGGACGGAGCCCCGGAGCCGAACCACGTCCTCGGCCGTGTAGGTCCGCGTCGTCCCCTTCCAGCGAGGGTTGGTCTCCCACTCGCGCCGCAGCTCGTCTGCGGCTCCCTTGAGGCGATCATTCATGATGCGACTCCTTTTCGTCCCCTGGGTGCCTAGTTCGAGTGTGTGCCTCGGCGAAACGGTCAAACAAGGTCGACTCGGACGAAATAATGAAGATTATTCTCCTAGGATCAATACTCATCGGTATTTGGAGGGGAAGAAGTTAATAGTTTTCTCTAAGGACTAGACCAATTCTTGTGCGGGGATCAGGTGTTCGCAGGCCGGCACCGGGGGTGCGCACCGGTTTCGGGTTGGCGGAGATCTCCGGCGGGCCGGCGCGGTGATCGCCACCGGTGGACCGGGGCCCCCGCGCGGGCGCGCCCGGCGGGGCGACACCCCCGCCTACCGCTACCTCGTCATGGGAGCCCCCGCGCGGGCGCGCCCGGCGGGCTCCGGCGGCGAGCGCGGCGGACGCTCCAGGACGAGTGCGGCGACATCCGTCCGGGTGACCCGCAAGGAGATGAAATTTCCTCGGAAATTTCGTTTAGCATCGGGTCATGGCATCTTTGGTGGGTGAAGAACCGCTTTCCTTGACGCAGGAGCTCGATCTCATCGCGTTCGGCCAGCGGCTGAGACACCTGCGCAAGCAGCGCGGCCTCACCCTTTCCGACCTGGGCGAACGCGTGAACCGCGCGCCCAGCCAGCTCTCCCTGCTGGAGAACGGCAAGCGCGAGCCGAAGCTGTCGCTGCTGAAGTCCCTGGCCGCCGCGCTCAACGTGCCGATCGAGGAGCTGCTCCGCAGGCAGGCCCCCAACCGGCGGGCCCAGCTGGAGATGGCCCTGGAGGAGGCCCAGCGCGACCCCCTGTACGCCGGGCTCGGCCTGGCCAGGCTGAAGATCTCCGCGCGGGTCCCCAACGACGTGCTCGAACACATCCTCGGCCTCTACGGCGAGCTGCGCTCACGCCAGGCCAGGGGGACCGCCACCCCCGAGGAGGCCCGCGCCGCCAACGCCGAGCTCCGCCGCAAGCAGCGTGAGCAGGGCAACTACTTCGCGGAGATCGAGCAGGCCGCCGCCGAGGCGCTCGCCGCGGTCGGCTACCGCTCGGGCGCGCTGTCGCAGAGCACGGTCCAGGCGCTGGTCGGCCACTTCGGCTACACCGTCCAGACGGTCCAGGACCTGCCGCGCACCGTGCGCTCCATCTCCGACCTGCGCAACCGGCGCATCTACGTCAAGCACGAGCAGGTCGGCATGCACACCCCGCGGACGATCCTGCTGCAGACCCTCGGCCACCTCTCCCTCGGCCACCACCGGCCCCGCGACTTCGCCGACTTCCTGCGCCAGCGGACCGAGGCCAACTACTTCGCCGCCGCCGTCCTGGTGCCCGAGGCCGCCGCCGTGCCGTACCTGCGGGAGGCCAAGAAGGACCGCGCGCTGAGCGTGGAGGACCTGCGCGACGTGTTCGCCGTCTCCTACGAGATGGCCGCGCACCGCTTCACCAACCTGGCCACCCATTTCCTGGACCTGGTCTGCCACTTCGTCCGCAACAACGCCGACGGGATCATCTACAAGGCGTACGAGAACGACGGCATCGTCTTCCCCGCCGACGAGCAGGGCGCGATCGAGGGCCAGCGCATGTGCCTGCAGTGGTCGGGACGCCAGGTCTTCCTGTCACCCGACCGCTTCTCCGTCCACTACCAGTACTCCGACTCGCCCACCGGCACCTACTTCTGTCTCGCCCACGTCGACATCTCACGTGAGCGCGACTTCGCCATCACCCTGGGCGTCCCGTACCGGGAGTCGCGCTGGTTCCGCGGCCGGGAGGTCACCACCCGCACCAAGTCCGGCTGCCCCACCGGCGACTGCTGCCGCCGCCCGCCCGCCGAGCTGACCCAGCGCTGGGAGGGGTACGCCTGGCCCTCGGCCCGCGGCAACTCCCACATCCTGGCCGCGCTGCCGCCCGGGTCCTTCCCCGGGGTGGACGAGGCCGACGTCTACACCTTCCTGGAGCGCCACGCCGCGGGCTGAACGCGCGGGTCCCGGCCTCACCCCGCGGGCGGGGCGGTCCGGTGCAACGTCAGGGACGGGTGGCCGTGGAACTGGTAGGCGCCCGCGCTGTCGGGGGCCTGCGCGCGCATGGACCGCAGCACCTCGGCCGGCGGCTCACCGGCGAAGCAGCGCCGGTAGAACTCCGGCGCCGGCCCGCCACCGGTGGACCAGAGCGGGACGACGACCCCGCTCGCGCCCGCGAGCAGGAACGCCCGGGCGTCCCCCGGCTCCTCCAGGAAGACGAACGGGCTCCCGGCCAGATCGTGGCCCAGCACCTCGGACGCGGCCCCGCCGTCCGTGAAGTGGACGACCTCGGGACCCTGGCCGAGCACGCCCAGGACGTCGCCGAGCGCGGGGGAGACCTGCGTGGCGCCGTACTCCGTCACCAGCGGGTGCGCCTGCGCCTCGCCGTGCACCACCGCGACGCGGTCGGCACGCGCGTCCGAGGGAGGGGGCAGCTCGGGACGCCGCCCGCCGAGGGGCCAGCGGCCGGTCACCGTCTGGCAGTTCAGGTAACCGGGGAGCGAGGGGTCGTAGGGATGCTCCAGCACGGCCAGCTCCCAGGGGACGTGCGGCTCCTGGGAGAGGATCAGCACGCTCGGGCGGCGCGGCGCCACCCGGCCGGCCACCGCGTTCAGCAACTCCCAGAAACCCCACGGCACGCGCGAGCCGACCTCCCGTCCCAGCTCCTCGGAGAGACGGCCCCGCCCCGTCAGACGCCCGCCGAACTCCGAGGCCCGCGTGCCGAGGTCGCAGAGCTCGGCGCGGTCGGGGGTGACGAAGTGCGGCGACTGGTAGGTCCACCACAGCCGTCCCGGCCTGTCGCCGTGCACGATGATCGCCGTGACGTCCGCGGGCTCGCCCATCAGGGCCGGGCGGATGCGGGTACCCGAGACCGGCTCCAGCGCCTCGTGCCCGCTCAGGCTGCCGGGCGAGCCGTGGACCGTGATCGCGCGCAGGCCGAACCCGATCACCTGGCCGCGTACCGTGTAGGTCGCCTGGATCTGCCGGGAGACCTCGGGCTCCTCCTGGGCGAGGGCGATCAGGTTGACCGCGGCGCGCGGGTACGGTGCCGTCTCGTCGGCGCGCAGCCGCACCCGCCACCCGCCGGGCGCGTCGAAGCCCTCGGCGACGATCTGGATGTCCAGGTCGAGCGGCTCGCGCGGTGTCGCGGTGCCGTCCTGCCCCTGGCCGGGGGCGACGCCGATCGCCACCTCGGCACCCCAGCCCGCGACCGCCTCGGCGGGGGACTCGATCAGCGGGATCCCCTTCCACTCCGATCCCGGCGCCACGGCGGGCGTCTCCTTGCGCCGCCTGCGGAAGGCGCCGGTCAGCCGGTCGAGGACCGAGGGGCCCCGCCCCTCGGTGGGAGCCGGCGCCACGGCGGGCGGTTCGGCCGGTGCCGGCGGCGACGGTGGCGGTGACGGTGACCCTTGGGGGGCCTGTGGTGTCCCCGGGAGCGGGGATGGGGATGGGGTCTGGGGGGCCTGCGGTTCCCGGGACGGCGACGGCCGGGGGAACGGCGGTTCCTGCGACGGTTCCTGCGACAGCCACGACGACGGCGACGGGAACGGCGGGGACTGGGGGGACACGGGGGGCACGGGGGGTGCGGGGTCCGACACCTGGTCGGGACGCAGCCAGTCGGCGCTCATGGCGCCGGTGGACGGCATGTCGCCGTACCCGTTGTCGCGCTCGGTGTCGCGCGGGTCCCCGCCCCGGTCCCGCGGTGCCCGCCCGGGACCCGGCGCCGGATGCCCCTGCCCTTCCGCGCCGGGAAGCGTCCAGTCCGGGGTGTAGGCGGCGGTCTGCGGAGCGTCGGCCGGATCCCGGCCGGAGGGGTCCGTACCGGTCGGCGGCGCCGCGCCCCAGGAGGGCGGCGTGGGACCCGCGCCGCCCGGCGTCGGAGGGCTGAGGCTGCTCCCGCCGCCCCCGTGCGGGCCGGACTCGGCGCCCGCTCCCTGGGACAGCAGGGGAAGCACCTGTTCGGCGGTGATGCCCCGGTCCAGGCTCAGCAGCGTGGTGAGCCGTTCCCAGGCGGGGCCGTACTCGGCGATGAGCATGATGACCGCGTCGGCCAGCTGCCCGGGAGGCCGGCTGCCCGCCTCGGCGAGCAGCGGATCCAGCCGGTCGCGAAGCTCGCCGGAGGCGCCGCCCATCAAGCTGTCGAGCTCGTCGCGGACGCCGCGCGCCGCCCGCATCACGGCTACCGGGTTCATGCCGTCCCCCCTCGTTCCGGACTGGACTGATCTTCCCACCTGCGCGATGGGGACGGGAGCCGGTAGGTGTGCGGAATCGGCGCCACATAAGGTGATACCCCTAACCACCGAGGTGATGGAAAGGACGGGTCGTGCTGCCTGAGGTCGAGGCGTGGCTACGCGGGCGCACCTCATCCTCGGCCGACTGGGCGCTGCCGGAGCTGCTGAGGGCCAAGGGGGAGACGACGATCAGCGTCGTGCTGCCCGCCCGCGACGAGGAGGAGACGGTCGGGGAGATCGTCGCCGCGATCCGCCGCGATCTCATGGAGGCCGTGCCGCTCGTCGACGAGCTCGTGGTCATCGACTCCCGCTCCGTCGACGACACCGCCGCGCGCGCCGCGCGGGCCGGGGCGACGGTGATCGCCCAGGACGAGGTCCTGCCCGATCTCAAACCGCTGGACGGCAAGGGTGAGGCGCTCTGGAAGTCCCTCGCCGCGACCTCCGGCGACCTGCTGGTCTTCGTCGACGCCGACCTGCGCGAGTTCCGCACGTCCTTCGTGACCGGGCTGCTCGGCCCGCTGCTCGCCGACCCGGCGGTGGTCTACGTCAAGGGCTGCTACGACCGGCCCCTGCGGAACGTGCAGAGCGGCGGCGGGCGGGTCACCGAGCTGGTCGCGCGCCCCCTGCTCAACCTGCACTGGCCGCGGCTGGCCGGGTTCGTGCAACCCCTCGCGGGGGAGTACGCCGGGCGCAGGTCCGTACTGGAGAGCGTCCCGTTCGTCACCGGCTACGGGGTGGAACTCGCCCTGCTGATCGACCTGCTCGACCTCGCCGGTCTCGACGCCCTGGCCCAGGTCGACCTGGGCCGCCGGGTGCACTCCCACCAGTCGACGGAGGCGCTCGGCGGGATGGCCGCCCAGATCCTGCAGACCTCGTGGTCACGCCTGGAACGCCAGAACATGATGGTCTCCCTGCACCGGCCCTCTCCCAGCCTCGCCCAGTTCCGCCGGGGCGCGGACGGCCACCAGGTGAGCGTCCGGGACGTCGCCGTCGCCGAACGCCCCCCGATGGTCACGATCCCGGCCTACCGCTCCGCCCGCTGAGCACGCGGTGGCCCGGCATCGGCACGGGCGGCGGAGTGGCGACGCGCCGACGGCCGACCCGGGTTCCGTCGTCGGCGACGCGTTCGGCGTCTGCCGTCGTCCCATTTTTAGATGATGGCTGACAGTTAAATTGCCGCGGCCATCTTCAAGGGATAGATTACATTCATCACCTAACGGGCCTCCGGAGAAGTGCGCCCACCACTGGTGGGACCTCCCGGCCCGACATCCCGATCCGGCGCCCGAGGCGCCGAGGGGGCCACTCCACGCCCGCTGTCGGCACCTCCCCGGCTCGCGTGCGGCCCTCGCGTGTGACCGGCCGTATGAATCTCAGAGAAGAGTCACCATGAAGCCCGCCCGCCCGCTCGCCCTGCTCGGCGCCGTCGCCGCCCTCACCGCCGTGGTCGCCACTCCGGCGGGCGCGGCCGGGGAAATCCACCGCGCGACGGCGAAGAAGCCCACCGTGGTTCTGGTGCACGGGTCGTTCGCCGACGCCTCCACCTGGAACAGCGTTACGCAACTCCTGCAGAAGGACGGTTACACCGTCGTCGCCACCGCCAATCCCCTGCGGGGGCCGGTCTCCGACGGTGCCTACACCTCAAGCATCCTGAAGAGCATCAAGGGCCCGATCGTGCTGGTCGGTCATTCCTACGGTGGAGCGGTGATCACCAACGCGGCCGCCCGCAACCCCCAGGTGAAGTCGCTGGTCTACGTCTCCGCGTTCATGCCCGACAAGGGTGAGACACTCGGCGAACTGGTGACGAGGTTCCCGGGCAGCGAGCTCGACGCGGCACTCAAGTCCGTGTCGTTCCAGAACGCCGACGGCACCAAGGGCACCGAACTCTACCTCCGGCCCGACAGGTTCGCAGGGATCGTCGCGCCCGACTTCCCCGCGCAGGACCTGGCCGTGGGGGCGGCCTCCCAGCGCCCCATCGTCGCCTCAGCGTTCACGGAGAAGGCCACGGTGGCAGCCTGGAGGACCATCCCCTCCTGGGTCCTGGTCTCCAGGCAGGACAAGGCCATCCCCGCCGCCCTCCAGCGCTTCGAGGCCAAACGCGCCCACTCCCACACCGTGGAGATCGACTCCAACCATGTCTCCCCGCTCTCCCACCCCGACGCCGTCACCGATCTCATCCTCGACGCCGCCGGAGCCTGATCGCCCGGTGGCCCTCGCTCCGGCGGGGACGGGCTCCGGCACCTTGTGGGACGCCCCGCTCGCGCGCCGGTGACACGTGTCGACCACAGGGGGACGCCGTACGTCGAAGTCGCGGACCCGGAGGACCGGCCGCTCCACGTCGAGGTGAGACTGGGGCGGGCGCCGGAGTGTCCGTACACCGGGACCGAACCGCGCGCGGTTCGCGGCCGGGAGCGAAGCCGGGCGCGGTGCGATCGTCGTGCCTCCCGATGCCGCCGACCCCGAGCCGCACGTTTTCATGAACAGCCGGAAGCGCCACGGGACAACGACCTCCTCACCCGCGGACGGCGAGCCCGGCACGACCAAGGACAGGTGAAGACAGTGACGGACACCAGGAAAGAGCTTGATCAGGACCGCCTCGCGGAGTTCCTGGGACGCGTGGTGGTCGACAGCGGTGCCGCGTTCGCGGGGCTGGCCACGTCGATCGGCGCCCGCCTCGGTCTGTACACGGCGATGGCCGGAGCCGGACCTCTCACATCGCGGCAACTGGCCGAGCGCACCGGGCTGGTCGAGCGTTACGTGAGGGAGTGGCTGGCGGCGCAGGTGGCCGGCGAGTACGTGCTCTACGAACCCGGGACGAGTACCTATCTGCTGCCGGACGAGCATGCCGCCGTCCTCGCGGACCCGGCGGCGCCCACGTACGCGGTCGGCGCCTTCACGATGCTCGCCTCCCTCTACGCCACCGAGGACGCGTTGGTGGACGCCTACCGCACGGGCGAGGGCGTGGGCTGGCAGGAGCATGGGCCGGAGCTGTACGAAGGGGTCGCTGCGTTCTTCCGTCCGGGCTACGCGGCCTCGTTGGTGCGGGAGTGGCTGCCGGCTCTGGACGGTGTCGTGGACATGTTGCAGTGGGGCGGGTCGGTCGCGGACGTCGGGTGCGGCTTCGGCCACACCACGCTGCTCATGGCTCAGGCGTTCCCGAAGTCCCGGTTCCACGGTTTCGACTTCCACGGCCCGTCGATCGAGGCCGCCCGGCGCACGGCGGCGGAGCAGGGACTCGGCGACCGGGTGAGCTTCTCGGTCGCGACCGCTCAGGATTTCCCCGGCGGTGAGTACGACCTGATCACCTTCTTCGACTGCCTGCACGATCTCGGTGATCCCGGCGGCGCTTTCCGCCGTGTCAGGCAGACGCTGGCCCCTGACGGCAGCTGCATGGTCGTCGAACCGAACACCTCGGACAATCCGCTGGACAGCATCAACCCGATCGGCCGGTCCTTCGCGTCCACCTCCGCCACGCTCTGCCTGCCGGCGGCGACAGCTCAGAAGGGTCCGTACGCGCTGGGGAACCACGCGGGCGAGGAGATCATGAGGGAGATCGCCGATGAGGCGGGCCTGCACAGGTGGAGACTCGTCACGGAGACCCTCACCAACCGCGTATACGACGTCAAACGGTGATCATCGTCGAACGGCGGGCCGACAGTACTCGGCCGCGGGGTCGTTCCGACGTGGTGACGATCGACGACGTCGCGATCCCTCGGACCGTGACGCTCGGCACGGTCGTGCCCGCCGCAGTGCTCTCGCGGATGACCTGTCTCGGGTCTTTCGGACGACTCGCCCCGTGATAGGCCGTGCCACGGGGACGGTCACGGCCCACGCCTGACCGATATATGACGTTCATCACGTAATTCGCAGATTCCCTCGGCATAATTTAGATTATGTACAACATCTAATACGGACAGGAAGATCTCTCATGAGCACCTATCTCATCAATCACCTCCGAATCCCGGGTGACGTCCCCAACGAGCAGGGGCTGGCGTACCTGGAGCAGGTGGAGGCCACCGTGGAACCCTTCGGGGGCAGGTGGCTCGCCCAGGGCGGTGCCGACGTGATCGAGGGCGCCTGGCCCGGCTCCGTCGTGCTCATCGAGTTCCCCGACCGCGCGGCCGCGACGGACTGGTACAACTCCTCCGCCTACCAGGAGATCCTGCCCCTTCGGACCATGAACTCGATCTCCGATCTCGTCTTCGTCGACAGCCTCCCCGCGGGCTTCACGGTCGCCGGCTTCGCCGGCGAGGTCCGCGCGGCGATCGCGGCCACGAGCAGGTGACCGGGCGGCGACCCGGATCGCCCTCGCCCGTCATGAAGCAGGTCGCGCGACAGGGCCGAGAGGCCTCACCGGGAGTGGGCGCCACCGCGCCGCAGAAGGGTGTCCTGGACGACCTGAAGTATCTCGTCCGACACGGGATCATCGGCTGCCGCCCGCGCGAGTGTCATCGCGCCGACCATGGTGGCGAGGCACACGATCGCCCGCTCGCGTGCCGTGCCGTCGTCGGCGACCTGCGGGTCCTGAAGCTCCGCCAGGAGCTCGATCGTGTTTCGCAGTCCGGTCGTGTAGGAGACGCGCAGCGGGCTTCCGCTCCCGGCCCGGGCGGCGTCGGCGGCGATGCCGGCGTTGGCGCAGCCGGTCCCGGGTGAATCACGGTGCTTCGACGACAGATAGCTGGAGATCAGTTCCGACCTCGCCTCCGCGCCGTCGGAGTGGTCCTGGCGCAGTTGTCGCAGCAAGGAGGCCAGTTCGCCGAACGCGGAGTCCGTCGCGATCCCCATCAGCTCGTCCTTCGAGCCGAAGTGCTTGTAGAAGCCGCCGTGCGTCAGGCCCGCGGCCGACATGACGTCCTGCACGCTCACGCCGCCGACGCCGCGCTCGCGGAGCAGTCGTGCCGTCGCCGCCACTATCTCTTCCCGGTGCTTGGCGGCGTCCGCCCGCGAGGCCCTGCTCATGTGTCATCGCGCCTTCCGTATGGCGTCATGATATGACGCTTATCATCTAATTAACAGTCGATCCCGGCGGCTGTGACTCCGGTGGATTCCAGTACCGGGAACGACCCCCCCTCGCGTCCCGGCCGGGACGACAACTTCACCAAGGCTCACCGCATTCCCCGATCACCGCATCAAGGAGAACGACATCATGGATCTGAAACTCGAAGTTCTGGTCATTCCCGTCTCCGACGTCGACCGCGCCAAGGCCTTCTACGAGAAGCTTGGTTTCCGTCTGGACGCCGACTTCCCCGGCGGCGGCGACTTCCGGGTCGTGCAGGTCACCCCGCCCGGGTCGGAAGCGTCGATCATCTTCGGGACCGGCGTCTCCGCGGCCGCCCCCGGATCGGCACAGGGCCTGCACCTGATCGTCACCGACATCGAAGCCGCCCGTGCCGAACTGCTCGCCCGCGGCGCCGAGGTCAGCGAGGTCTGGCACGACGCCGACGGCGTCTTCCACCACGCCGGCACGGCGAACCGCGTCGCCGGACCGCATCCCGATCGCGCCGACTACGGCTCCTTCGCCTCGTTCGACGATCCCGACGGCAACGAATGGATCCTCCAGGAAGTCGTCACCCGCGCCCCCGGCCGCTGAACCGGTCGAACGGACAAGGAGCAGACGATGGAACCCACGACAGACCCGAACGCGGGTCCTGTGCGAGACCTCACGACGACGGAGATCATCCTTGACGTCCTCAAGCGGGCGGCGACCGCCCACGGTGTCCATGAGGCGGAAGTCCTCGGCGGACGGCACGACGAGGACTGGCCGCAGTGGTACGCCGAGCACATGGCCCGCACCTTGGCCGAGAGCGGCTACCGCATCGTCGGCCCGTCGGCCTGACCGGCCGGCCACAGCCGTCGACCGTGCCGGCGACGGGTTCCCGTCACGACGACGGGAAACCGGAGATCCGGGTGCCGGCGTCCAGGCCGTACGACGACGACGGGCCGGCACCCTCCGGCCCCGCGATCGCCGACGTCCTCCGGGGCCCGGTCACTAGGCCAGCAGTGACGCGTAGCGCTCCAGGTCGACGTTGCCCCCGCTGACGATCACACCGACCCGTTTCCCCCTCAGCTCGGCGGCGAGGTTGCGGACGGCGGCCAGGCCGAGGCAGCCGGTGGGCTCGACGACGATCTTCATGACGGATCCGAAGAGCCTCATGGCGTCGACGAGTTCGGCGTCGGTGGCGGTGACGATGTCGTCGACCTCGCGGCGGATGATCTCGAAGGGGTGGGCGCCGAGGTGCTGGGTCTGCGCGCCGTCGGCGATGGTCTTCGGCGTGTCGATGTGGACGATGGA
This sequence comes from Streptosporangium sp. LJ11, assembly GCF_051918945.1. NCBI lineage: Bacteria > Bacillati > Actinomycetota > Actinomycetes > Streptosporangiales > Streptosporangiaceae > Streptosporangium > Streptosporangium sp. LJ11. The sequence continues at coordinate 49,571 of NZ_JBPXMB010000017.1, forward strand.
GCCCTCGCGCAGCGACCGCCGCCCGTCGTCGCCCGCTTCCGGCTCGACCCCGTACAGCGCGCAGCCGGGCGACAGCGCCCGGGCCGACAGCGCCGTACCGGAGAGCAGGCCGCCCCCGCCCAGGGGGACGAAGAGCGCGTCGAGGTCGCCGACCTCCTCGAACAGCTCCTTGGCGGCGGTGCCCTGACCGGCGATCACGTGGGGGTGGTCGTACGGCGGGATCAGCGTGAGGCCGCGGTCGGCGGCCAGCGCGCGGCCGATCTCCTCGCGGTCCTCGGTGTAGCGGTCGTAGCGGACGACCTGCCCGCCGTACCCCTCGGTGGCGGCCACCTTCGAGGCCGGCGCGTCGTGCGGCATGACGATCGTGGCCGGGATGTCGAGCAGCCGGGCGGCGAGGGCGATCGCCTGGGCGTGGTTGCCCGAGGAGTAGGCGACCACGCCCGAGCGTCGCTGGTCGGGGGTGAACCGCGACAGCGCGTTGAACGCGCCGCGGAACTTGAAGGCGCCCATCCGCTGGAAGTTCTCGCACTTGAACACCACGTCGGTGCCGACGCTCTCGTTGATGCGGCGTGAGCGCAGCACGGGGGTGCGATGGGCCCGCGGCGCGATGTGGGCGGCGGCGCTCAGGACGTCGTCATAGGTCGGTGACGCCGGTGACGGGGACATCGGCTACCTCTTCTTCTCGGGGCACGGCTACGGACCCGAAGCCTGCCATCCCCGCCGGGCAGCCGGTGTACCGGGCGGTGTCATGGAATCGGCTCGGACATGGCGCGCCGTCCGGTCTAGCATCGGGTCGTCCGGTGTGACAGGCAGGCGGACTCACTGTCCGGACAGTTCCGGAAAGTGACAGTGAAGCGGTGCGATTCTCTGTGCAGGTGGTGTTGTTGTGGCAGTCGGTACGATTCTTCGTTTCGATGAGGTGCGCGGGTACGGTTTCATCGCCGCCGTCGGCGGGGGCGAGGATGTGTTCTTCCACGCCAACGACTTCGGTGAGAGCCGGCACGCCGTCCAGCCCGGTCTGCGGGTGGAGTACGAGGTCATGGAGGGCGAGCGCGGCCTGAAGGTCTCGACCGTCACCCTTCTGGACCCGCCGCCGGTCCGGCGGCCGGTCGCGGCGGCGTCCCCGGTCGCCACCGCCGCCCCGCAGCAGCTCGGTGACGACGACGGTGTGTGCGACGTGTTGTCGGCGAAGTCCTTCAGCGGTGCGGTGACCGAGCTGCTCATCGAGCACGCGCCCACGCTGACGGGCGCGCAGATCGGGCAGGTCAGGCATCGTTTCCTGGCGTTCGCCCGGTCCCACGGCTGGGTCGACGACTGAGGCCGGCCGGCGCGCCTTCCGGTGACCCGGATCGCGGTGGGCGCGATCCGGGTTCTGCCCGCCGCTGTCGGTGGTGGCTCCGGCGACGTGCCCGTCGACGTACCGGCGCGACTGGTTCGGGGTGACGGCGCGGTCCCACTCGAAGCCGCCGCGCGTCGCGGAACGGGTGCGGGACGGCGTGGTTCACAGTCCCGGACGCTCTTTGGTCGGATGCGCACCCAAGTTCTGTTCATATGGGACAAAAGCGGCTACTCTCGACGGGAATTGACCTTGAGCGGTCGGAATCGCCCGCGGTTTCCAGGGCCAGTGGGCCTTCCCGGTGGAGAGCAGAGGTGGCGATGGCGCGCTGGTTGGGTCAGCTGCTCGTGCTGGCCGTCGTCGCCGGCGTCGCGCTGACCGCCCTCGCGACGCCCGCGTCCGCGCACGGCCAGCTCGCGATGTCGACGCCGGCCAAGGACAGCACGGTGACCGAGCCGATGGAGTCGCTCGCGCTCTACTTCACCGAGAAGCCCGCCCCGAACGCGTACTTCACCGTCACCACCCCCAGCGGTGCCCGCGTCGACCAGCCGTGGTCGCACGGGCAGCCCAAGCGCCTCGACGAGCCGGTCACGGAGTACAACCTCGTGGACGGCACCTGGCAGCCGAACCTCTACCACACCGGGTTCCCGGCGATGGTCCCGGTCGCGTACTGGCCGGAGCAGGGCCTGTACGTCGCCCGTTACATGTCGGTCGCCTCGGACGGCGAGAAGGTCACCGGAGAGGTCAAGTTCACCTACAAGGGCAAGATGTCGAAGGCGCCCAAGGGCTGGAAGGCCCCCACGAACGAGCCCGACCCCGCGCTGCTCAACCCGGCGGAACCCAGCGCCGTACCGTCGGCCGGAGCGGCCGCCCCCGCCACCCCCCAGACCACGCCGCAGGCGGCGGCTTCGAACGCGCCCCAGGCCGCCTCGGGTTTCGATCTGTCGGTGTGGCTGCTGCCCGCCGTCCTCGTCGTCGGAGTGGCGTTCATGGTGGTCCGGGCGGCACGGAGGCCGTCGCCCCGCGGCGCGGAGGTCCGGCGGCGTCCCACCGGGCCACCCGCGCGAACGCCTCCTGGCCGGTCCGCGACCGCGTCGCGCAAGGCGGCCAAGAGCGCCAAGGGCGCCAAGGCGGTCAAGAGCGCCAAGCGACGCTGACCGGCCCGCCCCCGCCGCCGTGCCGGCTCGCCGCCTCCGCGCCGGCCTGACACCCCCACCCCCCAGGAGAACAGCCATGACGTCACCCCCTGCCCGCCGCCGCCCGCTGCTCGCCGCGCTCATGCTCGGCGTGGCCCTGCTGATGGCCCTGCCGATGGCCACGGCCTGCGGCTCGCCCAGCGCGGCCCCCGGCGCCTCGACGGTCAAGGAGATCGCGGTGACCATCGCCGGACGGCAGGTGACGCCCCCGCCCGGACGGATCGACGTGACCAAGGGGCAGACGGTACGGATCACGGTGACCGGTGACGCGGCCGACGAGGCGCACGTCCACGGCTACGACAAGGCGGCGGACCTGAAGCCGGGCGTCCCCGCGACGATCGAGTTCGTCGCGGACCGGGACGGGCTGTTCGAGGTCGAGACCCACGACTCGAAGCTGCAGCTCTTCCAGCTCGTGGTGCGCTAGGCCGGCGTGATGTTCCTGGCTCACGGCATCGGCGGTCGCCAGGACCTGCCGATCCCCTTCGAGGCCGCGCTGACCGGCGCGATCCTCGCCCTGCTGGTGTCGTTCGTGGCCTTGGGCGCCCTGTGGACCGAGCCGCGGCTGGGCGCCGACGTCCGCCGTCCCCGCCCGCTGGCCTCCGTCGTCCAGGGGGTGGTGTCCGCGCGGGCGTGGCCGTGGTTCTGGCGTGCCGCCGGGCTCGTCGCCGCGGCGTACTTCTGCGTGGGCCTGCTCTTCGGCCCGGACCAGGTCGAGAACCCCACGGCGGGGGTGTTCTACGTCCTGTTCTGGGTCGGCCTGGTGCCGCTCTCGCTGCTGTTCGGGCCGGTGTGGCCGGTCCTCAACCCGCTGCGGACGCTGCACCTGCTGGCCTGCAAGGGGCTCGGGCGCGACCCCGCCACCGGGCTGCGCCCGCTGCCGGGCGGGCTGGGTTACTGGCCCGCCGCGGGCGGTCTCCTCGCTTTCGTCTGGCTGGAACTGGTCGCCCCCGAGCGGGCCACCCTGCCCGTCATCGGGGCCTGGCTCGCCGCCTACGTCGTGTTCATGCTCGGGGGAGCGGTGCTCTTCGGGTCGCGCTGGTTCGACCACGCGGACGCGTTCGAGGTCTACAGCACCCTCGTCGGCCGGCTCGCCCCGATCGCAAGACGCCCCGACGGCGTCGTGACCTGGCGTAACTCGCTGGACGGCATGGCCGGGCTCCGGCCGGTGCCGGGGCTGACGGTGCTGGTGGTGGTGCTCCTCGGCTCCACCATGTACGACAGTCTCTCCAACGCCCCGGTCTGGGTGCGCTTCGTGCAGGAGAGTTCGGTGCCGGCTCCGGTCATGGGGTCGGTGGGCCTGCTCACCGTCATCGGCCTGGTGCTCGCGGCGTACCGCGGCGCGACCTCGCTGGCCGGCCGGTGGGGCGCGGCGGAGCCGGGGACGACGGCGGGCGAGCTCGCCCACGCGGTGGTTCCGATCGCCGTCGGGTACGTGGTCGCCCACTACTACACGCTTCTCCTCCTGGAGGGGCAGCGGACCCTCGCCCTGCTCTCCGATCCGCTGGTCACCGGCGCTGACTGGCTGGGCACCGCGGGGTGGACCGTGCAGGCGGCCGGTACCTCCCCGGCCGGGATCGCCATGCTCCAGGTGACGGTCATCGTCGTCGGTCACGTGGTCGGCACCGTGCTCGCCCACGACCGCGCGCTGGCCCTGTTCCCGCGGCGCACCGCCGTCCTCGGGCAGATTCCCCTCCTGCTGCTGATGGTGGTCTACACGGTGGTGGGCCTGCTTCTCCTCTTCGCGGGCTGACCGGCCCCGCCCTGCCACCGATCGGCCCTCCTACCCGTGGGTCCCGCGGGTCCAGCGGGTCCAGTGGGTCACCGGGAAGCCGACGGAGCAGCGGTTCTCCCCGATGTGGTAGGCGCCGCCCCCTTGGGGCCGTACCGGGGACGCTCCACAAGGTGCACGGGACGCGGGTCCTCCTGGGAGGCCAGCACGACCACCAGGTCCGTGTTCACCCCGATGGACTTGAGAACGTTCTGGGTCACCGAGACGTGCCTGGACAGGACGACGACCTTGTTGCTCCGCACGTCGATGTACCGGACGCTTTCCCCGATCGGGCGGGTGGACAGGGCCTCGTCGAGTTTCCGCTTGACCGCCTTGAGCGTCCCCAGCGACACGCGGACGACCTCGGCCCTGGCGCCCGCGGAGATGATCCTCGGAATGTCGGCGGCGCTGGTGGTGGCGACCACGAGGGTCTGCGCCAGCATTCCCGTGAACCAGGAGCCGCCGAAGCGGCCGCCGAGCTCCTCGCGCAGCCGAGCCTCGACCGGTGCCAGCCGGATCTCGTTGAGCAGCCGGGTCTCGGCCTGCCTCCTGGTGAGACCGAGGTCGCGCTGGAGCGCCTCGATGACGCCAGGCGGCAGGTTTATCGCGGGGGGAGAGCTCGCCGCCGTCTGAGGCGGGGCCACCGGGGTGAGGACCGTCGGGGCGAAGGCCGTCGGGGTGGGAGCCGCCGGGGTGAGTGCGGCACCGCCCGAGGGCCTGGGCGTGGTGACGGCGGGAGAAGGTATCAGAGCAGGCGCAGGGACAGGGGCGGCGCCCGCCGCCCGGTGCGCGACGACGGCCGGAAGGGCTGTCAGGGTGAGCGCGGTGATCACCAGGACGCACCCCGTGGCGGCGATGTGGCTGCGGGACATGTGAGTCTCTCCTCGACCTCGGCTTTCGAAGCGTGAGGGGGGAGGCCATCCCGCGTCGCGGGCCGGTCGCGCGACAGGGGCACCGCCACCTTAATCCAGCCGTAGCCGGTTCCCGCCGGTAAGGCCGGGCGCCACGCGGGACGGATGATCCCGGCCGGCGGACCGGTACGCCCAGGTCAAGGCCGCCGGTCGCGCTCCCCGCGCCCGCGACGGCCGGCTCCGATCGGGCACTTCACCGGTTGCCGGCGGCGTTCGCGAACTTCCTCGCATCGGGGGGAGTATCGGGCATCGCCCGGGAGCGTGCGCGAACGCTCGGTTTGACCGCGGGACATGGTGGAGATGAAGGGGCAGGCGGGAGGGCCGGTGGCCGCGCCTCGCTCCCGCGAGCAGAACCGAGGGCAGTAGACATGTTCGCCTATGGTCAGGGAGGTCGTCATGCCGCGAGACAGCCGGTTGGGCAGGTTCGGCATCTGGAGCGGGGCCTGGAGCAACGCGTCGCGCGGCGACGGCCCGGCCGACACGGGCGCGTTCGACGACGCGGTGGCCGAGTTGGACGCGCTGGGGTACGGCACCCTCTGGCTCGGCGGGAGCCCGGCCGTCGACCACGCCGTACCGCTCCTCGAGGCGGCCCCGCGCATCACCGTGGCCACCGGCATCCTCAGCATCTGGGAGTACGAGGCCGCCGAGGTCGCCGCCCGGCGGGCCGCGCTCGAGCGAGAGTATCCCGGGCGCTTCGTCCTGGGGCTCGGCGTGAGCCACGAGGGCCTCACCGAGCGGTACGCGCGCCCGTACTCCGCGATGCGGGAGTATCTGGACGCGCTGGACTCCGCCGCCGATCCGGTGCCCGCGCAGGCGCGTGTTCTGGCCGCTCTCGGCCCCAGGATGCTGGAGCTGGCCCGGGACAGGGCCGCGGGCGCGCACCCGTATCTCGTCACCGTCGAGCACACCGCCCAGGCCCGCGAGATCCTCGGAGAGCACGCCCTGCTCGCCCCCGAGCTGAAGGTCGTCCTCGATCCCGACCTCGAAAGCGCCCGCGCCACCGCGCGCGGCTATCTCCGCTTCTACCTGAAGCTGCCCAACTACACCAACAACCTGCGCCGGCTGGGTTTCGAGGAGGACGACTTCCGCGACGGCGGTAGCGACCGGCTGGTGAACGCGGTGTTCGCGCTCGGGGACGCCGACGCCGTCGCCGGGAGGGCCGCGGACTTCCTGGACGCGGGAGCCGATCATCTCGCGATCCAGGTCGTGACCGACGACCCCTTCCACGACCTGCCGCGCGCCGCGTGGCGTCGCCTGGCCGAAACACTCCCGCTGGACGGCTGAGCCGTGGACCCGCTCCACGGTCCGCGCCTGCCAGGCCGGCCGTCGCCTCGGTGGGGCCGCCCGTGCCCCGGGCCTCCCACGCCCGGGGCCGGTCGGGGCGAGGCCCGTCCCTGGTCCGGTCAGCCGATGCGGAGCGGGAGCGTGCGTGGCCCGCGGACCTGACCCGTCGCCCAGGTCACCGCCGCCGGGTCGTCGAGGCTGAAGGCCGGGATCCGCTCCAGCCAGACCTCGAGGGCGACCTGCAGTTCCATGCGGGCCAGGTGCGAGCCCACGCAGCGGTGGATGCCCAGGCCGAACGCGGCGTGCCGGTTGACCTCGCGGTCGATGACGACCTCGTCCGCCCGGTCGAACTGGGCCCGGTCGCGGTTGGCCGCGGGGAACGACAGCAGGACCCAGTCGTCGGCCTTCATGTCGACGCCGCGCCAGTGCATGTCCTCCTTGACCAGCCGCGCCATCGTGACCGGCGCGTAGGCCCGCAGGAACTCCTCCATCGCGGTCGGCAGCAGGGCGGGTTCGGCGACCAGGCGCTCGCGGTCGGCCGGCGTCTTGGCCAGGTGCCACAGCGAGGCGCCGATCGCGCTCCACGTCGTGTCGATGCCGGCGATGAGGAGCAGCGCCATCGTGCCCGCCACGTGGAGCGACTCCAGCTTCCTGCCGTACAGCTCCGCGTTGACGAGGTAGGTCGTGAGGTCGTCCCGCGGGTTGTCGACGTGGTCGCGGATCTGCGCCAGCAGGTAGTTGAACAGCTTCTCCATCCGGGGGATGCGCTCTTCCGGGGGCAGGTTGATGCCCTCCAGCGCGTTCTCGACGAACTCGCGGAACTGCGGCCCGTCCTCGGGCGGGAAGCCCAGCATGTCGGCGATGACGCGCATCGGGATGTGCTGGGCGTAGTCACGGGCGGCGTCGATGACGTCCTGTCCCTCCAGCGCGTCGAGGAGCGAATGGCAGAACGCCCGCGTCGCCGGCTCCTGCCTGGCGACCACCGTCTTGGTGAACATCGGCAGCAGCAGCTTGCGCGCGTCGTGGTGGAAGGGCGGGTCGGAGGAGATCGGCGGCGTGCCGCCCACCGGTGCCACCTCGCGCGGCGGCCGGAAGTTGCTCATGACGATCGACCGGGAGGAGAAGTGCTCGGTGTCGTAGGCGATGGCCGCGACGTCCTCGTAGCGGGTCGGCAGCCACGCGCCGCCGAACCGGTCGGTGTGCGCGATCGGGCAGCGCTGCCGCAGGTCGTCCTGGATCGGGTACGGGTCGGCCGCCCACTCCGGCTCGGTGTGGGAGAAGTCGGTCGCCCAGTCGGAGACCGGCCCGGTGATGACCTCGTTGCGCACGCCGTCAGGGCGCTCTCGCAGCCTCTCCTCGAATTCCCGCTGGTCGAAGCGGTCATCGACGGTCATGTCGCGCCTCCTGGAGGATCTCGATCGTTCTTTCCGGGCAGTTCGCCATGGCCAGGCGCGCCGTCCGCTCCTCGCCCGGGGGTACGACGCCGTCGCCGACGACCAGCCCGTAGCCCTCGTCGTCCTCGCCGAACAGGCCGGGGGCGAGGTCGTAGCAGCGACCGTGTCCCTGGCATCGCTCGGAGTTGATCTTTACTTTCACTGTGGCGCTCCCCTCTGTGCTGTGGTGCCGGCGGGGACCGAGGTCTGTGCCGTGGTGCCGGCAGGGGCCAGGGCGGCGACGACGCGGGCGAGCAACGCGGCCCACTCCCCGTCGTCGACCGGGTGCAGGTCGGGTGTGACGAGCGCGCTGCCCATCGCGAGCAGCAGGCAGAAGTGCGACAGCGCGTCCGGCGACAGCGCGCCGTCCAGCTCGCCGTCGTTCTGGGCGGCACGGACGAGCCCGGCGAGCCAGTCGGTGCGTTCGCCGACGTAGTCGCGCATCGGCCGGGCGACGTCCTCGTCGCGGCGCGCCGCCACGAGCGCCTCGACGATGAGGTAGCCGTGGGCGGCGCGCCGGCGCGGGAGCCCGCGTCCGACGACGGCCAGCAACTCCGTGATCGGCCGGTCCGGGTCGGCGGCGAACAACTTGGCCAGCAGCTGCGGCCCGTGTGCGCGCAGCGCGGCCACCAGCAGCTCGGCCTTCGAGTCGAAGTGGGCGTACAGGGCGCCGTTGCTCACCCCCGCGGCCGCGGCGATGTCGGCCACGCGCGTGCCGTCGTAGCCGCGCTGGGCGAAGGCCTCGGCCGCCGCGCGCAGCAGGCGCTCCCGGGTCTCGGTGGCGGTGACGCCCGCGATACGCCCCATGCGCCAATTAAAAGAACGTTCATTTGATATGTCAACAGCGTCGGGAGTCCTCATTCCGTGTCTGGCGCCGTCGAACTTGAGAGTTCGGTGTGGATCTTGAGAGTCGACTTGAGAGTGAGGAATCGAAGATGAGAGTTGGGTTCCTCCCTCGGCGCCTGGCGTTGGTGGTTGAGCCGCAGCCTGACGAGTGGTTCTCCTCTTGGGTTGATCGGATGGCGGTGCGGAACGGACACTCGTCGAGTCGCCAGGGCTCGATGTGCGGGGACTGTCTGGCGATGTCCGCTCACTGGCGTACGGCGTCGTCGCGACCCCGGAGATGTGTGAGGGGGTCAGAGCCGCCACGCCCCCAGCGAGCCCGCCATGTGACGGCACGCCTGTGGGCTTGTCGGTTTCCGGCGGGCGACCGTAACCACCAGACGTTGGGGAGGCAACGGCCACCTCCGAATCCTCTGGCATGCGGTTTTCACCTTAATTTCAGCCGAAGGAAGCAGGGCGGATTCATCGGTGCAGCTCAACGTGGCCTGTTTGACTCGAATCTATGGGAATCCCTGCCCGACCTTGTCCGGCTACGGCAACCTCATCAGAATCAGTTCAGCCTTCAACTAATTGGTCGGAGGCTCACTTGCACGGATGAGGAGAGGCATGAAGCGCACCATCTTCGTTCTCATCGGCGTCATCGGCGCCATGCTCACCGGCATCAATCCAGCGTCCGCGGCCACCTCCGCGGTCGACTGTTCCACTGGCGGGTACACGCGGGCGTACAACAGCTATATCCCCTCCAACATGGAGCGAGGGGCCATCGACGGTCGCAGCTACAACATCGGCGGCTCGCTTTCGTACGAATACGAGATCTGCCTCGACATCCCAGACACCTCAACGTTCACGATCGAAGTGCGGATCTGGAACAACGGCACACAGACCGCCTTCGTGGACGACCGGCCCGGTGACAAGGTCTTCCGCTTCTCGCTCGCCCCGAACAGCTTCTGGCAGGTCTACGGCACGCTGACCGGGCCCGGCAGCACCTACCTCTACTACACCTGGCACGAGAAGCGGGTCTAGTTGCAGTGGGTCCAGCCGCTCTGCCACGCCGCCTTGGCGAAATCGCCGCCCCAGACGACGCGCTTCTTCTTCGCTAGGAGGCGGATCGGGCCGGCGTAGACGGTGTAGCGGCCCCAGCCGTTACCGTGGGCGCCCTTCTGCACGCGCAGCAGGGCGCCCACGTTGATGGTGCCCGGGATGACGTTCTTCGACAGGGTGACCACTCAGTTGAGGCCGGTCGCCTGTTCGTACAGAAGATAGGTGGTGGCCCGGCCGTTCTGCCGGCGAAGCCACATGGTTGGGCGACGCAGCCCATCCGAATGCGTGAGACCTTCGGGGACAGTGCCCACATCCCGGCGATACCTGCCATCAAAATCGAGGTGGCGACGTGTCAGGAGGCGGATTGGTGACGGCGAATCTGGAGGGGATGAGTGAACGTGAGTACTTCGCCCACGTGGCCAAGCGGTTGGGCATGTTCGTGGTGGGATCGAGGCTTACTGGGGTCGAGGGCTTCCTGGACGGTTATGACCAGCACGCGCTGCGTCATGGAGGTCCTGGTCTGAGCGGCTGGCGGGAGTGGCTGGTCGCTCGACGGGGTCAGGACTGCAACCATGGCTGGCAGGGGCAGGTGCGCCATATCGCTCTCCCCGACGGGTGGGAGCAGTGGGGACTGACCGGTGAAGAGGAGGCCAAGGTCATCCAGGTCCTGTTCACGCTGCTGGATGAATTCCTCACTGCCCGGGAGGTGTCGGACACCCGTGGTTCCTAGACCGTCGGGCGGGACAGGGTGAGCCGACGCCGCAGCGTGTCGATCTCGATAATGATCACGGTGACCTCGTCGCCGACCCGAACCGCGTCGCCTGACACCTCTGGGGTCGGGGCGGTGAGATCGCTGAGGTGAATCAGGCCTTCAATGCCGTCTGCCACACGGATGAAGGCACCGAAGGGCACCACTTTGGTGACCGGGCCGTGCAGGATCTGCCCCACGTGAACGTGGCGCGCGAACTGCTGGAACGGGTCAGGCCGGGTGGCGCGCAGCGATAGGCGGGCTTCGCCGTCATGGGTGTCGAAGACGAGGACCTCGCAGGTGATGTGCTCTCCCACGGAAACGACCTCGGATGGGTCCTCGAAGCGGTGCCAGGACAGCTCGGGCATGGTGATGAAGCCGACGCCGGGGAAGACGGGGTGGCCGGGTCCGTCGTCCAGATCGACAAAGACGCCGAAGCGTTCGATGGCCGCCACGGTGCCGGACAGCCGCTGTCCCGGACGCAGTGACTTCAGATATGCCCATAGTTGGAGGTTCTCGGTCGCAGACCGCGAGAGCCGAACCTGTCGTTCGGGGAGATCAACGGCGATCACCTCGGCAGAGACCCGGCCGCCAACTTCAAGGATGTCGGCGGCCGAGCCCCCGAAGGACCCCCAGGAAAGATCGAGCGGGCCGATGACACCGACCGGAGCGCCGGCGAAAGCGTCGAGAAGCACGGTCGTTCCCGATCGCGTGATCTCTGCGACGGTTCCGATGAGGACATCGCCGACGTTCACGATCCTCAGGAACGCGGCAAGGGACGATTCCTCCTCCACGGCCCCCACGGCTCCAAGACTAGACAGGTTCGAGCCCTGAAGCCCCAGTGCCCAACCGACGTACATTCATGGCACTTGATCTTCGGCTGCGCACTGCCGACTTCGATGACGCGAGCACTAACATTTCGACACCCATCGAAGTGACAGTGTCCAGGTCAGGAGCAGGTCCTCCTGTCATCTTCGGTGGGTCCAGACAATTGTCCGGAGCCCCTGCAGATGTCAGTACGGCACACGAGTTGTCAGTGGACTTGGCAGTGGGTCATCGGGGATGGCAGTGGACGCGTGTACGACAGGAGGTTCAGCCCGTGGCATCTGGCCGCATCTCCCGGCGTTCGACGTTGGTGGTTGAGCCGCAGCCGGGTGAGTCGTTCGCCTCGGCCGCGACCGGGCTCAGGCCTGGCCGGAAACCTCCGCCGTCTCGGCGGACGCGGGTTCGGGTTCGGCGGCCGGTGGTTGTCCGCGGAGAGTCACCGAGGCGAGTACGGCCAGGACCAGGGAGGCGACCGCGCCGATCCCGGCGACGAGGTTGAGGCCCGCGGTGAACGCCTCCCGGGCGGGGACGAGTACGGCTTGCGCCTGAACGGGCGGAAGATGTGCGACGGCGGTGACCGCGGCCTCGATCGAGTCGCGGGCGGCGGAGGCCGCCTCCGGCGGGAGGCCGGCGGGAAGCGCGGCGGGCACGGTCTGGCGGTAGACGGCGGCTCCGGCGCTGCCCAGGACGGCCACGCCCAGGGCCAGGCCGAGTTCGGTGCTCGTCTCGGACATGGCCGCGGCGGAGCCGGCCCTCTCGGGCGGGGCGGAGCCGACGACAAGGTCGGTGCCCAGCGCCATGATCGGGCCCTGGCCGACGTAGACGACGACGATGCCGGCGATCAGGAGGGGGAGCCCGGCCGCCTGGTCGAGCAGGGCCAGCAGGAGGAAGCCGGCCGCCGACACCGTCAGGGAGGCAGCGACCACGACCCGCTCGGGTAGCCGCCGTACCAGGATGGGGGCGGCCAGGGAGGTGAGAATCATGGCGACCGACGAGGGCACCAGCCACAGGCCCGCCGCGAGCGGGGACAGGCCCTGGACTCCCTGGAGGAACCGCGTGACGAACAGGTAGGTGCCGGCGGTGGCGGCCAGGCCCAAAAGCAGCAGGAGCAGGGCGCCGGTGAGGGCGCGGTTGCGGAAGAGCGTCACGTCGAGCACCGGGGCGGCGAGCCCGCGCTGTCGCCGCCAGAACACCGCTCCGGCGACAAGCCCAGCCAGAACGATCCCGCCGCTCAGGACCGGGTCGCCCCCGTGGGACAGCAGCTTGACGCCGTACACGATCGTCAGCATGGCGACCAGGGAGAGCGCGACGCTGACCAGGTCGGGCCGCCCCGCGGTGGTGTCGCGGTACTCCGGGAGCAGCAGTGGCCCGCCCACCAGCAGCAGCGCCATCACCGGCACGGCGATCAGGAACGCCGCCCCCCACCCGAACGATTCCAGCAACGCCCCGCCGACCACCGGCCCCGGGGCGACTCCGCCGGACAGGCTCGCCGCCCAGATGCCGATGGCGGTCCCCCGCTGGCGTGCGTTTCGGAACATGTTGCCGATCAGCGCCAGCGTGGAGGGCATCAGCGTCGCCCCCGCGATCCCGAGCAGCGCCCGAGCGGCGATCAGCGCCTCCGCGCTGGGAGCGTACGCGGCGGCCACCGACGCCAGGCCGAACGCCGCCGCTCCCCACATCCGCAACCTGCTCGCCGCCGGACTGTCCACCGCCACCATCGCCGGCCTGCTGCCCTGCATGGGCAAGGACGGCGACGCACTCATCGCCGACTGCCCCGAACTCCTGCTCGACCTCCACCGCGAACGCGCCCGCCTCCAGGCCGCCATCCACGAACTGGAGACCGCCCGCACCACCCTGGACGCGGTCATCGCCACCGCGCCCCCCGAGGCGGAGCGGACCGCCCGCGCCATGCTCGCTCCGGCGTCCTGACGGATCCGACACGGCAGGCGCATCCGCCGGTGCCGGCCATCACCCACCGCAAGAGCGACCTGGCACGCATCTCCGCCGCGAGCCGGGACTGTACGGTTTTCGGCTCTGGCTCACTTTCGGTGGTAACGGACCGTGCGCGTCAAGCTGACGTCGCGGAGCTGAACGGGTTCCTCACCAGACGCTTCCGGGACCGTGCGATCGCCCGTACACCTGTCCCCAGACCTTGTCTGCGGCAGATCCGCATGGGTCAGAATGTGCCGATGACGACATCCGCTGACGACTCCGGTCCGGTCCGGATCGTGACGGCCGTTCTTCGCGACGGCGATCGGGTGTTGCTGTGTCATCGAAGCGCCGGACGCCGTTGGTATCCCGACGTGTGGGACCTGCCGGGCGGTCATGTCGAGGAGGGGGAGGATCCAAAAGAGAGCCTTGTCCGCGAGCTTCGGGAGGAGTTGGGAATCACGGCATCGGAGCCGTCCGGCCCGCCGATGCATGAGATCCGGACCGCGACGTTCGACATGCAGATCTGGTTGGTCGACAGGTGGACCGGGACACCCGTCAACGTCGCGCCGGACGAGCACGACGCTGTGGCGTGGTTCGAGACGTCCGACCTTGACAGTCTGCGTCTCGCCCATGAGTCGTATCTCTCGATGCTCACCGCCGTGCTCGTCACGTGACGTCCATCTGCTGTAGATCTGGCCGCCGACGACTCCCTCGACAATCCCGTCTCGGCGGCCTTGGCGCTCGCCACCCGCGTCACCGGCGTCACGATCACCCCGCAGCACCTTCACCGCCCCGTCCTCGGCGCCGCCATTCCCGGCGCCTGTTTCTGACCCGCCCCAGCGTCGAAACGGCCAGAAGCGGTGGCGACGCAGCGATGCCCTCACCTCGCCACAGAGACCTTCCGAACCATGCTCGGATCGCACTGTCACTTTGAACGTCGTTCGGGCGACCTGATCAGATGCTGATCAAAATGACGGTGCCCGGGTCAGCCCCAAGCCTCGCTGCCATGTTCGGCGACGCCAGACATCCGAAATGTCTGGGGCCCTTGCAGAGATGGCAGGACGCGCGTGTGCGGCAGGAGATCCAGCTCGTTTTTGACATGGGCGCGGCCCTGCCGGTCGTGGCGGTCGCCGTCGCCGGGAAGTTCGCCGGCGCCTACGTCGGCGTCCGAGCGGGCCGCCTGTCGTCGTGGGATGGAGTGGCGCTGGGGGCGTGCATGAACGCGCGGGGGAGACATCGAGGTCGTGATCGCGATGGTGGGGCTGCGTCTGGCGTGCTCACGGCCGAGATGTACACGATCCTCATCCTGACGGCCCCGCCCGTCCTGCGGATCGCCACGGCCAAGATCACCCCACGGAGGAGGAAGCGGCCCGCCAGGTGTGAAGGTCCAGTTGAAACGAGCGGCGCACCCGAACCGATATCAACGCAAGGAAGGGGGCCTCCGTGCGGGACGAGGAGATCGTGGCCGCGGCACAGGTGATCCGTGCCCGGCTCGGCGTCCTTTTGGGCGAGGATGCGGCCGGAGTGGAGGAACAGCTGTCCGCCCTGCTGACGCAGGCGATCGTCAACGTGGACGCGATCATCGAACTCCTGGGGCGGCGGGAGGAGACCCGGGCGGCGATGCGGGAGGAACTGGCCCAGGTGCGGTCCGTACCGAAGGACGGGCCGCCCGAATTCGCAGCGGCGCCCGGGTTCGGCGACCCCGCCGCGCCGATCGTCTACCGGTGCGGAGAGTGCGGGTACACCTATCCCGTGTTCGAGGTGGGTGAGCCGGTGCCCGCGTCGTGCGAAGAGGGACACGGCCCGCTGGTCAGGGTGGAGTGACGGTGTTCACGTCGGTGTGGACGCCGCTCGGAGGCAAGGTCGCCGACAGGTGGGCCGGGCTGCTCACCTCGCCGGTGATGGTCCTGTGGGGCGGTGGGCTGCTGGCCTGGGTGCACGGGCACGGCGGCCTGACCGGAACCACCTCGGGCTGGAAGGAACTGGAACGGCAGTGGCGGACGGCGTTCCCCGAGCCCGCCGCGCAGGTCGCCCTGCTCATCGGGGCGTTGCTGGTCGTCCTGGCATCGGCCCGGCTGCTGGAGAGTCTCACATTGCCGGTGGTGCGCCTGCTCGAAGGGTACTGGCCCCGGTGGGCGTGGCCGATCAGCGCGGCGCTGACATGGATGCGCGGGCGCCGGATCGAGCGGGCGGCGCGGCGGTGGCGCGACCTCGCGCTGCGCCGCGACGAACTCACCGCGAGGGAACGCCTGCGTTTCTCGCGGATCGACGCGGGCCGGGCGGCCGTCCCGGCGGTGCCCCATCTGCGAATGCCGACCGCGCTCGGGGATCTCCTGCGGGCGGCCGAGCTCAGGATCCGCCTCCGCTACGGGCTCGACGTCGTCGCGTGCTGGCCGAGGCTCTGGATCCTGCTGCCGGAACAGGCACGCGCCGACATCGGCCAGGCACGCGCGAGGCTCGACGAGATGGCGAGGCTGTGGGCCGTCGGGGTCTCCCTGGCCGGATTCACGATCCTCACCTGGTGGGCACTGCTCGCCGCGGCCGTCGTCGCAGCCGTGGCCCACCGGCTCCTGCGATCCGCGGCGGCCGACTACGCGATCATGCTTCAGTCCTGTTTCGACGTGCACCGCAGAATGCTCTACGAGGCGGTGGATTTGCCCTGGGAGACCCGGGCGGAGCCGGAGGACGGGCAGCGCATCACCGCTTTCCTCACCCGTGGTACGGCGCTCACCGTCGCCCGGAAGGGCTAGACGTGGACGTGCGGGGGTGGACGCGGGCGAGCCGGATCGCCTGGCGGCTGATCCGCGGTCCGGTGCCGTCCTGGCCGGAGGTGGGGCGGCTCCTTGCCGACGAGCCCGCCGACGTCCTTGAGCGGCTGGAAAGGCTCCTGCTGGTGGCGCTGCGCCAGACGCGCGCCCAGCCCGGCCAGGACCCCAGGGCCGTCACCTGGATGACGGACCTGTCCTGGGTGGTTCAGACGCTGCGCCTGAGGGGTTCGCGTGAGACGCCCCGCCTGCCGATCGACGGGCTGCCGCTGGGCGTCCCGACCACGGTGTCCCATCTGTACGGGCCGCTGGAGGAACTCCTCAACGCCTCCGACGCCGACCGCGCGGCCGCGATCCTGGCGGCCCATCCCGAGATTCTCGGACCGGAGGTCGACGCGGCCCTCACCGAGTTCGCGTCCGCGCTCGAGGTCTATCGCAGGTTCGGGGAGGCACACCGCGTCCGGCGTTACCTGGCCGGGTTGCGGGCGGGCGGCGTGTTCCATCCCGACGAGTTCATCCCTCCCGAAGCCGCCCTGCGCCGAGTCCGCGAACTGTCGGAGCGGTTCGGCCGGTTGTGCCGGACGGCTCATGAACCCGCGGTGGCCGACGCCGCGATCGACGACGGCGAGCGGCTGCTCCTCCACCCGCAGTGGCCGGGCCTCCACGACGAGGTCCGTATCTTGCACCTGCACGAACTCGCGAACGCCTACACCGACCGGTTCGAGCGCACCGGACGGACGAGCGACGCCGAACGCGGCGTGACGCTCAACCGGACCCTCGGCGACCACACCCCGCTCGACCATCCGGAACGGCCCGGCTACCTGGCCAATCTCGGCAAGTCCCTGCACGTCCTCGGCCGGATCGAGGAGGCCGTCCCGATTCTGCGCACGGCCGTCAAAACCGCCGGACCGCGCTCGCCCCACCGGTTCCTGTTCCTCAACAGCCTCGGCAACGCCCTCCGCGACCTGTCGGAGCTCCGCGACGACGACGTGACCCTCGACTGGGCGATCGCCGCCTGCCGCCTGGCGGCGTCCGAGGAGGCGCGCCCCGACGCCCTCTACCCGACCTACGTCGCGAACCTGAGCCTGACGTTGCTGGCCCGGTACCGCCGTCGTCGCGACCCCGCCGACCTGACCGCCGCGATCGGAACCGGCCGCGAGGCGGTACGCCTCGACCCGGAAGGTCACTACGTCCGAGGACGACTCGCCGAGATGCTGATCGACACGGGCCAGTACGGCGCCGCCCGCGTGATGATCGAGGAGGCGCTCGCACGGGTCCCGTCCGGGGCGGCCATCCGCGAGCACTACCGCGCGGTCCGCCGGACTCTGCGGGAGGTCCGCGATCCGGGCGTGCGGCCCGACGATCCGATGGCGGAGGCTCAGCGCGTCGTCGCCGTCGCGCTGGCGGAGGACTCCTCCGCCGCCGACCGCCGCGCCGCGCTCGACCGGATCGTCGACGCGCTCCTTGTCGCGGTCTCCAGCGCTAACTCGCATCAGGAGCGGATCGAGCTCCTCGACCGGCTGGCGTCGGCGTTCCACACGCGGTATCTGGAGTTCGACCGGCTCGAGGACCTCGACCAGGTCATCGACATCAACGCCGCACTGGTCCGGGACGAGGCGACGTCCGAGCGGCTGATCCGATGGGCCGCGCGGCTCTGCGACCGCTACCGGGAGGTGCCTGACGTCGAGACGTTGCGCGAGGCCGTCGACGTCTACCGGCAGGCTCTCACCGCGTCTCCGCCCGACGAACCGGACCGCTGGGAGTACGCCCAGGAACTCGGCGACGCGCTCAGTATGCTCTACCGCGCCACCGACGACGTGACCCTGCTCCGGGAAGCAGCGCACCTTCGGACCGAAGCTCTTGGCCAGCTCACGGTGGACCACCCCGAAAGGCCCTCGGTGCTGCTGAAACTCGCCGTCGACCGGTACGAGCTGGCCGCGCACGACCCGGCCACCACCGACGCGGATCTGCGCGGCCTCGTCGCCGAGGTGGGCCCCGACCCGGCGGCGCTGGCCGGCTTCGGCGACCGGCTCGTCGACCGCTATCTGCGGTACGGGCTCCCGGCAGACCTCGACAACGCGATCGTCCTGCTCCGGGGGGCGCTCGCCGGGACCGGCGACGACATCGAGGCGGTGTATCGGACCGCCCGGCTCGGCGGCGCCCTGCGCCTGCGGGCGACCGGCTCCACCCGGCTGAAGGACCTCCACGAGGCCGAGTCCCTGCTGCGGAACCGGCTCGCGACCACCACGATCCCCGGACCGGCCGCCCGGCTCGGCTTCGAGCTGGCCGGGGTCCTGCACGAGGTGTACACGGCCACCGGCGACGCCGCGGCCCTCGACGAATGCGTGCGCTTCGACGAGGACGCGATCAGATCGTCGGGCCGGGCCGATTCCCAGTACATCGGTGGCCTGTGCACCGCGCTCATCACCCGGTACGAGCTTCTCGGCCGCCGGGTCGACCTCGATCGCGCGGCCGCCCTGCTCCGGGAGGCGACTGCCCGAGAGCTGCCGCGAACCCCCAAAGCGGTCATGTTGAACGCGCTGGGCAGTGCGCTGCGCCTGCAGGCCGAGACGGAGGAGCGTCCGGAACTGCTGGCCGCCGCCATCACCGCGATCCGCCAGGCGGTCGACCTCCTGCCCGCGACCGCCCCCTACCGGGCGCAGTACCTGGCCAACCTGGCCGGTCTGCTCGCCGCCCAGGACCGCGACGCGGGTGTTCTCGACGCCGCCGTCACTTCGGCCAGGGCGAGTCTGTCGGTCGCCCCATCGGACGAGGTCAGGGCACGCCTGCGGCTCGCGCTGGCCGATCTGCTGTCCGCCCGGGGCGACGACGAGGAGGCCGGGGCCGAGCTGGCCGCCGCGGCGCTGTTCGCCGATCCCGCCGTCCGGGCACGCGCCAACCGCAAACGGGGCGACCTGCTGAGCGCGCGGGAGTCCTGGCGGCCTGCCGCCGAGGCGTACGCGGCCTGCGTCGCGGGCTTCAACGACGTGTTCGCGATCCAGCACACCCGCCACCACCAGGAGGCGTGGCTACGGGAGCTCTCCGGCGTGCCCGGCGCGGCCGCGTCGGCGTTCGTCAAGGCGGGTGACCTGGACGCCGCGATCGACGTCCTCGAGACCGGTCGGACCCGGCTGCTCGCCCAGGCCCTCGCCGGGTCCCCCCGTAACGGAGAACCGAGGCTGCCGCTGGTGCACCTGATTCCCTCGGGCGAGGAGTGCCTGGCCGTGATCACGCCCCCGGAGGGAGAGAGATGCGCGCTCCACCTCCCCTGGGGCGGGTCGGCCCTCCTCGACCGGGCGCTGGAGTACACCACGGCCCTGGTCTCCGAGGACGACGACCGCTGGGCGCGGGTCCTCGACGACACCACCGGCTGGCTCGGTGAAACGATCATGGGTCCGGTTCTTGACACCGTCGGAACACCCGCCGCTCTGACGCTCGTCCCCACCGGTGGCCTGACGCTCCTTCCCCTGCACGCCGCGTGGACGGCCGACCCGGACGCTCCCGGCGTCCGCCGATACGCCCTCGACACCACCACGATCCGCTACGCCCCGAACGCCGCGCTACGGCCCGCGACTTCTCGCCCGCCGAGCTCGGCCCTGAGCGTGGCGGATCCACAACCCGTAACGGCCGACCGCCTGCCCTACTCCGAGCTGGAGGGCAGGGGCCTGGCCGCCCTCCTGCCACACACGGTGACCCTCCACGGTCCGGCCGCCGGGAAGGACGCCGTCCGTGCCCACCTGCCGTCGGCCCGGCTCGTCCTGTTCTCCTGCCACGCGACCACGGACGTGCGCACCGTCGCCGACAACGGCTTCCTGCTCGCCCACGACGAGGTCCTCAGCCTGCGCGACCTCCTCGCCCTGCCGCTGACCGCTGACCTCGTCATCGCCTCGGGCTGCCAGACCGCCTTCCCCGACGTCTCCGCCCTCGACGAGGTGATCAGCCTCTCGACCGGTCTCCTCCAGGCGGGAGCCGGTTCCGTCCTCGCCACCGCGTGGAAGATCTCTGACGGCCCGTCGATGATCGTCGTCCTGGCGACGCTCCGGCGGTGGCTCACCGATGGCCTGCCACCCGCCGAGGCCCTGCGCGCCGCCCAGTCGTGGCTCCGCGCCGCCACCACCACGGACATCCTCACCCGCTTCACCGACTGGTACCCGGCCGAGGTCCCCTCCCTGCGCCGTCTCCTGGCCTTCGAGGACCCCGACGCCATCCCCTTCGCCCACCCCGTTCACTGGGCGGCCTTCGCCTTTCACGGTGGCTGACTCACGGCACCAGCCCGGTCTCGTACGCGATGATGACCAGTTGCACCCGGTCTCGCGCGTCCAGTTTCACCGGCAACCGGGTGCGATTTTGCCTTGTCCAGATATAGGGGATTCCTGGCCGAACGAAGGCGGCGCCGCACGCCGATCGGTGGGCAGCATGGAAATCGGACGAACACTCCCACCGTCGACGCACTTCCTGGAAAGTCAGAGGTCATGCCAGAGGTCATCGCGGGGTTGGAGATTCCTGAGACAGCGGCGGTCGCCGAGGCGACCGGGCTCATCCGGGAGACGACCAGTCCCCTCATCTACCACCACTCCCGGCGGGTCTTCTTCTTCGGCCTGGTTCACGCTCGCAGGCTCGGCGTGAAACCGGACCCGGAGCTGCTCTACGTGGCGGCCATGTTCCACGACACCGGCCTCCTGACTCCCTTTTCCGATGTCGAGCAGCGCTTCGAAGTCGACGGCGCCGACCACGCGCGCGAGTTCCTCCTGGACCGGGGTTTCTCCACGGCCGCCGCCGAGACCGTCTGGACGGCGATCGCACTGCACACCACGCCGGGCATCCCCGACCGGATGGCCCCGGAAATCGCGACCACGTACCTTGGCGTCTTGACCGACGTGCTCGGCTTCGGCCTGGACGAACTGGAACACGATCAGCTGGGCGAAATCCTCGCCGTCCACCCGCGAGGAGACTTCAAGACCGAGTTCCTGCGAGCCTACGTCGACGGGCTCAAGAACCGCCCCGAGACCACGAACGGCACCGTGAACTCCGACGTGCTCGAGCACTTCGTCCCCGGTTTCCGGCGCACGACGACGGTCGAGCGTATCGTCGGCTCGCCCTGGCCGAGCTGACGGGACATCGTACGAGGCCGCGCGACGAACGGTGTGAGCCACCTCGACAACGGACATCGTCCCGGACGTCGTGCCCTCGTTCGTCCCGCTCGCCCGCGCCCGCCCGACCAGGGCCCCCGGTCTCCCGCCGTTCCTCCGGCGGGCGCCCGGGCGGCGGGGATGTCCCTGACCAGGGCGGGCGGGGTGTCCTGCCGTGCGAGGCGGCGGGTCGGAGCGGAACGAGCTCGGTTCACTTCAAGGTGTACTTACACGTATCCTCGCCGCCGTCGTTGGTGGCGACCTCCTTGCCGTTGACGAGAATGCGGCACCTGGCCGGTTTGAGCATGCGGTTGGAGTCACGGACCGCGCCGGGGATGACGGAGACCGGGTAGCCGACCTTCTGTTCGGCCTGGGTGAGTTCGACTGTCACGGTCTTCTTCCACGGGAGGGTGACATTCGACTCGCTGCCGTTGGTGTCGGCGAAATACGCGATCGGCTGGTAGATCCTGCCTTTGCCGTTCACCTCCAGAGTGACCTCGTAAGTCTTCATCTGGGGCGCGGAGGATCGCGTGGGCGACTGGCTCGACGGGGAAGTCGCGGCGGGGGGTGACGTGGACGCCGCCTTGTCAGTGCCGCCACAGGCGGCAAGGGTCAGAACGGCCATTGCAAGCAGTCCGACAACTCGCCTGTTCATCATCAACGAGGACATGACGGCCAAGATTATCGATGTCCATGAGCGGTCGCGCGCAGTTTGGTGCCGTACGCGTCATCCGGTTCGGCCCGCACGGCAAGTAGCGGGCCCCGCCCCTCGAACGCGCGCTCAGACGGTCGCCGGCAACGGCTTCCTCCAGGCACAGCTCCGCCCTCACCCTGGACGGGCCGGTGTCCGGCACCGTTGACGAGCCCATGAAACCGACCGGCGTGCTGACGGCGGGCGGCCGGCCACCCGCACCGGGCGGCACGATCACCCCGCAGCGCACCGTGACGGACGACGACGGCTCCGAGACGGTCAAGCGCCAGGGGTGTGGCTAGATCGGGAGGTGGCCGCGGCGGATGCGCCAGTGGCGGCCGGCCTTCAGGTGGTCGACGATCGCGCGCTGGAGCACGGTGCGGCGCGGCAGCCGGTCGAGCGGCGTGGTCAGGGTGCGGAACACGAACCGCAGCACCTCGACGTCGGCGTCCAGCCCTTCCGGCTCCTCGTAGGGCTCCAGCTCGAACCTCCGCTGGAACCGGACGATGTTGGAGTCCTCGGGCAGGTACTCCAGCAGCTGCGGGTCGAGCAGCCACGAGCCGCAGGAGAACGCCGTGTAGCGCTCGTCGGGAAAGTGACGCGGGAAGAACGCGCGGGCCTCGTCGAGCGACGCCGCGACCGCCTCCGGGGTCATCGGCCCCGACTCGGGGATGTGCAGGTCGATGACGGTGCCGCCGCGGTGGTACTGCAGCCGGCCCAGCTCGTAGATGGCGCCGCGCGCGTGCAGCGTCAGCCAGCTCTGCATGACCGGCCAGCCCTCGCGGTTCATCCGCCGGTCGATCGCGAGGTTGCGGCCCAGGTCCGCGAGGCTCACCCACGACACGGCATCGGCGATGCCGTGGTCGCGGTGGTACCCCGTGACGACGTCGACCAGGGCCAGGTACGCGTACACGTAGAGATGCCGCCAGGCGGAGCCCCGTTCGCGCGGCAGCTCAGGACCGGGCGACAGCCAGCCGTGGCCCCCGAGATCGGCGCGGACCAGGGCGATCGAACGGTCGAGCAGCCAGCGCAGCTCCGGAGTCCACAGTGGAGAGCCGGGGTCGGGCCAGCCCGCCATGATCTCGGCGGCGTCGTCCGGCCGCACCGCGAGCCGGGCGAGGATCGCGGGGGCGTCGGCCTTGGCGGGCAGCGGAGCCGACGGCCGGTCGCCGGCGAGCCGGTGCACGCGGTCGACGTCCTCGACGGGTACTCCGAGCCGGGCGGCGGTGGCGTCCAGATCCACGCGGATGATCCTACCGTCCGGTGGAGGCGTGGAGGCGTGGAGGCGTGGAGGCGTGGAGGCGTGGAGGCGTGGAGGCGTGGAGGCGGGGGGCGCCCCCGCCGCCGGTAAGCGCCGTCCTCCGGCGGGACATCGCCCGCCCGACCCGCTCGAAGCCGTCTGCGTCCTCGCCCCGCGGCCCATCACCGACGGCCGAGGCCGCGCTCGCGTTGAGTAGGGGGATACTCATGGCTTTTGTCGGGTCATGGCGGACGCTGAGGCAACTTTCCCGAATATGCAGAGGTGTCCCATGACCATCACCACGACGAGACGGCGGTTAGTCGCCTTCTCGTTCGCCGGAGTGTTGCTGGCCGCGCTGTTACCGATCCTGACCGCCCTGCCCGCCGCAGCCGCCACGACCGTTTCGGTGACGTTCAGCATCGACTACTTCGAGCGGTTCGAGGTCCCCGACGACGGGATCGACGAGGAAGGGGAGTTCCTGCCCGAGGTCAGGATCGGGGACGCCGCCGGGACCCAGCGCAGAGCGTACGTGTCGGACGATGAGTTCCGGCCGAGCCAGGCGCACTTCGGCGACCAGAAGTGGGTGTTCACCCAGAACGTCACCCTGCAGGACGACCAGACGAGGATCCCGGTCCTCGTCCGCATCTGGGACGACGACGACACCGCCGGCCTCGGCGACGACAGGATGGACGTCTCGCCGGCCAATCGTGACGTCGAGCTCAACGTCGAGTATGACCTGATCACCGGCGGTTGGTCGGGTGACGGGGTCGAGCCGGCCGCGCCGTGTGACAACGATCGCGAGCTGGGACAGACCTGCGCGAAGGGTGACGGGGATTCGAACTTCCCCGAGTTCGGTGACGGCAAGGAGGTCAGGATCGGCTTCAGCCTCGAACATCTGCCTCTCCCCGATCGGGACCAGGACGGCATCCCCGACCTGATCGAGCGTTTCGGCGTCAAGGACGTGAACGGCGCGATGATCGCCGACCTTGCCCGGCTCGGCGCTGACCCCTGCCGCAGGTCGGTCGTCGTGCAGCTCGACTACATGACCGGGGCCGCGAACGGCCACTCGCACCAGCCCAAGCAGGCCGCCGTCGACGAGGTCGTGAACGCCTTCGACGCGGCGGACCTGCCGAACACGGCCGCGCAGTCCTGCCCCTATCCGGGCGTGCACAAGCCCGAGGGCATCGACTTCGTCCACGTGCCCGGCAGGCCGGTCGCCGAGCAGGCGACCATGACCCAGGACGACGCCGCGTTCGCGGCGGCGCGACGGGACAACCTGCACCACCGGCTGCGCCCCTACGCCCACTACGCGATCCTCGCGCACGACCTGGGGAACGCCAACCGGAGCTCGGGCCGCTGCTGCTCCGAGGTGAAGGACTTCGTCGTCACGCTCGGGTCCTGGC
This sequence comes from Streptosporangium sp. LJ11, assembly GCF_051918945.1. Classification (NCBI taxonomy): domain Bacteria; kingdom Bacillati; phylum Actinomycetota; class Actinomycetes; order Streptosporangiales; family Streptosporangiaceae; genus Streptosporangium; species Streptosporangium sp. LJ11. The sequence continues at coordinate 74,116 of NZ_JBPXMB010000017.1, forward strand.
GGCTGGCCGGCGTGTCGGCCGGGGCGAACCGCGTCCTGGAGACGACGCCCGCCGGCGACGACGTGCTCGGCCGCGGCACCGAGATCACCGCGGGCGTCGACGGAAGGCTCGACTCCGTCCTGGCGGGCAACGACGTGATGACCGGCACGTCGATCTTCCCCGGGCGCGGCGGCGTACTGGAAACGGTCCGCGCGGGTGACGACGTGGAACTCGGCATGACCGTCGAGGTGGGCCCCGACCGCGACATCGACACCACGGCGAACAACACGTCCCCGGCCGACGACGAGCAGCTCTACGACCTCGGGACCGGTGCGGAGTACGCCCAGGTCGGGACGGTACGCGACCAGTCGGGCACGATCATGCACGAGCTGGGGCACGCGCTGGGCCTGGAGCACGGCGGCGACGAGAAGACGAACAACAAACCGAACTACCTCAGCGTGATGAACTACAACTTCGATCCCGGCGGCATCCCCATCGCGCCGCCCGCCGCCCTGCTCAGGGACAACATCAACATCACCGGCGCGCAGCGCCGCCTCGACTACTCCAACGTCTCGCTGCCCGCCCTGGACAAGACACGCCTGGACGAGTCAACCGGGATCGGCGACGGCACCGACTTCACGTTCTGGACGGACCCGGCCGGCCGCTACCGCGTCGGTCGGGGCAACGGGCCGCTCAACTGGAACTGGAACCTCACCCCGGCGGGAGCGCCGATCTTCGACACCGGCACGGTGAGCGTCGACATCAACGCCGACGACGACGCACCGGCCCCGCGCGAGACCACGCTCCTCGGCTTCCGTGACTGGAACAACCTCAAGTACCGCGCCGGCGCCCTGTCCGACGGCACGGCGAACACCGACCACGGACCCGAGATCGACTTCACCGGGGTCATGCGGCGGGAGATCGAGTTCTTCCGCTTCTACGACCCCGACCTGGCCGTCGCCAAATCGGTCGACCGGGTCGACGCCCTGCCCGGCGACACGCTCACCTACCACGTGAAGACGGACAACGTCGGCACGGGCGCCGCCACTTCGATCGAGCTGACCGACACCTTGCCCGGCGGCACCACGGCGACCAGGACGACCCCGTACCTCGACGCGGCCAGCTCGACGACCGAGACCTTCGACCACCGCGTTCCGTGCGACGTCGCCGACGGGACCGTCCTGGCCAACAGGGCGGCGGTGACCGCGAAGGACGCCGGCGGCGATCCCGAGGTGAACACGGCGAACAACACCGCGACGGCCACGACCACCGTGCACGCCCCCGAACTCACCCTGACCAGGAGCGCGCCGCGGACCGTCAACGCCGGAGAGGCCATGACGATCGACCTGGCGGTGACCAACTCCGGCAGCGGGGCCGCCACCGGCGTGACCCTCACCGACACCCTCCCGGCCGAGGTCCACTACAACCAGGCCCTCGACCGGGGAGCCGGACCCGAACCCTCGTCCGTGACCGCCAACCCCGACGGCACGACCACGCTGAACTGGTCCCTCGGCACGCTCGACGGCGGCCAGAGCCGTAAGATCCAGTTCACCGCGCGGCCCGGCCTGCTCTTCGCCGGCGGCAGCGTGATCTCCGGCACCGCCGTCACCGCGTACCAGAACGCGAACGGGTGCGTCTACACCCCGGTGAGCGCCACGGCCTCAACCGAGATCACCGAGGTCACCCCGACCCGGAATCCCTGGCCGCAGCTCACCTGGCAGTTGCACGGCGACCGGCAGAGCGCCGAGCTCCTGGCCCGCGTCCAGGCGACCGACACCCGGTTCGACGGAGCCGACGGCTCGACCCCCGACGGCGTCCTCACCCGTGCCGAGGTGAGGGATGTCTTCGGCCTCTCGCTCAGCCAGTCGCAGCTTCTCCGGGCCCAGCTGCTGACGACCTACCTCAACCTCGCCGACCGGCGCGTCAACGCCGGCACGAGGATCGTCTCGCTGGTGGCGGCCAGGCTGGACCTGCACTCCGTGGGCCAGGCCGTACGCCACGCGCATGCGACCCTCAGGCTCCCCGACAACCTCGCCAACCTGCTCAAGTACGGAGAGGCGAAGACCCTGCTGATCGAGATCAACCTCAACCTCAGCGAACGCTACTGACCCCTTCCCGGACTCTCGTGACTCCGGCATCTCGATGGCCTCGGAGTCCGTCCGAGGCCATCGAGATGCCGGTATGAGGGTCAGCCGAACCGGCTCCACCGGACCCGGGGCGTGTCAGGTGACACGGCCGCCCTGACCTCGTCTGTCAGAGCGGCCGCGTCGGCCACGACCCGCTCGATCCGCCGCCGTCGACCCAGGGGCCCCAGCCGCCCGGCGCGGTCAGCTCGGTCTGCTCCCCGGTCTCCTGCTCGGCCAGCGCCCGCAGCGCCGTCACGTCCAGGTCGCCTCGGTAGTACAGCCCCAGATCGATGTCCGAATCCGGACGGTGCGTGCCACGGGCACGGCTGCCGCCGAGCACCACCGCGACCACCCCGGGGATCCGCGCCAGCCGCTGTGCGAGCGCCCCCAGCGCCATGTCGTCCATCTCACGGCCGGAACGTGCGGCGGTAGGCGTCCGGCGGCACGCCGACCGTGCGGTGGAAATGGCGGCGCAGCGTCGTCGCCGTGCCCATGCCCGCGGCCGAGGCGATGGTGTCGACGCTGTCGTCCGTGGTCTCCAGCAGTTCCTGCGCGCGGCGGATCCGCTGCGTCAACAGCCACTGCAGCGGGGTGGTGCCGGCCACCGAGCGGAAGTGGCGGGCCAGGTGGCGCGAGCTCATGTTCGCCTGACGAGCCAGGTCTTCCACGGTGAGCGGCTGGTCCAGCCGCCGCATCGCCCAGGTGAGCAGCTCGGCCAGGGGGTGGCCGTCCTGGGCGGGCACCGGCGTGGTGACGAACTGGGCCTGGCCGCCGGCCCGGTGGGGCGGCACGACCAGGCGGCGGGCGACCACGTTGGCGATCGCCGAGCCGTGGTCGCGGCGGACCAGATGCAGGCACAGGTCCATCGCCGCGGCCTTGCCCGCGGAGGTGAGCACGCTGCCGTTGTCGACGTAGAGCACGTCCGGGTCGACCTCCACCCGGGGATGGCGCGCGGCCAGTTCCTCGGTGTGAGCCCAGTGCGTGGTCGCGCGCAGCCCGTCCAACAGGCCCGCGGCGGCGAGCACGAACACGCCCGTGCACAGGGAGACCACCCGCGCGCCCGACTCGTGAGCCGCGCGCACCGCCTCGACCAGCTCGGCCGGCGGTTCCTCGTCGACGTCCGCCAGGGCGGGGACGATCACGGTGCCGGCGCGCGCCAGCCAGTCGAACCCGTGGTCCGGCTCCATCAGGAACCGGCCGACCCGGACGGCGTGCGTGCCGCACACCCTGACGTCGTACCAGGGGCCTGGCACGGCGTCAGGGGCGGAGCCGAAGACCTCGCAGGCCAGGGCCAGCTCGAAGTGCAGCATCCCGTCGGTGGCGGCGACCGCGACGGAGCGCGGGAAAGAACTCATGTCGGAAATTGTACGGGTCGTGTCGTTCCGGACACTGGGCACCGGTGGGCCGGCGAAGACAGGATCTACCCGATGAAGCACTTCGAGCACGTGGGAGCAGACATGGGATCGGGTTCGATCGTGGCGGTGTTCGGCGCCTACGGGCACACCGGGCGGTTCGTGGTCGCGGAGTCGTGCGAGCGCGGACACGTCCCGCTGCTCCTCGGCCGCGACCGGGACAAGCTGGCGGCGCTGGCGGAGGCCCACCCCGGGCTTGAGGCGCGGCAGGCGTCGGCCGACGACCCGGCCTCGCTCGACCGCGCGCTGAACGGCGCGGCCGCCGTGATCAACTGCGCCGGGCCCTTCGCCTCGACCGCCGCGCCGCTGGTCGAGGCGGCGCTGCGCGCCGGCATCCCGTATGTCGACGTGGCGGCCGAGATCGAGGCGAACGTCGACACGTTCGCGCACTTCGCGGAGCGCACCCGCGCCGCGGGCACCGTGGTGGTCCCGGCGATGGCCTTCTACGGCGGCCTCGGCGACCTCCTGGTCACCACCGCGATGGGCGACTGGACGGCGGCGGACGAGGCGCACATCGCCTACGGCCTGAGCAGCTGGCACCCCACCGGTGGAACGCTCGCTGCGGGCGTGGTCTCGAGTCGGCGACGGGGTGGCCGCCGTGTTCGCTTCACCGGCGGACGGCTGGAGTACCACGATGACGCCCTGCCGACCCTGGAGTGGCCCTTCCCGGCTCCGCTCGGCCCCCAGAGCGTCATCGGAGAGTTCACCATGGCCGACGTCGTCACCGTTCCCAGCCACCTGGCCGTCCCGGAGGTGCGCACCTACATGACCGCCAAGGCGGCCGCGGACCTGTCCGCTCCCGGTGCCCCGGCACCGGCCGCCGTCGACGAGCGCGGCCGCTCCGCGCAGACCTTCGTCGTCGACGTCCTCGTCCGCTCCGGCGGCGCGGAACGCCGCGTGGCCGCCGCCGGTCAGGACATCTACGCCGTCAGCGCGCCGCTCGCGGTGGAGGCCGTCGACCGCATCCTCACCGGCCGGACCAGGACCACCGGCGTCGCCTCCGCGGGCGCGGTCTTCGACGCCCCGGACTTCCTCCGCGCCCTGTCCTCGCACCTCTCGTTGCACGTCTCGCTCGACACCCGCGGCTGACCGGCGACCCGTGCCGGCCACGGGTACGTCAGCGGGCCGGGGTCCGGGGGCGGTTCCACCACAGGGAGAGGGACAGGGCCGCGGTGACGAGGACGGCGCCGCCGGCGGCGAAGGCGGCGGCCGTGTCGACCCGCTGGTGGACGACGGTGAAGCTGCGGGGGAGGGCGTCGAGGGCGCTCTGGAGCTGGCCGGCGTTCTCGGCGCGGTGGTAGGAGCCGCCGGTGGTTTGGGCTATCCGCTTGAGCGCGGGCTCGTCGATGACGCGGGGGTTGCGGCCCCTGTCGAATCCGCCGCGGCCGCCGGAGCCGCCGCCCCAGCCGCCGTAGCCGCGGCCGTCGAACTGTGAGTTGTCGCAGACCATCGGGGCCGGGTTCGTGGTGCCGAAGCCGATGGGGAAGACGCGGACGCGGCGCAGGGCCGCCTCCTGGGCGGCGATCTGCGGGTCGACGCCCTGGGTGTTGGCGCCGTCGGTGAGCACGATGATCGCGGCACCGGCGTAACCCGGCCCGCCGCCGCCGGGGTTCGCCCCGGTGGAGGCGACCGACGGGTCGACCTCCGCGATCGCGTCGATCGAGGTGAGCATGGCCTGCCCGATCGCGGTGCCGCGGGACACGGTGAGGCCGTCCAGCGCCTCGATCAGCGAGTCGGTGTCGTCGGTGGGCGGGACGAGCAGACCCGCGCTGCCCGCGAAGGTGACCAGGCCGATGCGCGGCCCGCCCCGCTGCGACTCGATGAACTCGGCGGCGGCTTTCCTCGCGGCGGTGATGCGGTTGGGGTCGACGTCCGTGGAGCACATGGAGCCGGAGGTGTCGAGCGCGAGCAGGATCGTCACCGACGTCTGCGGCACCGGGACCGACGCCTGCGGCCGCGCGGCCCCGACCGCGAGCAGCGCGAGTCCGGCCACGAACAGTGCCGCGGGGATCTTCCGCGTCCAGCGCGTACGGCCGGGCAGGGCGCCGCGTACGAGCGCGATCGAGGTGACGCGCACGGCGGCCCGCCGGCGGCGGCGCCGCGCCCACTCGCGGATGGCGAGGATCAGCGGGATGACCAGGATGGACAGCAGCGCCCACGGCCATGAGAACGACATTCAGATCACCCGTCCAGACCGGAGCACGTTGAGCGCCGCGCCCGCGGTGAGCAGCGCGAGGGCGAGCCCGATCAGCCCGCCGGCGAGGGGCAGCGGCTCGTCGGAGACGGTGAGCCGCAGGTCGATCGTGTCGGCGATCCCGTCGAGCCGCGCGGTGTCGGAGGCGGGGTGGTAGGCGCCGCCGGTGGTCCGCGCGATCGAGGTGAGGGTGTCCTCGTCGAGCGAGGTCTGCAGGTGGTAGCCGTCGACCTTCACCGTCGCCCCGGCCGTGGTGCCGACCCCGACGGTGTGGACGTGGACGCCCGCCCGCTGGGCCACGGTGGCGGCCCGTTCGACGTCCGCGCCCTGGTTCTGGCCGTCGGAGAACATCACGATCGTCGCGGACGGCCAGTAGCCGATGTCGGGCGCGGTGCCGTCGCGGCCGACGGCCACCTGCCTGCCGGTGATCGCCGACAGGGAGGCCGTGATGGCCGTCCCCAGCGAGGTGCCGCCGGTGATCTTCAGCCGGTCGATGGCCTTGAGCGCGACGGAGTGGTCGGCGTCGGGCCGTGCGGTGGTGAGCGCACCCCGCTCGAACGCGACGACTCCGATGTCGACGCTGTCGGGCTGCGCCGCCACGAACGCGCGGGCCGCCCGCTGCGCGGCCGCCAGCCGGGTGGGGGCGACGTCGTCGGCACCCATGCTGTTGGAGACGTCGACGGCGAGGATGACGGTGCCCGCGGCCCGCGGGACCGGCACCATGGCCGCCGGTCCGGCGGCGGCGATCGCGAGCACCCCGACGCCGGCGATCGTCAGGCCGGTTCCGAGGTACGCCCGGTGGCCACCCGGCACGGCGACCCCGGCCGCGGCGAGGGCGGCCGTCCGGCGGCGCGCCGAGACGACGGCCGCCCAGGCGAGCGCCGCCGTGACGAGCAGTCCGACGACCGCCGGCAGCCAGGAGGACAGGGTCATGAGGCCTCCTTCGCCGGTCTCGGGTGTCCGTTGACGACCTCGACGAGCCCGGTCACGGCGACCGGTTTCCGGTTCGGGCGACGACCTCGACGAGCGCCTCGGCCAGATCGCGGTCGGTGTCGACGCGGTGGACGGGCACCCCGGCCCGGCGCATGCCCGCCTCCAACCGGGCGTCGCGGGCGTCGACGGCGGCGCGGAGGCGGACCCGCAACAGCGGGTCGGCGGAGTCGACGACGAGCTGCTCGCCGGTCTCGGCGTCCTCGACCACGATCAGCCCGGCTTCGGGCAGCACGTCGTCGGCCGTGTCCACGATCCGCAGGGCGACCACCTCGTGCCGCCGGGCCAGGCGCTGGAGTGAGCGCTCCCAGTCGCCGTCGCCGATGAAGTCCGACAGCACGACGACGAGCGCGCGGCGGCGCGCGAGCCGTCCGGCCGCGTCGAGCATCTCCGCCAGGTCGGTGGTGGCGCCGCCGCGCGCCGTGGAGGTGCGTTCCAGCTCGGCGCCGATCCGCAGCGCGTGCCGCCGGGAGGTGCCGGGCGGCACGACGCGCGGCGTCCCGGTGTCGAACAGCAGGGCGCCGACGCGGTTGCCGCCCCGGCCGAACAGCCGGGCAAGGACGAGCGCGAGCTCGGCGAGCACGTCGTGCTTGCCGCGCCCCGGCCGGCCGGCCGCCATCGACGCCGACCGGTCGAGGACGAGCCACACCGTCAGCTCGCGGTCCTCGGTGAACACGCGCAGGTGCGGCTCGTCCAGCCGTGCGGTCACGTTCCAGTCGATGTGCCGGGCGTCGTCGCCGTCGCCGTAGGCGCGTAACCCGGTGAAGTCGATCCCGGAGCCGCGGTGCGCGGTGCGGTGGGCGCCCTGGAGCCGGCCGTCGAGCCTGCGGACGACCTTCCACTCCAGGCGGAGCAGGAGCCTCTCGGAGGCGGTGGCCATGGCGGTTCAGCGATTCTGCAGGACGACGTCGGGCGCCCGGACGGCCCCGAGCACCCTGGTGACGATCGTGTCGGCGTCGACGTCGTCCGCGAGGGCCTCGTAGGACAGCACGAGGCGGTGGCGCAGCACGTCGAGCGCGAGCTCGGACAGGTCGTGCGGCAGGACGTAGTCGCGGCCGCGCAGGAACGCCAGCGCCCGGGCGCCCGTGACGAGCGCGATGGACGCCCGCGGGCTCGCCCCGTAGGTGACATACCGTTCCAGCTCGCCGAGCCCGGCCGTCGCGGGGGAACGCGTCACGGAGACCAGCCGTACCGCGTAGTCGACGATCGCCGGATCGACGTACACCTGCCGGGCGCGGGCCCGCATCGCGATCAGGTCCTCGGCCGTCACCATCGGCTGCGGGGGTTCGGGCGGGCGCAGCGCTCGCCTGACGATCGCCTGCTCCTCGGCCTGCGTCGGATAGTCGACGACCACCTTCATCATGAAACGGTCGACCTGCGCCTCGGGCAGCGGGTAGGTGCCCTCCGACTCGATCGGGTTCTCCGTCGCCATGACCAGGAACGGCTCGGGCACCCGGAACGTCTCACGGCCGATCGTCACCTGGTGCTCCTGCATCACCTCCAGCAGGGCGCTCTGCACCTTGGCGGGAGCGCGGTTGATCTCGTCGGCCAGCAGCAGGTTCGCGAACACCGGGCCGAGCTCGGTTCTGAACTCCCCGGAGTGCTGGTGGTAGACCCGCGTGCCCACGAGGTCGGCCGGCACCAGGTCGGGGGTGAACTGGACGCGCTGGAAACTCCCGGCGATCGCGGCGGCCAGCGACCTCACCGCGAGCGTCTTGGCCAGGCCCGGCACGCCCTCGACGAGCAGGTGGCCGTCGGCGACCAACGCGACGGCCATGCGCTCCAGCAGGACGTCCTGCCCGACGATCGTGCGTTTGACCTCGAACAGCACATGTTCGAGCGGATGGGCCGACTCGGAGGACTTGGTCGAGGTCATGTGCTGCTTCTCTCCTCGTGACGCTTCGGTCAGATCTGGGGCCCGTCGCCCGGCGGCCCGTCGCCCTCGCCGCCGCCCAGGGCCGCACCGATCGGCACCGCGAACGCGATGCCGGCGAACGCCTCGTCGCCTCCCGGGTCGGCGATCGAGACGACGATCCCGATGACCAGGCCGCGAGCGTCCAGGAGGGGACCCCCGGAGCTGCCAGGGTTCGCGGAGGCGTCGAACTGGATGAGCCCGTTCAGGCCGCCGTCCTTGGCGGTCCGGTCGGCGGTCCGGTTCAGGCCCGACACGACGCCGGTGGAGACGCTGTAGGTCAGGCCCAGCGGATTGCCGATCGCCACGACGGGCGCGCCCACGGTCGCGGCGCCGCCGAGCGTCGCAGGGACGACGATCTCCGGCAGCTTCGCCGGCTTGAGGGTCGCGACGTCGAGCTTGGGATTCGACGACGCGACAGCGGCCTTCGTCCTGGTGCCGTCGGCGAACGTCACGGTGACGTCCTCGGCATCCTTGTTCGCGCCTTTGCCCGAGGTGCCCTGGACGACGTGGTGCGCCGTGAGAATCGTCCCGTCCTCGGCCGCGATCACCCCGGTTCCGAGCGACTTCCCGGCCTGGACGACCACCACCGACGGCCCGACCCTCTTGAAGACGTCGGGCACCGTGAGCGTCGCACCGGGCGTCGGCGTCGCGCTCGGCCCGGGCGCGGCCTCCTCACCGCTCCCGCCGCCGCTTCCCAGCCAGTACGCGAGCAGCGCCACGACGACGAGTGCACCGCCCCCGACGACGGACCGCCGAACCCTGCCGGCCACGGCTCCCCGAGCCCCGGCCGCATCGGCCTCGTGCGGCACGCGCTCCATCGCCCCATACTCATAAATTTCAGTTGAAAGTGCTACAAACTCCGCCTGAAAACTCCCTGAGAACCGATCCCCGCAGCCCCGCGCGCGGCACGGATACGGTCTAGAGCACTTTCCTGGCGCCCGGCAGGGCGCGTACCAGGTACGCCGTCGCCCAGCACAGCGGCAGCGCGAGGACGGCGAGCAGCGCGCCCTTCGCGACCGCGGGCGCCTGCACGTCGCGAAGGGCGTGGCCCAGGGCGACCAGCACGACCGGGTGGATGACGTAGACGGTGTAGGCGTGCGCCGACAGGAACCGGCGGCGGCGTCCCTGGTGGCCGAAGCGCTCCCGGAACAGCACCAGAAGGCCGAGGATGACGCCGACGGCGAGCGCGGACTCGCAGGTCGCCGCTATCAGGGACGGCAGGGTCCCCCCGCCCAGGATCGCCTCTCCGGCGGAGATCAGGACGAGGAGGAGCGCGACCGCGGCGACGGCCGCGACGGCGAACCCGACCCGGCCGGCCGTTCTGGACAGGCCCTCCAGCCGGCCGCGCCGGGCCGCGATCAGCCCGACGGTGAACAGCGCCACGTACTGCGGCAGGTAGGCGGGGGTGGGCAGTCCCAGGATCGAGACATCCATCGGCACCACGATGCGCCACAGGTAGGTCACCAGGGCCAGCCCGACGGTGAACCCGGCGATCGTGGCGGCACCGGGCGCCCGGCCCGTGGCCGGAGCCGGTTCGGACGCGTGCCGGTCCCTGACGGCCAGCTGCCGCCAGAGGACGTAGAGCGCGCTGAACACCAGCAGCACCTCCACGAACCACATCGGCCCGGGGGTGAACGAGCGCAGATAGAACTGCCAGTAGGGCAGCTCGGTCCCCTGCTGGAGGGCGGCGTCTCTCGCGGCGGCGTATCTGCCGGCGGTCGCCAGGGGGCGGAGCACCAGCAGCCAGAGCAGCAGCGGGACCCCCAGGCGCAGCAGCCGCTCCCTCAGGAACCGCCCGGTCCCCTTGCGGTCGTAGGAGCCGGGCACGAAGAGCGCGGAGATGAGGAAGAAGGCGCCCATGAAGAACGCCTGGTTGAGCACGATCACGAGGTCCAGGAGCGTTCCCGAGGGGTCGGACGGCGGTTCCGTGTAGTACCAGCGCGGGACGTTGCTGTAGGCGATCACGGAGTGGTGGATCACCACGAGTGCCATCAGGGCGGTGCGCAGGTTGTCGACATGGAGAAGCCTCGGGGAGCGCGGGGAGGGGGTGGAGGGCGTGGCCTGCGCGGTCGGCCGGTTGACGGGCTGTGTCATCGGTTCGCCGTTTCTTCGGGGGGGTCGGCTTGTCCAGGGGGGTCGGCCCGGGCGGCGTGCTCGAACAGGTCCGCCAGCTCGTCCGCGTGCGCTTCCAGGTCGTGGTCGGGATGGGTCACCCAGTAGGCGAACATGGCGTCGATCGCGGCCTGCACGGTGACGGACATCACGCGGGGGTCGAAGGAGCGGAACTCGCCGTTCTGCTGGCCGAGGCGGAACAACGTCTCCCGGTCCCGGTAGATCGGCTCGTTGAAGGCGACGCCGTAGCGCTTCCTGCCGTCGGGGGCGCGGAAATTGTTGAAGATCTCTCCGAGGGCGAGCAGCTGGGAGCGGTGACCCCGCATGTACTCGGCGACCGCGCGGATGTTCGCCCGCAGCGCGCGGGCCGCCGTGGTCTCCCTCTCCGTCCGCGGTACGACGAACTGGGCGATGTCGCGGTAGACCTGCTCGACGATCTGCTCCATCAGCTCGGTCTTACCAGCGAAGTGGTACGAGATCACGCCCTTGCTGATGCCGGCGCGCTCGGCGATGTGCGCCAGAGAGGTGTTGGCGTAGCCCAGCTCCGTGAAGGTCTCGATGGCGCTCTCGATGATCTGCGCGCGCCGGGCCTCCTGAATGAACGACGACTGCTTCTGGTCGCTCGGCTTGTTTTCTGGCCGCATGGTCAAAAAATAGTACGCACGGTCAGGAGCCGCAACTCACCGCGGTCCGGGATTCCTTTGAGCTACAGCCGACGCAGCACCCGCATGGCGTCCCTCTCGATGCGCGAAAGATCGTGGAGGATGACGCCGGCCTGCTCGAGGTACCCCGCGTCGCCGCTCTCTCCGGCTTTCTCGATCAGAGTGGACACGTCCGTCCACAGGACGGCGGCCTCGGCGTACAGCCGGTGACCGGTACGGAGGTCGCCGTCGTCGATCAGCCGGGCGCACTCGCCGAGGAAGTCACGGTAGAGGGCGCGAAACAGGGCGCCGCCGGTGCCGCCCTTCTCCATGAGGAGAGCGGCCTGCGGCAGGTCCCGCCGCGGCTCGCCGGCGCGCAGCAGCCATCCGGGCACCTTCTTGCCGGCTTTCTCGATGCCGCGGTGGCCCAGGTTCGCGATGGGAGCGGCGAGGAAGGCGTCGGCGCAGTCTCTGATGGCGGGGATGATCTGGTCCTGCCAGGAGGGCGGGTGAGCAGGCAGGGTGACGGTGAAGGACCGGTTCCTGGCGGTCATCGGGCCGCGTTCGGCGCGCGCCGTGGCGAGGCCGGCCCGGCTGGTGCGCACGGCTCCTCCCTGCTGGTCGGTGTCCACCAGGTAGGCGTCGTGCTCGTCGTAGCCGTACATGGCGACGACATGGCCGCCGAAGTGCACCTTGGAGTGGAAATAGTCCAGGTGGTAGCAGTCGAGTTGAAGACCGACCGGCCGACCGGCGTCGATGGGGGCGGTCACGTTCTCCCACGCCTTGCGCGGTGAGGTGGTCTCCTTGGCCGTCAACGTCAGCCCCAGCCTGGCGGTCAGGTTCCTGGTGAGGTCGAAAGGCTTGACACGGCCTCCGAGAAAGGGGAACGCCATGCCCTTGCTGTCCCAGTAGATGAAGGACAGGCCCGCGCCCAGCCCGAACAGCATGGGCTCGGACAGATCAAGTCCCTCGTGCCGCAACAGCACTCCCAGCGCCGTCGTCTCGCAGTGACGCATGCCGCGGGCCTCGATGTCCTTCACGATGGTCATGCGTCGCTCTCCTCATGCCTCATGCCGACGCGGCGAACGGTCACACCGTCCCCACCCCTGAACACCTTCAGGGTCAACCGCTGGGGACCGCCGGGAGCAGCATGAGGCCTCCCACAGTGGGAGAGTCCAGCCGAGACCGGACTCGCACTCGATGGACCCCGGCTTTCGTGGAGGCGGGTTCCTGGATCCCTGTGCCACTCGTTGAGAGGAGAGCGGCATGGGACGGCATGGGACGGCATGGGACGGCATGGGAAGGAGACATTCCCCTGAATTCCGCCGGAAGGTCCTGAACCTGTTGAGGACCGGTCGGACCGTGCGGCAGATGGGAAAGAAGACTGCGAGCGATTCCGAAACCGGCATTCACCATGATCACCAGGCCGTCGGCCCCGCCGCGGGGAGAGCACGGGATATGTGCCCGAACCAAGATTCGGACATCGTCGACAGTGGAGTCGCTCTCTTGTGATCAGGACAGTCACGGCTGCGGGACGCCACGCTTGTCAGCACTCACATCAGATGTCCGCTTGGCCGGGCCCCTCTCCGTTGAGTGGATGGAGGTGGTGGTGGTGGGGATCACACACGAGCGGTGAAGCCCCTGTCAAGGACCGGAGACGTCTTCACATCGGTGGCACGGAGCTGATCGTGGATTCACCTGGTCTTATCGCGATGGCTCATCCGGCTGATGAGGCCCCATGATGAAACGTTCATACAGGCCTTGGCCTGGAACGGGGCCATGGCGAAATTTTCGGGATGCCAATTCCGCTCCCCTCCACGCAATTCGGCGCCGGGAGCGAATGTGTTAACCGAAAGTTTCGCTTAAGCCTTGACAAGTTTCGGACGTGTTTCCACACTGAGTCTCCGAGGCGGCCCCCTCTGCCACACGGTTCGGCGGGGAGCCGCGTCCTTGATGCCTTGGTGGTGTGCGCCCGAGGGCGGGCGCGGTGTCGAGTCCACGGGGGACATCCCCGCATTCCCCTTCACCCGTGACGCAGTTATGGAGGCTCAGACATGGGCACGAACGCCATACCCCCGCCCCGTACCCGGCGACCTCTCGGCGGCCTTCGCCGGGCCCTGGTCGCCGGCGCCCTCGGCACTCTCGTGCTCGGCACGCTCACGGCGGTGACCGGCCCGGTCTCCGCCGGTGCCGCTTCTGCCGGTGCCGCGGCCACCACGCTCGGCGCGGCGGCCCAGCAGAGCGGGCGCTACTTCGGCACCGCGATCAGCGCCGGCAAGCTCGGCGACTCGCAGTACACGACCATCGCGAACCGCGAGTTCGACATGATCACCGCCGAGAACGAGATGAAGATCAACGCCACCGAGCCCAACCAGAACCAGTTCAACTTCTCCAGCGGTGACCGGGTCTACAACTGGGCCGTGCAGAACGGCAAGCGGGTGCGCGGCCACACGCTGGCCTGGCACTCCCAGCAGCCGGGCTGGATGGAGGCCATGTCGGGCAACGCGCTGCGCCAGGCGATGATCAACCACATCAACGGCGTGATGAACCACTACAAGGGCAAGATCTACGCCTGGGACGTGGTCAACGAGGCCTTCGCCGACGGCAACTCCGGCGGCCGGCGCGACTCCAACCTGCAGCGCACCGGCAACGACTGGATCGAGGTCGCCTTCCGCACCGCGCGCGCCGCCGACCCGGCCGCCAAGCTCTGCTACAACGACTACAACATCGACAACTGGAGCTGGGCCAAGACCCAGGGCGTCTACAACATGGTCCGCGACTTCAAACAGCGCGGCGTGCCCATCGACTGCGTCGGCCTGCAGTCGCACTTCAACAGCCAAAGCGCCTACAACAGCAACTACCGCACCACCATCTCCAGCTTCGCCGCCCTCGGCGTGGACGTGCAGATCACCGAGCTGGACATCCAGGGCGGCTCCGCCCAGACCTACGCCGCGGTGACCAACGACTGCCTGGCCGTCCCGCGCTGCACCGGCATCACCGTGTGGGGCGTGCGCGACAGCGACTCCTGGCTCGGCGCCAACACCAGCCCCCTGCTGTTCGACACCTCGGGCAACAAGAAGCCGGCCTACACCTCGGTCCTGAACGCCCTCAACGCCGCCGACCCCAACCCCGACCCGGACCCGACCCCCACACCCACCGTCACCCCGACGGTGCCCTCCGGGAACGGGCAGATCAAGGGCGTAGCCTCCGGCCGCTGTGTGGACGTGCCCAACTCCAGCACCACTGACGGCACCCAGGTCCAGCTGTGGGACTGTCACACCAACCCCAACCAGCAGTGGACCTACACCTCAGCGCAGGAGCTGCGGGTCTACGGCAACAAGTGCCTGGACGCCGCCGGCACCGCCAACGGCGTCAAGGCCCAGATCTACGCCTGCCACGGCGGCAACAACCAGAAGTGGCGCCTGAACACCAACGGCACCATCACCGGCGTGCAGTCCGGACTGTGCCTGGACGCCGCCGGCAACGGCACCGCCAACGGCACCCTGACCCAGCTCTACACCTGCCACGGCGGCAACAACCAGAGGTGGACCTTCGCCGGGCAGTCCTGACACCGCACCATCCATGACGGCCTGATGGCCGGGGTCGCTACGGCGACCCCGGCCATCAGGCCTGTGCGCCGGGCGCCGCGGTCCGCGTGGTCAGGCCCGTGCGCTGTGCGCCACGGTCCGCGTCGGTGACCGGTTCGGTGCGCATGTGCCCGGCTGTCGCTCGACCGACGACCCTGCGGCAGAAGACGTCCGAGACGACCGCCGGCGGATGGCGACGCGGGTGGATGCGCGGGCGGCCATTCGACATGGCCGCCCGCGAAGCCTTACGGCTTTACGGCCACGCCACCGTAGGCCCAGGCGTGACCGCCGCCGGGAATCGATTCTTGGTATTCGTTCTCGTCCGGCCGCCAGGTGACCACTTCGACGAGCCCGGGAGGCACCATCGTCCAGTCCTGGAAGAATTTCGTCACCTCCGCATGACTTCGCGGAACCATTGGCGCGGAACCCTTGTCATAGGGCTTGGTGAATCTCTCTTTGGGAACCTGCGGTGCGAAGTCGAGCGTGATGTGCGACAACAGCAGCCGGCTGCCCGAGGGGACGGCCGCTTTGTATCGCTCGACCAACTCGTAGGGTTTTTCTTCATCGGTGATGAAGTGCAGGACGCCGGCCATGATGAGCGCCACCGGCCGGGTGAAGTCGATGACTTTGGTGACCTCCGGATGCGACAGGATCCGATCCGGATCCCGTAGATCGGCCTCGATCACCGTGGTCATGCCCTCTTCGCTGCTCGCCAGCAGGGCACGCCCGTGAACCAGGACGATGGGATCGTTGTCCACATACGCCACGCGAGCTGCTGGATTGACCTGTTGAGCGATCTCGTGGGTGTTCCCCTGGGTGGGGATGCCGGTGCCGATGTCCAGGAACTGGGTGATTCCGGCGTTCTCGGCGAGATGACGTACGGCTCGGCCGAGAAATGCCCGATGGGCGCGCACCCCTTCCCGCGTGCCAGGTGAAAGTTCGGCAAGTTGTTCCGCCGCCTCGCGGTCGGCGGCGAAATGGTCTTTGCCCCCCAAGAGGTAGTCGTATATGCGTGCCGGATGAGGGATCGTCGGGTCGATTCGCGCGCCGGGCGCACTGGCGTCGGCTGACCGCGCATTTGATCGGTTAACGGAATCGACCATTGGTGCTCCTTGAAGACGTGCCTGTATTGACGCGGCCGTCGATACGGAACGCGACGTCGTCCAACTCTAGCCTGTTATCAATCGGTTCGCCGCTTACAGGAATCACCTGATGGACGACGTCAATGATCATGACTTGCGGATGAAGGCGGCTCGACGGACTTGCTTATGTCGCATACAGCCCATAACTACATCAAATGCCCAAAGCGTGCCGCTCCTCATGGTCTGATTGAATCGTTCCATCATCCGTCGGGCATTTCGAGGGGATGCTGATCGCATGAGTGCGGGGGAGTGCTTCATCCGAGCGCGCACTTGATCCGTTAGCGTTAACATCATCTGTGTCCCCGATGCAGGCGTGTGATCGAAGAGGTCGAGCACCGACCGCTGGCCGATCAGGTGTCACGCCAGGAGAGGCCGAGGTTCATCCCGTCGTTCCGCTTCCGTCGCAGGTGACCGACGGGACAACCGCGGTGCCGTTGGCGGTGAAGCCGAAGGTGGTCGACCGACCCGCCGCGATGGAGCCGTTGTACGCGGCGTTGCGGACGCTCACGCTGGAGCCGGACACGGTGTGCCGGCCGCTCCACAGGCTGCTGATGCTCTGCCCGCCGGGCCAGGTCCACCGCACCGTCCACCCGTTGACCGGCGAGCTGTCCGCGCGGACGGTCACCGTCGTCTGGAAGCCACCGGGCCAGGTGCTGTTCGTCTGCGTCGTCGCCGAGCACTGGCCGGTCCGCGGGGTCGGTGTGGATTTCGGTGTCAGCGTGGGAGTCGCTGTGGGAGTGGGGCTCGGGGCGGCGGCGTTGAGGGCGTTCAGCACGGCGGTGTAGGCCGGCTTCTTGGTGCTGCCGCTGAACAGCAGCGGGGTGTCGCCCGAGCGCCAGGAGTCCTGGTCGCGCACGCCCCACACGGTGATGCCGGTGCAGCGCGGGACGGCCAGGCAGTCGTTGGTCACCGCGGCATAGGTGGTGGGGGAGGCGCCCTGGATGTCCAGCTCGGTGATCTGCACGTCCACGCCGAGGGCGGCGAAGCTGGAGATGGTGGTGCGGAAGTTGCTGTTGTAGGGGCTGCCGCTGTTGAAGTGGGCTTGCAGGCCGACGCAGTCGATGGGCACGCCGCGCTGTTTGAAGTCGCGGACCATGTTGTAGACGCCCTGGGTCTTGGCCCAGCTCCAGTTGTCGATGTTGTAGTCGTTGTAGCAGAGCTTGGCGGCCGGGTCGGCGGCGCGCGCGGTGCGGAAGGCGACCTCGATCCAGTCGTTGCCGGTGCGCTGCAGGTTGGAGTCGCGCCGGCCGCCGGAGTTGCCGTCGGCGAAGGCCTCGTTGACCACGTCCCAGGCGTAGATCTTGCCCTTGTAGTGGTCCATCACGCCGTTGATGTGGTCGATCATCGCCTGGCGCAGGCTGCCACCAGACAGCGACTGCATCCAGGCCGGCTGGCCGGGGTGCCAGAGCAGGGTGTGGCCGCGCACCCGCTTGCCGTTCTGCACCGCCCAGTCGTAGATCCGGTCACCGCTGGTGAAGGTGAACCGGCCTCGCTGGGGCTCGGTGGCGTCGATCTTCATCTCGTTCTCGGCCGTGATCATGTCGAACTCGCGGTTCGCGATGGTCGTGTACGCCGAGTCGCCGAGCTTGCCGGCGCTGATCGCGGTGCCGAAGTAGCGCCCGCTCTGCTGCGCCGCCGCGGCCAGCGTGGACGCGGCCGCATCGGCCGGCAGCGGCATCGTCTGCGCGGAGACCAGGCCGAGAACTCCGGCCGCTGTGGCCAGCAGCGCGCGTCGCAGGTCACTGAGACGTCCGCGGGTGCGAGAGGGGGGAAAGGCGCGCGAGCTCATGCTTGAGCCTCCATAGCCGGACCGACGATGCGAGAAGGCGCGGAGCGTCCGCGTGCACGACGCCGCGTCCGGTCAGAAGGACGCACACCACCAGACGTCGAAGAAGGTGATCCTCCGTCGCGTACCACCGCCGAGTCGAGAGAACCGTTCCGAGGGACTCAGTGTGGAAAGGGCGCCGAAAGCCGTCAAGAGCCCCTGATGGTTCTCGGCTCCTTTCCGACCGTGTACGCCTTGGTGGAGGTGGACATTCGGCCCCGGCAGCCGTGTCTCTCGGCGGCCGGATGGCCTGAAACTTTCACTCCTGCTTCCTCAACGATCTGCCGTAGGCGTCACTACGAGCTCCTCGATCGGAAACTCCACGCGGCCGCCCGTCGAGCCATGCTCGACGTCTCCCGGGACCCGGTTCACCATGTCGCGATCCTCCTGGTCGGCGAACGCCGACGGTGCGGCCTCCGCGCCGGCCTTCGGCGGCGAGGTCGCGGCGGGCGTCGACGATGACGGCCCGCCCTTCACGGCGACAGTCAGGCGGGATGGGCCCGAGTCAGCTCTATCAGCTTGGTGACGGTGTTCCAGTTGCGGGTGGTGGCGATGGCACCATCGGCAGGCGCGAATTTCGCCAGGGCTTCCGCGAGCTTGGAGCGGCCCAGGCCATCCGGGGTGTAGAGGTAGAGCGCACGGTCGCCGAGCCGGAACTCTTCGGGGAGGTGGCTCGCCGCGTCGAGGGATGCCAAGCGCGACGCGGTGACCGGCTCGGAGAAGTACGTGACGTGCAGTTGCCTGCCCTCGAGCGAAGCCGCGGGAAACGGGCAGGCGTCGGCCACCGCCTTCAGATACGCGTGATCACGCACCAGGACATCGACGCCGAAGCCGAAGCGCTCCTCGATGGCCTGCTCCAGCTGCGCCGCGAGCGCGCCACCGCAACGCATCAGGACTCGGCTGGGCAGAACTCCGCCGCGAGCACGTCGTTGAAGACGCTCAGGCCGCTCCAGTCCCCGTTGACCTGGCTGATGACCATGTGCTCGCCGTCACGGGACCCCATGGCGTACGTCCACGAACCGTAGGTCGCGCCGGCGTTGCCCCAGACCGTGACGCCGCATGACAGCTTCTGCGAGAAGACGCCGAGGCCGTACCGGGTGTCGGGAATCCAGTTCCGGGTCGCGACGGTGGTGAACATCTCCCGCTGCTGGGCGGGCGGCAGCAGGCGTCCGCCCAGCAGCGCGCCGAAGAACCGGTCGAGATCGGAGGTGGTCGAGACGATGCCGCCGGCCGCCCAGGCGAAGGACTGGTTCATCTCGGTCGCGTCGTAGATCTTGGGGTTGGCGTCGGGGGAGAACAGCGTGGAGTAATGCACGGGGTGCGACCCGCGGATCTTCGCCTCGCCGCCCGGAAGGTATGTCCCGGCCAACCCCAGCGGACGGAGGATCCGCCGGGTGAGCTCCTCGCTGTACGTCCTGCCCGTGGACTTTTCGACGATCATCGCGGCCAGGAAGTAGTTGGTGTTGGAGTAACCGAAGCCCCTGCCCGGCTCGAAGTAGGGCGGGTTGGCCAGGGCGACCTTCACCAGTTGCCCGGGGGTGTAGGTGTCGTGGCGGTACTCGAACCATGCGGCTCCCTGTCCCTTGGCGAAGAACTCCTTGTCGTTTCCGTAGTTGAAGATCCCGCTGGTGTGGTTGAGCAACTGCCGGACGGTGATCTCACGGCCGTCGTAGCCGTTGCCCTCGACCAGGCCGGGCAGCCACCTGTCCACCGTGTCGTCGAGGCTCAGCCTGCGTTCGGCCACCAGTTCCAGGACCACGGTGGCCGTGAACGCCTTGGTGGCGCTCCCGATGCGGAACTGCTCGTGCTGCCGGCGCTCGCGGCCGGTCTCGGTGTCGGCCACGCCCGCCGAGCCGAACCACTTGCCGCTGCCGTCGTGGATCTCGGCGATGATGCCGGGAGCGCCGCCGGCCACGGCGTGATCAAGAGCACGCCGCACCTCGGCATGGCCGGGAGCAGACGCCGCCGACGCGGCGATGGGCGGCCCTGCCGTAGCGGGGAGGGGTTCGGTCATGTCGGCTCCTTCCAGACGCGGGACATCAGCGCGAAACTGACCGTCCCACTCGCGATAGTGCTTGTTCGGCACGTGGAAAAAGCTAATTTGCATTCATGAAAATGTCAAACTTAACTCCCAATTTTCTACATTTAGGCAGGTAAGAGCGATATCATTTGCAATGAGTCTGTGATTGAATGCAAATGTGGTCATCGCTTCTTGCAATGAGATGCTCGCGAACGCAATACTGTCCATCCGCCCCGCGGGCGCGTCGAACGAGCTGGGACGACAGAGCGACAGGAGGCGAGCACCCGATGCCGGGAGGCAGGCTGACGTACCAGGACCGCCGGCACATCGCCGAAGGGCTGGCCGAAGGACTCACCTACACCGAGATCGCCGGCCGCCTGGGCCGGCCGATCTCGACCATCAGCCGGGAGGTGATCCGCAATGGCGGAACCGGCGGCTACCAGGCCGACCGGGCACACCAGGCGACCGAAGGTCGTGCTCGCCGGCGCAAGCCGGCCCCGGCCCCGGCCTCGGCGCCACCGGCAGCCACCGACGCACACGGGCGCGACCCCGAGGCGGTCCGCGACCTGGAGGAACAGTTCACCGCGATGGTGATCGGGACGGGGCTACCGCGTATGACCGCCCGGGTGCTCACCTGCCTGTACCTCACCGACAGCGGCAGCCTCACCGCCGCCGAGCTCGTCCGGCGCCTCCGGGTCAGTCCCGCCTCCATCTCCAAGGCCATCGGCGAACTCGAACAGCAGGAGCTGATCCGGCGGGAACGCGACCCCCGCCGGCGGCGTGACCGGTACGTCATCGACGACGACGCCTGGTTCCGCGGCTGGCTGGCCAGCGCCAGGCAGAACACCATGCTGGCGGATTTCGCCCGCCGAGGAGCCCGGACCCTCGGCGCCACCACACCCGCCGGCACCCGGCTGCAGGACGTGGGGGAGTTCTTCGAACACGTCGGTCGCCACATGACCCAGGCGGCCGAGCAGTGGCGGCAGGCCTATGCCGCGAGGCGAACGACAGACCGTTAGTGGGGTGCCACCGCTCACGACCGCGATGTCCTCGCCGTCCAGGGGTACGGCCCGACGTGGTCCACGCCGTCCTACCTGGGCTACCTGTGGCTCTTCGCCTGGCGGCGGGCGCCCCAGTCCACCAGCGGCTGCAGGACGGACATGAGTTCCTCGCCGTCCGGCGACAACGTGTAGAGGATCTGCACCGGCGTGCTCGGGATGACCGTGCGGTCGATGAACCCGTCCGCCTCGAGTTCCTTGAGCCGCTGGGAGAGCAGCCGGTCGGAGATCCCGACCACCGTCGTCCGGTATTCGCCGAACCGGCGGGCGCCCCGTAGCGCGGCGAGCAGGATCGCCCCCGTCCACCGGCGGCCGACCAGTTCGAGTGCTTCCGGGAAGGTCCGGCAGCCGGCCTCATCGATATCCAGATGCCTCGACGGCGCTTGATTAACCACTTACCCAAAGTTAGTAGCTAATGAGCAAATTGCCAAGGTGAGGAGGGCCCCCGGAAGATTGACGCATGACCGATTACGGACACCCCATAACCTTCGGACTGAGCCTCGATCCCGGTCTCGACCGGCTCGCCGAGACCAGATCGCTCGCCCGCGCCGCGGCCGACGCCGAACTGGATTACCTGGCCGTCCAGGACCATCCCTACCAGCCGGGCCACCTCGACACCTGGACGCTGGTCAGCCACCTGTCCGCGGTGACCGAACGCATCTCCTTCTTCACCGACGTCGCCGATGTGCAGCTGCGCCCGCCGACCATCCTGGCCAAGGCCGCCGCCTCGCTCAGCACGCTCACCGAGGGCAGGTTCGTCCTCGGCGTCGGCGGCGGCGCGACCGCCGACGGCATCGCCTCGATGGGCGGCGTGCGCAGGAACGGCCCTGAGATGGTCTCCTTCACCGAGGAGGCCTTGCAGATCATGCACCGGGCGCTGGCGGGCGGTGCGGTGAGCTTCCACGGTGACCAGAACAAGATCGGCGGATACCTCGCAGGGCCGGTCCCCCCGGCGCCGGTCCCGGTCTGGCTCGGCAGCCAGGGACGCCGCATGCTCGCCGTCACCGGACGCCACAGCGACGGCTGGATCTCCCCCCTCAACATTTACGTGCCTCCGGACACGGTGCCGGCCCGGCAGCAGATCATCGACGAGGCGGCCCAGGAGGCTGGGCGCGATCCCCGGTCGGTCCGCCGGGTCTACAACGTCATCGGCGCGATCGGCCCCTTCCGGAGTGGGCAGGGCCTGGTCGGCGAGGCGGAGGTGTGGGTCGACACGCTCACCGAGTGGGCGGTCGAGCTCGGCTTCGACACGTTCGTGTTCTGGCCGCTGACCCAGGCCCGGGCGCAGCTCGACGTGTTCGCCGCCGAGGTCGTCCCCGCCGTGCGCGAGCGCGTGAGCGTGATCAGGGGACGGCGATGAAACCGGACCTCTCCACGCTTCCCCGCGAGCTGCGCGACAAGATCGTCACTCCGGGGGACCGCCGGTACGGCATGCTCAGGTCGACGTACGCCAAGGTCTCCTGGCCGGCGGCCGTCCTGGTGCCCGAGACCACCGAGGAGGTGGTCGCCGCGCTCCGCTTCGTCCGCGAGCAGGGCCTGCCCCTTGCCGTGCGAAGCGGGGGGCACGGTCTTTCCGGACGCGCCTCCAACGACGGCGGCCTCGTCATCGACCTGTCGGCCATGAACGGCATCGAGGTGCTCGACCGGCGCACCAAGATGGTCCGTGTCCAGGCCGGGGCCCGCTGGGCGCAGGTCGCGGCGGCCCTCGCGCCGTACGGGCTGGCGGTCAGTTCGGGCGACCACGGCAACGTCGGCGTCGGCGGCCTGGCCACCGGCGGCGGCATCGGCTGGATGGTGCGACAGTACGGCCTGACCATCGACCACATCCGCGCCGTCGAGATGGTGCTGGCGGACGGAAGGGTCGTGCGGGCCGACGAGCACAACGAGCCGGACCTGTTCTGGGCGGTCCGGGGCGCCGGCGCCGGGGCCGGCATTCTCGTGGCGTTCGAGATCGAGGCGATGGAACTGCGCAACGTCGGGTACGCGCAGATCGTCGTGAAGGTCGACCGCGACGGCCGCACGCTGCGGCAGTGGGCCGACCTCATGGCCTCGGCTCCAAGGGAGCTCACCACCGCGACCATGCTGATGCCGTACGGGAATTCACTCGCCTTCTCGATCACCGCCGTGGTCGCCTCGGAAAGCTCCCGCCGCATACGGGCGGCCGTGGAACCGCTGCTCGGCATCGGCCTCAACCTGCTGGATCGGAGCGCGCAGGTCATCCCGTACCCGGCCCTGGTCTCCACGGCGCACCTACACGCGAACGTCGGTCAGCAGCCCGTCATCACGACCAGCGGGTTCCTTCCCACCGTGACCGACGAGGACGGGGCGGCGATCACGCGGGCCGCGGCGGGGCCGCACCGCCCCCTGATCCAGCTGCGCTCCATGGGCGGAGCGGTGAGCGACGTGCCGCCCGACGCCACCGCCTTCACGCACCGGCGCCACGGTGCCCTTCTCATCGGCAACATGTTCCGCCCGGGGGCGCCGAGGCACTCGACGCGGCCTGGCGCGGCCTCGCCTTGCGTGTCGAGGGCGCGTATGTGGGATTCGAGAGCCGTCCGGGCCGCCGGGCGTTCGCGCGCGTCTACCCCGGCGCGGTCGGCGGGCGCGTCACAAAGCCCACCCGCGACGAGCGATTCGCGACAATGATGGTCTCATGGGGTCAGCCGATGAGGAGACATTGCGCGTACAGGCCGAAGCCGACGACCCGAAGGCGATGATCGACCTGTGGCTCGCGCTGCGCCACGGTCCGCGAGCCGAAGAGGGCGCCGCGTGGGTGCGGCGGGCGGTGGAGGCCGGTTCCACCGACGCCATGCGCATGCTCGGTGCGTGGCAGGGCCGTCACGATCCCGCCGAGCAGGAGCGGCTCTATCTCCGTGCCGCGGAGGCCGGTGACCGCACCGCGTTCTCACTGCTTGCGCTCGGCTACTACGAGCAGGAGCGGTGGGCTGAGGCGGAGCACTGGCTGCGCCGTGCCACGGAAAGCGGCTTCGACTGGTCGCTGAGTCCGAAGCTCGCACTTCTCCTGGCGCGGCGCGGCGCCGACGACGAGGCGTGGGAGGTATGCCTGCAGGCCGATGATCCAGGCCATGAGCTCTATGAGCTTGCCATGACGCTGTCGGAGGAGGGTTCGCGGGAGGCGGCCGACCGGTGGATGCGTGACGCGTTCGACCTCGGATCAGGGGCGGCGGCGGCGTATTTCGGCGGGGTGCGGGAGCGCGACGGCGACCTGGCGGGAGCTGAGCGGCTCTATCGTGAGGCCCGATTCATCAGGCCGCTGGTCGAGTTTCTCGAGCGGCAGGGCCGCGTGGCCGAGGCCAGGTCGACGCTCGAGGGCGAGGGCGACAGCGAGCGCTTCGCCGCGTTCCTCGAACGTCATGGTGAGCCTGGTGAGGCCGCCGAGATGCGGGACAGGATCCGGCGGCGCAGATTCGAGGGCCCCGAGGAACAGGAGTGGGTGACGACCGTCGCCACTGTCGTGACGACCTGTGCACTGGTCCCGTTCGTGGAGGCACTGATCGGCCGACTGGCTGACGGCGCCTACGACGGGGTCCGTGGCAAGCTGCGCAAGCTGGCCCGCAAGCTTGCCAGGAACGGCGAACCTGCTGAGAGCACGTTGATCGTGGTCAATGATCCCGGCTCTCACCTGCGCCTGCACATGCGTACCGACGCGACGGACGAAGCGTTGGCCGCGCTGCGTGATGTAGACCTCAGCGGCCCTCCTGGTGCGCTTCGGTGGAATCCGGAGACACGCAAGTGGGAGCACCGGTAGGCCCTGGGTGCGTGGCATCTGGGAAGCGACGGTCAGTAGGAGTGAGCGCGGTGCCCGTGAGCCCGAAGACCTGCCGGCCGTCCGTGCGCCGTCCGGCGTGCGGTGATCCCTGGTTTCGTGGGAGGGCCTGGGATGTGTCCTTCCCGGGTGTTCCTCCGCGTGGTCGTGGGTCGGCATGGCATGAGCCGAGGGAAGGGCTGGGCTTGAGTCAGGTCACCACGACCGTTTTGGGCCATCCCCGTATCGGGGCCGTCGCGGGTCGAAGCGGGCGACGGAGGATCACCGGGCCGGGCGGGTCGATGCCGCCGGTCTGGGGAGACAGCCGCCGGTCTGCGGCAAGGGGTGTGGCGGAAGCCGTCAGGGGGCGGGGCTGGGCGCGGTGCCGTCCAACACCTTCTCCCTGTACGACCACGTGCTGGACGCGATCGCGCTGGCGGGGGCGGCGCCGCTGGAGATGACCAAGTGGTTCGACACCAACCACCACTAGCTCAACGACAAAGTGCCGCGGCCCTCCTTCGTCGAGCATTGCCACTGGCAGGCAATGGTGAAGCTTTGCTGATTAGTCCCGGGTGATGCGCGTGGTGAGCTGTTCGCTAAAGGGGCGCAACCGGTGAATCGGCGGTGCCTGCGGAGCCTGGGGGTCCGATTGTTCATCGACGGGATGTGACGGTCGCATCACTGGGGGACGTCGCCTGCCAAAGAGGAGAGGTGTGCCGATGAGCGGGGATGTGGCGGCGTTGGGGGAAGCTCAGCTGACGGTCATCCAGCTGCCCTCCTACGCCCCCGAACTCAACCCGGTCGAGGCCGTCCGGGCCCACCTGAAACACTCCTTGGCCAACCTGGCCGAGGAGACCCTGAACGAACTCACCCGGTTGATCAAGATCCGGCTGAAGAAGATACAGTACCGACCTCGGCTGATCAGCGGCTTCATCGCCAGACAGGCCTCGCCACTAAACCCCTGTAACTTCAGCCTTCGAAGTCTCTAGCGGGGTAGTGCGACGGAACGCGGCTGGATCCCCGGCGTCATACGGCGACGACCTGCCATTCCTGGTTGGCGCCGCTGTTGGTGGCCCATTGGATGACTCGGGCGCCGTCGGCTGTGGAGCCCGCTTCGACGTCCGCGCACAATCCGTTGCCGATGTTGATCAGTCGGTAGTAGCCGCTTGTGGCCGCGGGGACGAGTTTCCACCGCTGGTTCGCGCCGTTGTTGTCGGTCGTCTGAACGAGGGCGGTGCCCTGGTTGGCGTTCGGGCTGCTGAGGACCTTGCCGCTGCCGACACCGGACAGCCGGAACGAGCCGTCGGAGTTCTGCGACATCTGCCAGCGCTGGTTGGTCCCGCCGCTCCAGGGCCACTGGACTATGGCGGCGCCGTCGGCGGTGGAGCCGCCGGAGACGTCCAGCACCTTGCCGCTGTTGCGGTTGACCAGGCGGACGACGCCGGTGGACGGGCCGCCGGCCCCCAGGCCGACGGTGATCTGGGTCGTCGTACCTGCGGTGAGTGACACCTGGCGGGCGTGGCTGCCCAACGGCGAGGTGGCGACGCCCGCGCTGGTGGTGACGGAAACGATCCCGCGCCGGCAAATGAGCGTTACGGTCTGGGCGATGTCGGAGATGACGCTGGCGGTGACGGTCCGGGCGCTGATGTCCCAGGTGAGCGACTCGATCCGGATGCGGTTGCGGCCGCGCACGCCGTTGATCGTGCCCTTGGCGAACTGGTCGGGCAGCGCGGGCAGCAACTCCAGGATGCCGGGCCTCGTGTAGATCAATGCCTCGGCGAGGATCGCGGGCAGCGAATTGGCGGCATCGGCGTTGTAGATCGCCAGGTTCGGGTTGTGCGAGGTCATCAGCGACCGGAAGATCATGTTGTTGCCCAGGATCTTCCGCAGGTTGCCGTACACGCCGGCGCCGTCCTTGAGCCGGGCTCGGGCGAGGCTGCGGTGGATGGCGCCGTGGGCCTCTCCTGCCTCGTCTCCTCGCAGATCCAGTGCGCGGCTCGCGTAGCGGATCAGGTCGGGCTTGTCCTCGGGGTTGATCTCGTGCAGCGGCCAGAGTGGGTACATGTGCTGTGCGTGACGGTGGTTGTACCGGTCGGTCAGGCTGGGCCACGACCATTCCGCGAGCGCCCCGTCGCCGTTGATTCGATAATCGGGCATTTTGGTCAGCAAGGCGGTCCAGCGTTGCACGCCTTGGCCTGAGCCCTGCTCGGTGCCGAGGAAGTTCGCGGCGTCGACGGCGGCCTGCAGCGCATGCTTGCCTGCGGCGATCTCGCCGGTCGCATTGATCGACAGCTGCCTGCCCGTGTTGCCGGGGCTGTTCTCCATGGAGAAGCACGGCACGAAGATGACCTTGCCGTTGGCGTCGGTGCGGGTGAGAAAGTCCTCGTAGAACAACGCGAGCTCGATCAGGACCGGAGCGAGCTTGGTGCGGTAGAAGGTGGCGTCACCGGTGACCTGGTAGTACTCGAGCAGCGGATAGAGCAGCCAGTCGGCGCCGCCGATCCAGGTGTGGCCGGGAAACCCGCCGTCGAAATGCAGCATCTTGCCGTACTCGCCGTCGGTCCGGGAGGGAGCGAGCAGGCCGCGAGTGCCGTAGAGGTTTCTGGCGTTGGTGCGCCAGTCGTTGATCTGGCCGAGGATCAGGTTGAAGTAGCCGTCCATGGCTTCGGTGAGGGACAGGATGTTGCCGCCGGCGACCTGGAAGTTGACGTTGGCGTCCGTGGTGAAGTCGCCGGCCCACGCCGCGTCCCAGGCGCCCGTCCACAGGCCGGTCAGCCGCGGCGGCAGGACGCCGCTGGAACTGAGGAACAGGTAACGGCCGGAGTCGTACATCCGCTCCAGTAACGCGAGGTCGATGACATTGCGGTTGGAGTTTTGCCGCGCGATCAGCTCACTGGTCGACAATTGCCGATCGGCGGCGCTGACGTTCAGGTCGAGGCGTGAACGGTCGTACAGCTCGGTGTGCAGGGCGGTATGCCGCGTGAGCGACGTCGCGTAGTCGGCGCTCAGCACGGCCAGCGCCGTGTGCAACGGTTTCGCGTCCCACGCCGTGGACGACTCATAGCGATCGAGTTTGGTCAGCAGCACGAGTTTGGTCGCCGCGGCCACAACAATGGCCGACCCGCTCACCCGTATCGAACCGCCGGTCGCGACTACCCGGGTGACGCCCTCATAGCCGAACGCCCCCTGCCCGGCGGGGTATCTGCCCCGCAGGTTCAGGTAGCCGTCACCGTTGCCGACCGTGGCCAAAGTGGTGAAACCGACGGACCCCGGCACACCGCTCAGGGCCGTGTTGACGCTGAGCGTGGTGTCGATCGTCCGGCCCGGCGCGGGAGTGAGTTCGTGGACGATCACCCGGTCGGCTCGGGAGGCGAAAGCCCGCCGGGTCCACGCGCCGTAACCGTCGGTCCACGTCGAGGTGACCTCACCGGTCCTGAAATCGGTGATCCGGGCGTAATCGCTGGCCGTCGTCATCCCCGGGGTGTTGATCTGCAGCTCATAGCCTGGATGGAAGGTCTGAGTCCAGCGCAGCGACCAGCCGGAGGTGAAGTCGCCGGTGGCACCGTTGAAGTCACCGGCGAGCGCCTTGTCCCTGACCCCCGCCAACCGGCCCGACAGCACCGGCGGAGTTACGTTACGGGTGCCGTTGGGCAAAACGAACCGATGATGCGTGAAGATCACCTTTTCCAGGGTGGGCGCGCCGTAGAGCATGGCCCCGTACTCACCGTTGCCGGTCAGGAAGGCATCGGCCCAATTCGCCGCGGCTGCCGTGTCGTAGATGCCGCGTTGCGGCAGCGTCAGCTGCGGTGGCACGGCGGCGGCCGCCCGGTCAGCGAAGATCGCCGAAGGCAGCGTGGCAGCGCCTGCGGTCGCCACCGTGGTGGCGATGAAGCGTCGACGATTCATCGGCATGTTCATCGAAACTCCCGGTGACGAGATTGGAGTGATCGTTGCGGCCGGGTGCCGCCTGTGCCGCCACGGCTGGTCCACCGCCGCGATACAGCCGCCATTCGACGGGACACCCTGCGGTAGAGCACTCGGTCAAAAAGTGCTTCCGAAGGCAAGCACATCATGTGGTTTGTCTGAGAGACATCCCATGAATAGCGCTCGTGCAACGTATGACGTCCTATGTCTTACGTCAAGAACAATTGTGAACGCCGCGTAACCTCTGATCCCGGTTTCCAGGATGGCCGACGACTCTCTCAGGATTTCGGTGTAACTTTCATCAGCAGGAAGGCCGGGAGCCAGGACGGTGACCACGAGGTGTGTGCCTACGTCGGTTACTTCCTTCGTCTTCATTCATCCGCGGGCGCGCCATGGCCATCGGGAGTCATCCCATGATATGTGCCCGAGGTGTCCGTCCTGCGGAGGGAAGCTCACCGCGCCGGACAGTGCTGGGACGACGCACTGGCCGAATCGTTCTTTTCCACTCTCAAGGGCGAGATGCCAGGCGATCGTCCCCGCGTCGGGAGTCGTCACGAGTTGAAGCGGGCGACGGAGGATTACTGGGTCGGGCGGGTCGATGCCGTCGGCTTGCAGGAGACGGCCGCAGGGTTGCGGCAGGGGGTGTGGCGGGAGTCGTCAGGGGTCGATCGCGAGGATTCTCATCACATGGTCAAAGGTGGTCCGCTCTGCGGCCCGCCGCGCGTCGGGCGGTCGCTGGCCGCGCGCCAACGCCACCATGTGAACAGTCTCAGACAAGAAAAGAGCATCACCGGCCACGGCAGGCCACGCGGAAAGCACATCTCTGACAGAGTCCTGCGTGCCGGCTCGGCCCGTCGTACCGGGAGTGTTTTTCATCCTGAGTGGCGGTCGTCCTCAACTCGGAACCACTCGTATAAAACACTTTAATCTTGGCTGGCGTTACCCTCGTCCGAGTGTGGTTCCTGAAGTGGCCCACCACTCGTTGATCCAGGCGCGATCCCGGCCATGTCCGCGCCGTCATTACCTGGTGCGCAGGACCCGGCGGAATCCAGCGCCCGTATGCCGGCCGTATTCTCTGAATATATCGAGGTCGTATAGGGTTTTGGTCGGCGCAAAACTCGAGAAACGCCTGGAAGGAAAGTAATTTTAATGACCGGCAAGCGGAAGGGGATGTAGGCGTTGTGTCCGTTCTCGGTGTTTCGACTGGCGTCGTTATAGGGGCAGCACCGAGACGCGGATGTGTGGGGGCCACATGCTCGGCACCCGCGCAGCCGGCCGGCTCCACCTTCACCCGGCTCGACGCTCACTCTTCGGCTTGACCGCGCTCCTCAAAAGT
Organism: Streptosporangium sp. LJ11; assembly: GCF_051918945.1. Lineage (NCBI taxonomy): Bacteria > Bacillati > Actinomycetota > Actinomycetes > Streptosporangiales > Streptosporangiaceae > Streptosporangium > Streptosporangium sp. LJ11. The sequence goes on from NZ_JBPXMB010000017.1 coordinate 104,143, forward strand.
ATCTTCCGACCGGTCAGATGATCGTCTGTCCATGAATGCCTTGCATGATGAAGGAGAACCAGTGCGACCCCTCACGCGACTCCGGCTTCCCACGATCGGAGTGGCTCTCACCGCCACCCTCGGAGCCGGGCTGTTCGCGGCGCCCGCTGCGCACGCCGCGCCCGACCAAAGAATCAGCTACGTCAAGCGAGTCAAGCCGATCCAGTCCGTGATCACCCATGTCGCGATCAAGGACCACCGTGGCCGGCAGTACCCGATCAAGGTGACCACCACCTGGGCCTACAAGTCCTCCAAGTCCGCGCAGCTGCGGTCCATCGTGATCCGCGAGAACGGCTTCCCCAGGGGCGGATGCATCTTTCCGGACCTTTACTTCGCCAACGCGAACGACTGGGAGGCCCAGCGGGGTAGATACGGCAAGATCTGCGATGGCGGTTCCAAGGCATATTCGGTCATGCGGACGGTCAGAGCACGCAGCGGCAGCAACCTCGGGCAGCTCTGGATCCGGACTCCCAACCCGAGTCACCCCGGCTGCTGCGGAGCGCGGCAGTACACCATCCAGTACAACATCGCGAAGCGCTGAGCTCACTCCTCAGCCTGACCTTTTCCGAGTACGGCGAGAGTCGCGATCGGGAGCGGCATGATCGGGAGCACCGGAGAGCACCGGCTCTCCGGTGCTCCCGGCCGGCGTCGAGCCGGTCGTCCAGAGCGTGACGACCTGCTGCTCCTCCGGCTCGACACACGACTGCAGGAAGCCGTGGGCAAAGGCGTGAACGGCGCCCACACCAGGCCGCCCAGGCCGAACACGACCACGCCGAGGTGGGGTCGCACGTGCGGGGGAGCGCCATCTTCGGCGGCATGTAGAAGAACACCACGACCAGCGGTCGTGCGGCGACCGGCCGGCGACGCAGGATCCGCCACCCCGACTTACCGGCCTTGGACGGCACAACACGTCGCGGCCCCTCAGCGCGACGTCAATGAGTGGGCCGGTCAGTGAAACTCGTCCGAGGCTCTGCAGGTCATGATCGCGTCCAGGGCCAGGCCCCCGTCCAGCACCCCTTCCACATACCCACATCCTGCTATGTAGCTACCTCGCGCGGCGATCGCGGCGAAGACCGCTCCGGAGAACAACTGCCTGCCGGAGGGATTGGAGATCCGTGGATGGACGCTACACCTGGTGGCGTTGTTACAGACCTTCGTCTTGCGCGCGGTTCTCATCGGGTTGTTGTGGCGGTTGACGTCCGCCGAGACGATGATGCGGTTCTGGACCCGGTCGCATACGACGACGTACGAGGCGACGACGGCAGAGCCGCTCGTGGAGATGCCGGAGACCTGCCCGCGGCAGTTGTCACGGTTGGCGGCCTGTGCCGGCAGTGCTCCGACGAGCAGGGATCCCGCGGCGATCGTTGCCACGAGGGCGACCCTCATGCATTTGTTCATGGAAAACCCTTCGCGATCGGAGGACGGGCGAGATGTCGCCTCCTGGTGAATCGAGATGAGAACTGCAATTGACGGCGTGGAGGGCCCTGTCCGAGCGTCAGATCCCGAATTGGAACGTCCCGCGCAGGACGGTGCCCCGCCCGCTCCAGTAGCTCTCGTAATCGGCCCGGTAGGTGACGTCCTCGAAGGCGGTGAGTACCGCACAGGTGGCGCCCGGGTGCCGGATGTTGTCGTCTCTGATGACGATGGGTCTTCCGATCACACCCGGGCGGGTCAGGGTCACCTCCACCCAGGCCGTTCCTGTGGTGTCATCCGCCCGGACGCACAACTCGTTGGTGGGGTCGGCGTAGCGGACGATTCCGTCTCCGACATCCCGTTGAAAGCTCGCCGCCAAGGCCGGCTGTGCGAGGATGACGCTCGCCACCGCGACAGCGACGCCGACGGTGACCGTTTTGAGCGGGTTCATCGTTCCTCCTTCTCGGACGGAGATCAGCCCTCCGGGGCGCCTGGTATTAAAGGGCGAAATATGGCCTCTAACGAGGATTCGTCATGCTCGAATCACTCTGACGGGCCGGAGTTCGTTGGAGTGATCGTTGCACCCGTCGGTAGCACTGTGGAATACGCGCGGAATACGCCTGGTCACTTGAGCTCGACGTCACCGCCGGTTCGAAACCCCGGGTCCCCGCCCTGCCCGCGATGGAGTGTGACGGCCCCGAAGAGGGCGCGGACATCGTCGGATACTGATCCTCGGCAGGCGGCACCCGGCTCTCTGCGACCGCCGGCCGTCTGATGGCGGTCGCCCACGGCGAGTGTCGCCGAGAGCCTGGCCGCCCTTCACCCGAGCCGGGAGTCCAGCGTTCTCACGCCGTTCTCGTGCGAGATCCCGCGGAACAGTTCACGGGCCTCCTCCCAGACGGCTCTGGCCGTGCGGTGGTCGCCGGCGGCGGCGTGGGCGTCGCCGAGGGCGCGGAGCGTCCGCGCCAGGTAGGGGATCGAGCCGCGGGTTCGCCACACCCGGACCGAGCGTTCGAGGGTGGCGACGGCGGCGGGCAGGTCTCCTTCGGCCAGGTTCAACTGCCCGAGCACGCTGAGCGCGTCGGCGAGATAATGGCCGAAGTTGCCGTCCTCGCTGTGGGCCAGCGTCAGTTCGGCGGTCGCCCTGGCCCGCTCGTCCCCGACCGCGGCGAACAGCTTCGAGAGGTAGAGCAGCGAGAACGTCTCCAGATAGCGGTAGTTCAACCGCCGTGCCATTCCCAAGGAGCTCTCCAGCAGTTCCCGGCCGCCCGTGATGTCACCGCAGAACGATTTCGCCGCACCGAGGAACTGGGTGATCGTCGTGGTGTAGTGAGCGTTGCCGAGCGCCTCGGCGACCTTCGTCGCCTGCTCCAGGACCTTGAGCGCCCCTTGAGGGTCGTCCTCGCCGTGGATGATCGCCATCACGTGATAGGCCCGCGCCTGGCCGCCGAGGTAGTTCGCGTCGGCGGCCGTCCGCAGAGCGCGCTCCGCCAGGGCGAGCGCTTGTGCACCACCGTTCCCGTCGGCCGTCATGCTCCAGGCCAGGGTCGCCAGGGCGTCGGCCGTTCCGACCGGATCGTCCAGCATGGTGAACAGGTCGAGGAGCTGCGAAGCACCGGTCCGCATCCGTGTCATCGCCGGTCCGGGGCCCGCCGGTGAGCTCCAGGTGGTGACCTCCAGGAGGCCGCGCATCAGCACGGCCTCGCCGCGCTTGTCGCCGGCCTCCCGGCAGAGCGCGAGCGCCTGCTCGTGCATGCGCTGCCAGCCGTCATACAAGCCACGCACGTTGAGGTACGTCTCGGTGGACCCCGCGAGATCCCATGCGAGTTGGGTCAGGCGAGCCTCGCAGGCTTGGGCGACCCCCGCCATCAGCGCGGCGTGCTCCGCGCCGAACCAGGCCATCGGATCGGCCAGCAGCGGGCCGGCAACCGCCGCAGGCAGCCGCCAGCGCGGCGCACGGCTGTGCATGAGTGCGTGGCAGGGGCCCGGGACGCGCTCCGCCGCGACCTCCGCCAGCGCCAGCCACGCTCCCAGGGCCCGCTCGAGCGCGGCCCGGCGCTCGGGTTCGGGGTCCTCGCGTTGCGCCCGCTCACGCGCGTACAACCGGATCAGGTCGTGGAACCGATACCTGAGCCCGCCCGTCTCGTCCGTCCCGGTGAGGTTCAGCAGATGAGCGTCGATCAGGGTTTCGATCTCGTGTTCCGCCTGCCGTACCGGCACGTCCAGGAGGGCCGCCACCGCCCAGGGGGCGAAATCGGGCGCGTCGAGCAGTCCGGCCAGCCGGAAGGCCCGCTGCGCACCCGGGGGAAGCGTCCGGTAGCTCATCTCGAATCCCGCGCGGATGTCGAGGTCGCCCGCCACGAGTTCGTCCAGCCGGTGCCGTTCCTCCCCGAGGACGCCGGCGAGGTGGGAGAGACTCCACTGCCTTCTGCCGAGGAGCCTGGCCGCCGAGATGCGGACGGCCAGCGGGACCCGGCCGCACAGCCGGATGATCTCCAGAGCCGCGTCCGGGTCGTCCTGGACGCGTTCGTCGCCGATGATCCTTCTCAGCAGGTCCATGGCCTGGGCCGACGGCAGGACGTCGAGTTCCAGCAGGCTCGTGCCCTCGAGACCGACCAGCCGGACACGTCCGGTGAGGAGCACGGCCGTGCCGGGGGCCCCGGGCAGGAGCGGCCGCACCTGCTCCTCTCCGGCGACGTTGTCGAGCAGGACGAGAATTCTGCGTCCGGCCAGGCAGCTCCGGTAGAACGCCACGCGTTCCTCCAGCGATTCGGGTATGCCGGTGGCGCTGATGCCCAGTGCGAACAGGAACCGGCTGAGCACGTCCTCCGGGCGGGCAGGGTCGGCGGAGGCGCCGCGCAGGTCCGCGTAGAGCTGGCCGTCGGGAAAGCGGCCCGCGATCCGGTGCGCGACGTGCACGGCGAGCGTGGTCTTGCCCAGGCCCCCCAGGCCCGCGATGCTGGCCATGGCGACGGTGCCCGGCCGCGGCTTGGTGAGGACCTCGGTGAGGTCTGTCACCTCGCCGTCCCTGCCCGTGAAATCCGCGATGTCCGGCGGCAACTCGGCGGGGGCCGGAGTGGGGGCCGCTTGAGGTTCGGGCATCGGGGCCGTGGCACGGACGGGACGGTCGGCGGACAGGGTACGCGTGTCCCCGCCCGGCTCGATGCCCGGTTCGTCCGACAGGCCCGCGGCAGTGTCACGGTAGGCCGGCCTGTACGGGCCCGGCCCCGCAGGGGAGCCCGTGATCGTCGTCATGAGGCGAGGAACGAGGTCGAGTGAGGGGTCCTGGGTGAGGATTCTCCGATGCATGTCGTGCAGCTCTTCGGCCGGGTCCAGACCGGTCTCCTCGATCAGGGTCTTGCGGGCACGCGTGTATTCGGCGAGCGCGTCCGCCCGCCGGCCACAGCGGTACAGCGCCAGCATCAGCTGCGCGCGCAGCCGCTCCCGCAGTGGGTACTCGTTGGTGAGCGCGGTCAGCTCGCCCAGCAGCCCGGCGTGGCGTCCCAGCCTCAGGTCCAGGGTGATCCGCGACTGCAGGACCGACAGGCGGACCTCGTCCAGCCGCGCGGCCTCCGCGGCCAGCACCGGGACATCGGTCATGCCGACGAACGCGGGCCCGCGCCAGAGACTCAGCGCCTCGTGCAGGTGGTGGGTCGCCTCCTCCGGCTCACCGGCGGCCTCCACCTCCTGCCCTGAGCCGGCGAGGTTCTCGAACCTCGCCGCATCCAGCTCGTCCCGGACCACCAGCACCAGATAGCCGGAGCCGTGCCGCACGACGCGAGCCGGGTCCCCCAGGTGCCGCCGGAGCCGGTGGACGTAGGTCTGCATGTTCTTGATGGCGCTCTTCGGAGGGGTGTTCCCCCACAGCGCCACAGCCAGTTGATCCTCCGAAACGGGATTACCCGCTTGGCACAGCAGAACCGCCAGCAGCACCCGCGCCTTGGGTGTGCCGAGATCGAGCTGCTCACCCTCTCGCCACACCGTCAGCGGACCTAATATCCCGAATTTCATCGCACCCCCTTGACTGGACGCACTGTAAACCTGGACGGCCTGGTTCGGTGATCCACTGGGTGACGAAACGATTGCGAACTCTTCCCGCCCGGGTCGAACTCCAGGACATGGCCGGCTGGCCGCCGAACCGTATCGCGGCCCCGTTCCACCAGGTCCGCCACGTTAGGCGGCCCGAGCAGAGCGGGAGGTGCACCGGGGGGATGCGGCTCTCGATACGGCCGGCTCCCGTCGGAGATACCACGCTGGTGATCGTCCTGACCGCAGAGCCCGGCCTCACAACCCGGCCGATCCTGACCACTTTCCTTGATCCGACCGCCGTGCCGGACACCAGTGCTTCCACCGACCACTGCCTCGCGGTCCTGCCACATGACCACGGGTCTCATGGCGCCGCCCGTTCTTTCGTAATCCTGTGAGCGGTGGTGATGCGATGCCGAGCCACCTCGGCCCGGAAGGGTTCGCCGTGTCGTCGGACATCCGGTCCAGCATGGCGGAGTCTGCTCGACGAGAAAATGACCACCCTGCAGAGAACTGTGGGTGGATGGTGATCTCACGACTGGGATAGGTCACGAAATCGTGACATTAGCCCGTAGAAGATATGGAGGTGTGGACCACGTACTGAAGGGTCGATCAAGATGATTGGTCGATGATTGGGGTGGGGATGGCCTTGAAAAGACTGGTAATTGCTGGAATCGCCGCCTGCGCGATGCTGCTTGTGGCGTCCTGCACAGCAGGAGAGAAGTCGCCGGGGTCCGATATCGAGGCAATGGACTGTGTGCACTTCAGTCGTGTCGTATTGATGGGTTTTTCTGTTGCGAACCCTGACTACCGTATGGAATACAAATTGACGCCTGCTGATGAGTGCAGGCGCGACTCGCCACCTGATAACAAGCCGCCGTCGTTCAGTGGTTCCCTGATGGTGAAGGTGGGTCCTCGAGTTGTGAGCGGTTGGCCTTCCGATTTTCCTGGAATGGATATCGAGTTTCGACAGGAACCATCGGGAGAAATCCGCACACCGCACCCCGGATCGTGGTACTTGACGGAACTTCTCAATTTCTTCGGCGGTGGGGACCCGGGCACCGAAAATCGTCAGACGATCGACCTTGTCAAGGGTTTGCGCCCACTGAAGCATATCGTTCATGCCCTGGTTGAGTTACGGGAGCCGCTGAGCGAGGAAGAGGCCAGAAAAGTGCACGACATTGGAATTGGTGAGGTTGTCATTCTCTCGCCAGGGAAAGGAGGCAAACCTATTGGCTGGTCGTTTCCCTACCCGGGTGTGATCGGTGGGTTCGACACATATGCAGGGCAAAAAAGCGTGTCGAGGGTTCGTGAATTTCAACGCTGGGTGTCTCTGCTTCGGCCGGAGGACGAACCTGTACTGGATGAGCTTGGGCTCGACCTGGCGGAGCTTCGCGACTATGCCGGCAAAGGTCGTGTGTACGGGTTCACCATTATGAACTATCCGGGAGTGATCAAGTCGTTGACAAAGAATCCAAAGGTTCATTCGGTGCGCATTATTGACGTTGCGCCGGAGGTGGGCTGAGCCGTTCACGGGCTGCCTTCGACGCGAGGTGTATCAGGAGGTGAGGGCAGCTTTCCAAGAAAAGTCCGTCGGCCGCCATGGATGCCGGAGGGATCGCCCTGCTTGTAAATTCGCTGCGTTCCTGGCCTGACGGAAAGTGATCTACGTTTCTCCGGGAACCGCACGGACGGCAGATCTGAGAAGATTCATCGTCGCATCCCGGCTGTCCACTGTGGTGGAAACCTGAAGGTGGTCAGTCATGCGGCTAAGCCTAGATCACTCCCCGGATCCGGCACAGAAGAGTGAAGACGCTTTCGGACGGCTGGAACGCATCCTTATAAGATCACTCCATTTCACGATGAGTACGTTCTTTGGCGATCTCGCGGGCAGTCACGACGCGTTGCCCAGCCACCTCGGCCCGGAAGGGTTCGCCGTGTCGGTGGCCGCTGCCGGCGCAGCGCCACTCGGAGAAGGTGAGCGTGCTCTCTTCGGCAGGGGCGAGCAGGCCGAGGATCATCTAGTCGGCACGAGTGCGGCGCGGTCCGCCGAGCGCGAAGCAGAACGTGAATGGTGTTGCGATCCCCGCCGGGAATTTCCGACGCCGCCTCTGTCTCGCCGTCGACGAGGGGGCGCGCTGTGGAGGTGAAGCCGGACACCACCTTCGGGGTCGCGTGACGACGGTCGGTGGATTCCCATCCGTCAGGCCTACCGATAGCGGGCGGACTGGGCATCCTCCCTCAGACGCCGCGCCACGCGCCCAGCGGCCTTGTCGAGTTCCGCCTCGATCTGCTCCGAGCTTGCGGCTGACACCATGGGTGCCAGGTACGGCAGTGCCAGCACGCGTTGCATGCGCAGGTACGTCGGCGGATGGGTCGTGTCGGCCCCTGTCTTCTCGACGCGGGCGAACTCGCGGTGTCGTTCGAGCTCGGTTTCGGCAACGGCGTTCACATGGGACCGGAGAGCCGTCCACAGGTTCCCGGTTCCGACGGCCACCGCGCTGGATGCGAGGAAGCCGCCGACCGGCTGCGTCCGGGTGATCAAGACGTCCAGAAGCGAGGCAGCGGCCGCGGAGCCGGCGACCTGGGCCTGCATCTCGTCGGCACGGTATTCGGCGTGTTGAGAAAAGCGGTTCAGCAGGAGTTCCATTAGGAAGATCAAGACGCGGACGGGAACGCCCAGGATCGCGAGGAGGCACTGGGTGATGAGAGCGGACACGCCGTCACCGGGTTGCCACCCGAAGCCGGTGACGATGCGAAATTCGTGGAGCGAGTACAGGGCACTGCCGACGACGAGACCGTGTCTGGCGTCGCCGTTCCTGGAATGGGCCATTTCGTGGGCCAGGAGGGCGACACGTTCCTGCGGGGTGAGGATCAGCCAGAGCGGGTAACCGATCTCCACCAGACGGCTGCGTCGCCAGCCGTAGGTACGGAACGAGGCGTTGACCGCACCGCTGATGGCGATCAGGTCCGCTCGGGGAGCCCGCAACTCCTCGCCGATGCGGTCGACGAGGGCGTACAGGTGGGGAGCATCCGAGCGGGTGAGGGGTATGGCCGTGGCGGGGAAGGGGGCGGGGCGGGGACGCAGCAGCCAGGCGAGGTCCAGGGCCACGAGGCCGAACAGGATGCCGACCATCGTCAGGCGGGTGACCAGGTACACGCCGGTGACCAGGAAGACCGGTGCCAGAAGGTGGACGACCGAGGCAAGGATGTAGCCGCCGGTCCGGGACACGCGACCGGCCGCTCGGCGCGACTGGACGGGAACTGACGGAAAGGGCGGGAGGGGCCGCGGAGGTTCCCGGAACGCGCTCGGTGTTTCGTCCGGTAGGTCGGTGGACACGACGAACAAAATGTCAGAACCCGAGAATGGCGGCAAGACGCCGAAGGTGGCCGGTCATGCGGCCAGGCCTGGATCGCCTTTCCGAATCCGGTGCGGAAGGGTGAACGCGACTTCCGGATCACTGGAATGCGTCCCTGCGAAGTCGTGAGGGAGCGTCGTCCGCGTCCGTGGACTGGGCAGGTCCCTTTGCCGCCCGGCCGGTCTGCTGGAGGGGGGCGTGTCTGGCATATGCTCGTGGCGCGGTTGGTTCTCCCGGCGTTGTGTTGGTGTCGGGAGTCGTAAGAGGGAACCCGGTGTGATTCCGGGACTGCGCCGCGAGCCGTGCGCGATAGGTCAAGTCCGCCGCCAGTTGGGCGTGCAGCCGTGGCCAACCGGCGGCCAGCACCGCTCGGTGGAACGCCGTGAAAGCGTGTCTCAACATTCGCCGACCGCGGTCGGGATGGTGCAGCGTGTCGACGACCACCGGAACGCTCTCCAGTACGCTGGCGAACGCGGCCATGTCCTGCTGCACCGGCACGGATGGGTCGTCGAGCGCCGCGTGGAGTTCATCCTCGAACGACATCGAGCCGGCAGCGGGCTGCGGCGTCAGGAAGTCCGGCATGTGCCGGGTGTGCGCCGAGCACAGTGTCACCACCGGCCGGGCCACCGCGGGCAACACCGCACGACCGGCCTGACGCCACGCGGCCAGGCCGGGCGGCGGTTTCGGCAGTCCGAGGCCACGCGCCGCCTTCAGCGTTTGACCTCGATCATTCCGGCCGCGCCTGGATGCCGCCCGATCCCACGCCTGCCCGATCCCACGCCTGCCTGATTCCCGCCACAATCCGCGGTGACCCACACCCATGGACGATTACATCCCGCGATCGTCCAGCACCGGAACATGCAGGACGTGAATGCCTGCTTTTCAGGTTCAGTACGGCGACCCCGCTTCACAGGATCGCGCCCCGACGAAAGGAGCCATGTCGGTGCGCCGGAGAAGCAGAGGTTTTCCCATTCGGCGGCTGTTCTTCTGCCATGAATGGGCTCTGGGGATTGTGTGTGGTTTACTGCTCACCTCATGCATCGCCATTCTGCGGCGTCGGGAGCCGGAGCCGGGGGTTGCGGGTAGATGAGTGGTCTTTGGAATCGGGTCGCGGTGACGCGTGTGGGTGCGGCCGTGTTGCTGGCGATCGCGTTGGGGGTGGCGTGGACCTCCCGCGATGAGGAGGTGCCGGAGCGGCCGGCGCAGCTCCCGGCCTTGCCGCACCTTGCTCCGATCGGTGAGGTCTGGCCTGAAGCAGTCAGCGTGGTACCCGCCGAACGAAAGGACGGCACGTGGCTATGGCCGGTTGGCGCACTTGACAGTGACCATCTGCTCTTGAGGACGCATGAGCACCGTACGGAATTCATCAGTTTCAACACACGGACCAAGAAGCAGCGCGTCATAGCGCGGGCTCCCAAATGGGCAGCGTGCGGTGGGTGTTTCGAGGTCCAGAAAATGGCTCTCGGAACGTCCCACGTGGCGTTCTTCGTCAAGGGGTACGCGCCAGGCGCTTCTCCCGGCGGGCAACGTCACTACGAGCTGTGGACCATGTCGCGAACAGGTGGACCCATGCGTATGGCGGTGCGGTTGCCGTCAAACGTTCAGGCCGAGGACGCCTATGTGCACGGCTTCCAGATCACGGGTGGGCACGCTGTCTGGTGGAGCTATGACGGCGACGTCTGGCGGGTGCCGCTGAGCGGCGGCGAACCTGAGCAGGTGCTTCCGGGGAGGCGTCTTCGAGTGAGCTCCTGGCCATGGGCGTATGACGAGTACGAGCGGACCGTGGTCAATCTCGACACAGGCCAGGAGACCGAGGTGACCGAAATCGATGATCTCCAACACCGCCTGGCCTGCGGGCCCGCATGGTGTGTGGGCGAGGACTGGCAGGAGTTGTGGAAGGTCACGCGGGCGACGGTGCTGCGTGTGGACGGTTCCGATCGCACCACGTTGCCGGGGGACGCACTCCTGATGAGACCGTTGATTCGTGATCGACTCGCCCTTCTCGGTGTCCCGACGATCACCGGCGTGTCGGCCGTCGACGAAGATGACTTCATTCCGCGGACCTGGGGAGCCGGGGGCCTCGGACATGTGACCCAGGTTCACGATCGCTGCACGCGCCAGACCGCGTTGCTCGGGTCCTACGCGTTGACCAGGGCCGAGGGGCCATGGAGTGAGATCAAGATCGGTGCGTGGACGCAGGACGGGCCACTCGTCTTCTGGCGAACGACTCAGGACCGGCTGGTGGTCGCTGACCTGGCCCGCGTGGGTGCTTCCAACTGCCCGGCTTAGTTTCCGGTGGGGGGAGGAATGGGCCAGGAGCCCGCACAGTGGCTCCTGGCGAGTATGGCGACGCCGTCCTTTCGAAAGAGGTGTGGCGGGAGCTGTCGGGGGCGGGGCTGGACGCGGTGCCGTCCAACACCTTCTCCCTGTATGACCACGTGCTGGACACGATCGCGCTGGTCGGTGCGGTGCCCGAGCGGGTTTCCGGCAGGGGCGCGGCTGCGTCAGTTCGACCGCGACCTTCCCGTGCCTACTTCTTCGGCACGTACAGCCGGATGTTGTCGATGCGGGCCTGGCCCTCACCGACGTTCGTGTACGGCTCACCGATGACGAAGTAGTCGGGGTAGGCCGAGCCGGCCGGCCACTGGTTGTCCCACGTCTTGGAGCCAAATTCGCCCCGCGCGGTGTGCGACGTGTTGAACTGGCCGTCGTACTCCTCGGCGTCCACGTTGTAGTGGAAGATCGGGACGTTCGCCCCGACCACGCCGGCGTCGTCGTCGATGAAGCCCCGGGTGAACCGGTAGGTCTGTTTGCCGACGTTCTTGAAGTTGCCGCTGACCTCGAGCGTGTAACCCGCCTCGGTGCGCTCGATGGCGAACGTGTAGTCCTGCTTGGGCATCAGCTCGGGCTGCAGTTCCACGGCCGACTTCTGCACGCCGGAAACCGGCCGACGGTCGCAGCTCGTCACGAACGTCTGCGACTGACCGAGCGAACCCGTGAAGTAGAGCATGTTCACCGTGGTGCGGTTGCTCTCGTCCCAGGGGTACTTCTCACCGGTCCGCGAGTTGCAGACGTCGTAGCCGTCCGTGTTCCGGGACGGGGCCGGGCTGAACTGGTCCATGAGCACCTTGCGGTGCCAGTGGTACATCGCCAGGTTCCGGGGCATCGCCGGGAAGTCCAGGATCGACATGAAGTGGAACGCGTTGTACGCCTCGTTGCTGTCCTCCCGCACGGAGCGTGTGGCGCAGGGGTCGGCCGGTTCGATGTCGTTCGGGTCGCCGACCCAGGGGTAGAACGTCTTGCACTCCCCGAGGGCGTACCCGTTGTACTTGCCGTCGTAGAACAGCGAGCCGTCACGCAAGCCGCCGAAGTCGAGCGTCTTGAGGTCGTACTCGATGCGGTAGTACTTCGGCAGCGGCTCGGTGTTGCGGATGATCGCGCCACCTGTGTGGTTGGGCACGGTGATCTTGGCGACGGAGCCCGCGTTCTTCAGCGACTCCGTCACGATCGACGGACGTTCGGCAGTGTCGGTGTAGCTGTCGTCGACCCGCCCGCCGCTCTCGCGCGCGGAGAGGGACGCCGTGAGCCAGCCGTCCCGGCCGAACTCGGTCTCCTGCCGGTAGGTCCGCATGGTCGCCATCGCCGCGTCGAACTCGGGACCGAGCTGAAGGCGGTAGAGGTCGCCGTTGTCGTCGTTGAAGTCGTCGACCGGCTCGCTGTAGTCGTCGAGCACCCACGGGCTGGCCTCAGTGCGGATCGGCTTCCCGAACTGCTCGACATACTTGAGCTTCCAGCGCGGGGGGACGGGTTCCGGCTCGGGCGAGGCGGCCGCGCACGGCGGGGTCACGCCGTCGTCGTTCTGGATGATCGTCAACTTCACGCTGTGCAAGGTCACCCCGGCCGTGCCCGCCTCGACGCGGAAGTCGGCGCCGCCGTTCTCGCGGTTGGCGAACCGGGCGTCCATCAGCTCGAAGCCCGCCGTCTTCCACGTGTTCGACCCGGTGCGGTTCACCGAACCCGTCGAGCCGTACGCGCTGCTGGTCGAGTCGTACTGGACGCGGAATGTGGCCCCGCCCTCGTCGAAGTACTCGACCTGCAGGCACGCGACGAACGCGCCATCGAAGGCGATCGCGTCGTCGACCTGGAAATACATGTGTTCCGCCGGTGCCGAGGTCTGCACGGTCGCGCGTGCGCTCAGCCCGCCAACCGTCACGGGTGCGGTCGTGCCGTCACCCTGCTCGATCTGGCGGAGACCGTTCTCCTCGTTGACCTCGCCCAAGATGATCGAGGCGCTGGGCCCGTCCGCGGCGGCCGACGTCGCGGCGAGGACCAGAGATGCCCCCAGGGTGACCACGCTCAGGGCCGCCACGGCCGAGCGACGTCTGCGATTGCGAGTTGTTGCTCTCATTGCGCTTCCTTCTCCGTTGAGCAAGGCGTCCGTTCGTGCCGCTCTGGGCCTCGGGGCCGCGCGTGAGGCGCGGCCCCCGTCACGGGTGCCGATGTGCGCTGGTTCGGTTCACTCGTCGGTCACGCTCGCGCGCAGTAACTCCTTCCCGCCACCATCGGTGAGCACGAGCGTCGCGGTCGCACCGGACTCGACAGGTGCCGAGAGTTCGTGCGAGACGTACGCGTCACCCGTGAGTCGCACTCGTCAGCGTGCTTCCGGTCGAGTCGTCGACCAGGGCGGCCGTCACGTCCTGGCCGATGAGGGTTGTGAACACGTTGGCCGTGACCGGCACACCTTCGTCGTCGTGGGCGAACCCGACGTGCGCGGCGCCGTCGGCGGTGGCGTTGGTGACGTCGGCGAGCCCAAGCGCCGGCGCCAAGGACTCCGTCCACGAGCCCGTCTGGTGCGGCTGGTGGACCGCCGGGGAGAAGAACCTGTCGGACGTACCCGCCCAGAGCTCGATGTATGGCCGTTCGGACGACCCGCGCCGGAATATGTTCGTGTCGAAGGAGCCGTTCTGTCCCCACTCCCAGAACTTCATGCCGGGCGTGATGGTGTTGTCCCCGACGCGGACGACGCCTTCACGGTTCTCCTGGTTCACCACGCCCCAGAAGTTGTTCTGCGGGGTGATGGCCAGATCCTGACCGTAGGCGGTGCCGTCGCTACGCCACTCGCTCATCTTCTTGATCTTGTCGAGCACGAGATACCGGTCGGTCGGCGTCTGCGGGTGAGCCGGCTGCTCGACGTCGGCCATCCAGCGGTAGGCCGAGTCGTACCGGAAGGTGTCGACGTTCGTGACGATGTCCATCGTCGGCGAACCCCAGGTCGACTCCTCGCCCGGTGCAAGCGTGGTGCAGGTCCAGTACTCGTAGCTTTTCGCCGTGTCCGTCGGGTTGTGCAGCGCCACGGACATGTCCACAGACGGGCTGTCCTTGAACACCGTGTAAGGGACCTCGGCTTCGATCTGCGTGGCCCCGTACGCGAATCGGCTGGGCCGGTCGGGGTGGTCGATCGTGTCCTTCTTGGTCATCGTGATGTCGACGAGCCGGTACCGGTCGCCGCCGTCCTTCTCCAGGACGCCGAGCTCAAGCAGGGATGCGGCGTAGCGGTGGGCCGTGCTGACCGCGACATGGGGCGCGGCTGCCAGATCGTACAGGCTCGCACCCGCTGTGCCGGCGGACGCCACCGTCTCCAGCAGCTCGAACGCCTTGGTCGTACTCGACGACTTCCTCGTCGTCGGCATTCCTGTCGTCACCATTCGAATAACTCGAATCCTCTTCGATTTGGTATCTGATCACAGCCTTGATAAATGCGAGACACCTTGTCAAGGGTTTCGATTCGTGGACTTTCCTGGCTGATCGACGGATTCCTCACCGGGCATTCGAGCATGTCGAATCGACGGTTCATCTCGGCACCGGCGTGGGCCGTCGACGGTCGCGGCCACGGTGATGGGCACTGCGGCAACTGGTTACGCCGCTTGTCGCAAGGGGAGACAGACTCCCGCCGCACGTCGAGCGCGAGCCTGGTCACCGGCAGGCGGCGTTCGAAGGACGTCAGGCGCACGCTTGCTCGTGCCAACCCTGAGGTCCACTCGGTGGACTTGGCCGCCGGCTGCGTTGTCAATGGCCAGTTGCCAAGTGAATCAGAACAACTTGAAGAGGGCCTTGCATTAATTATGAAAGGCTTCCGGATCGCTTTAGAGCGGGATTTCCCCGATCTCGTCCGCGTGGCAATAATGCTCCTCCGCAACCTCTATCGGCAGAACCCTTCGGAGGTAGCGGAGACATGGCGCAAGGCGACCTCGACTGAACCGCCGGAGTGGATGACGCAGTGATCATCTTGGCACAGAGGGTGGGCCCGTCCATCAAGCAAGCAAAAGCCTTCAGCCAGCCCTAAGCCACGCCGCACGCCCGATCCCTAATTGCGAGGAGGATTGGCAATGGCGTTCCAGGGTGATGTACCCCGGCTTTCGTGGAGTCGGTGGTCTGCCCCGGGTCCGGTGGAGTCGCGTTTCTGGATTGTCATGCCACGATGGTCGTGTTTTCGAACTCTGTCGGGGTCAGCATGGCGAGGCTGCTGTGACGCCGTCTGCGGTGGTGTCAGATCTCCAGGTACTCGAAGATGGCGTTGGCGAGCTCGATCCGGGTGTTTCAATGCTGACGGTCGAGGAGTTCGACCTGCATTCGGGACCAGAACGCCTCGATCATGGTCACCAACGCGGCGGTGGGAGATGGGTCGATGGACCAGCCGACCACGCGGCGCGAGGAGGCATCCAGCACCACGGCGCGGTACACCTTGCCTTCGCGGGTGGGGTGCCCGGTGATATCGGTGACCCATAGCTGATTCGGCGCGCTTTGGGAGAACTGGCGGTCGACCAGGTCGGTGGCGATCTGGTCGGGTGTGGACCGGCGCCACCTGGGCCGGCCGGTGACCCCGGCCGGTCCGGCCCGGCGCATCAGGAGTTTCATTGCGCCGTGGCTGACCGGCACGCCGTGGCCCAGCCGCAGCCGCTGACCCCTCAACGCAGCGAGTTCGCCTGGCACGTCCTCTCGCCACGCCAGCCGGAATCCTTGCCCGACCCAATCCAAGGGCCGAGCCGGATCAACGGTGTTCCAGGTGATCGAAATCTCATCGAGCTTATGATGAACGATCTCAACCTGCTCCCCCTCGAAATCCAGCGGGATCAGGCCGTCGGAGAACCCCTCATCCTCATCGAGATCCCAGACCAGCAGGGTCTCGCCGATCGGGCCGGACGACGCCGTCGCGATCAACAACACCCTCAACGTGATCCGCAATGTCGTTCACCTCGACGACAGGACTTCCACGCCCGCACAGGTGTTGGTCGCGAGCAAGCCCGCGCGACGCCACACGCGATGAGTGATGCCATCAGGGCGATGAAGGAGCAGCGCCAGGCCGAAGGCAAGAAGTGATAGGCCGCCAGGCCAGAAGCCGCTTCACACGTTCTCTTGATCTTGCTTGCCTTCGTTCGGCCTCGGCCCCCAGTCACCAAGAGAGGCCATCTCACCCGAGGGGCCTTATCGCGTTGTCGTCAGCAGGGGAGGGATTGCTCGGTCCAGATGCATTTGCCGTCTTGGAGGTAGCGGGCGCCCCAGCGCCGGGAGAGGGCGGCCACCAGCTGCAGGCCCCGGCCGCCTTCGTCGGTGTAGGAGGCGTGGCGGATGCGCGGGGTGCTGAGACTGCCGTCGTAGATCTCGCAGATCAGGGAGCGGCTGCGCAGCAGGCGCAGACATATGGGGCCCTTTGCGTGCCGGATCACGTTGCCGACGAGCTCGCTGACCAGAAGTTCGGTGGTGATCGTCAGATCGTCCAGTCCCCAGATGGCCAGTTGTTCGCGGACATATTTGCGGGCCTGTCCGGCTGCTCTGGGATCGTCGGGGAGGTTGCAGGTGGCGACATCGTCGGCGGCGGTACCGCGGGTATGGACGATGAACAGGGCGGCGTCATCGTCGGTCTGTTCACGGGCGGGCAGCAGCGCCGAGACGACCGTGTCGCAGAGATCCTCCAGGGGCCCGACGTCGTCGCCCTGGCGTCCTGACCAGAGGTGGGGAATGCGGGGCACGGCCTGGGCCACGATTCGGCGGAGCTGGGCCAGGCCCTTGTCGACGTCGCGGGTGGCGGATTCGACCAGGCCGTCGGTGCAGAGCACCAGCAGGCTCTCCTCAGGCAGGTGCAATTCGTGGATCTCGAAGGGCGGTTCCGCGGCGCCCAGCGGCGGGTCGGCGGCCAGGTGGGGGCACAACACGGTGCCGTCGGGGTGGACGATGACCGGTGGGGGATGGCCGGCCAGGCAGAACGTACAGGTCCGGGTGGTGGGATCGAAGACGGCGTACAGGCAGGTGGCGTAAAAGTCGTCACCGAGGTCGCTGACCAGATCGTTGAGGTGGCCGAGCAGTTCGTCGGGGGGCAGGTCGAGATCGGCGAGGGTGCGTACAGCGGTGCGCAGGCGACCCATGGTGGCCGCTTCGGTGATGCCGTGTCCCATGACGTCGCCGATCACCATGGCGACCCGGTCGCCGGACAGCGGGATCAGGTCGTACCAGTCGCCGCCCACCTCCTCGCCCCGGCCCGCGGGCAGGTAGCGCGCGGCGGCGCAGGCGACGGGGAGCCGGGGAAGCTCCCGGGGAAGCAAACCGCGCTGCAGTTCCTGTGCGCGGGCGTGTTCCACGTCGTACAGCCGGGCCCGTTCCAGCGCCTGACCGACCAGACCGCTCAACGCCGTCAGCAGGGTGCGCTCCTCGTCGCTGAAGACACGCTCCCGGGTGAACGACACCACACATGAGCCGATGGACCGCCCAGAGGCGATCATGGGCAGGAACGCCCAGGCGTTCTTCGGTGACGCCTTCCCCACACTCTCCATCGTTGGATAGCGCCGGCAATACTCCGTTTCCGATCCGATGAACCGGGGAGTACCGGTCCCTAACACATCGGTCACCGGGAGGGTTTCGGTGAGCGGGAGCCGGTCGACAAGACTGAGGAAATCCTGTGGGTACCCGGCGGCGCCGACCACATCCAGCCGGCCGCCTTCGATGAGCCAGACCACGAGCCCGTCGGCACGGAACGGAGGCAGGACATGGTCCGCGACGGCCTGCACGACGTCCCGGGTGGTGACGGCCTCGGCGAGCGCCACGGTCAGCTCGCCCATCCGGACCGTCCGCTCGGACCCGGCCGCCGAAGTAACGCCTGGCTCCGTGCCGGGCAAGCCTTCCAGGCGCGCAGCGGCCCATGCCGCTACCGCACCGAGAAAGGATCGCTGCTCGTCATCCGGCTCGGCGGACCCTGCCGTGAGCACGGACAACACCCCGACCGGCCCATCGGCACCCGGGAGGGGCAATGCCGCCGTGCCGGTTGCCCCGATCCCCAAGCTGTCCCCGCCCACCCAGACGTAGCCACCACGCCGCACGGCGCGTGTGGGCGCCACGTCCTGCACGGTACGAAGATCCGCCCACGCCTCGGCGGCCTCCGGGAGAAGCCCGCTGGCCGCCGCCAGACGCAGGCAACCGGTAGCGGAATCGCACCTGTGCACGAGGGCGCCCAGGCCGCCCAGTCCCGTCGTCGCCTGCTGGAGAGCCAGCGTCAGAGTCTGCGCGCTCCACTGCCCTTCGTCCGAGGTCCCCGTAACGCCGAGCTGCTCCGCCTGCGGCTGCTCGGCGTGGCCCTCGGACCTAACATTCCGGGCCGCCACCTCACCTCCTGGCATAAGCGCGACAATGTGAAAAGTCACCACTTATGTACATCCACACTAGCTTTCACCGCCATACGCGGCACTTCTGGGGTCCGCGAAACTCCGCCGCTTCGTGTGCGCCCCTTGGCAACACGACCCGGTGAAGCTGGCCGCGCTCATCGCCACCCAGAGGACCGAGCATGCCCATCGCGAGGGCGCGGGCGCACGAGCAAGATCCTAAAAGTAAAGATGATCAATCATGGCCTCTACGGTTCCAGGAGATTGGCGAGGTAGAGCGAGCAGCCGACACCCTGCACGCGATCAGGGAGCAAGACACCAACGCGCGTCCGGTCGGCCGGCTACTCCGAAATGTAAGTCGAGGAGTAGAACGCCGTGAGCACCTCATGACAAGACCAGGCCACGAGTTGATCGCCGTGCCATTACTGAGGCTGAAGCTCGGGAGTTAGATCATCAGTGGTGATTTATGGCCGTTGGATGACCTCACGTTCGGTATGCCGGAGTTATGAGATATCCCGAAGGCGGTGAATTGACCGGCAAAGACCGAGCGCGACGTGAGGCGGTGCGACTGCAGGCGGCGGAGATGTTCGCGCAGGGAACGTCGCAGGCCGAGGTGGCGCGGTTGCTGCGGGTCTCGCCGATGTCGGCCAGCCGCTGGTATCGCACCTGGCAGGCCGGGGGAACCGCGGCGCTGGCCTCCAAAGGACCCGAGCTCATCACCGGCTTCTTCAACGAGACCGGCCTATCCTTCTCTCTCGGGGGCGACGCGTCAATGATGAGCTTGTCGTTTCGCTTCGCAAGCGCATTGCGCGGTTACGTCGAATCGACGACTATCTAGGTGGTGCCGAAACCTATCCTCCCTATGCTGCTGAACTTGAGAGAACGAGCACACTCGTCAGCGAGGCCAGTTATACGGAGAAGACGGGAAGAGCGCTGCTAAGCGTGGTCAGCGAGCAAGCGCAGCAGGCGGGATGGGCTGCCTTCGACGCGGGATGGGCCAAGAGGGCGAGGCGGCTTTTCAAGAAAAGCTTGTCGGCCGCCACCGATGCCGGAGACACCGCCCTTCTTGCCAATTCGCCGGCGTTCCTGGCCTATCAGAAAGTAAGTTATGGCTCTCCGGGGATTCAGGAAGCGGATGCTTCGTGCCGGGTGGCGGAGCGAGGGACTCCCCCTGAGGTCAGGGCACTCCTGCTGGAGCGAGCGGCGTGGGCGTACGCGTTTGAAGGGCAGAGATGCCAGGTTGAGGTCGAAAGAGCTCTTGAAGAAGCCGGTAGGGCGCTTGAGGAGAGCAGTGGTGAGCCGAATCCAGGTGGGCACTCTGGGTTGACCGGCTCGAACTTCAGATCATGACAGGACGGTGCTGGGTCGCGCTGAATCAACCCGTTAAGGCCATCGCCGTTCTTGAGGATGCCCTCTCGAAATACGAGGACACCCACGCCCGGGACAAGTCCCTCTATACGACTTGGCTTTCGGAAGCGTATCTAGACGCCGGGGAGATCGAACGCGCATCCGCCGCCTTGAGTCAGTCGCTGAGCCTCTCCGTGGATGTCGCGTCGATTCGTCCACGCCAGCGCGTCAGTGCCGTTCTTGAGCGACTTGAGGATCACAGGTCGCTGTCATCCGTTGCCGAACTCTTCGACCGCATGGCTACGCCGTCGTCTTGCTCAGCCATTCCGAATACGGGGCCGACCCACCGTCAATCGATGTGAAGGTCACTTCAGGGTTGTTCCACGGATGCTCGGATATCAAATGTGCCTCCAAGTCCGGGTAGCGCTCCACAGTCGTCCTCAGGAAGATCTGCCACTCTTCCCCTTCGCCTATTTCTCCCTCATGCCAGAAAACAGACTGCGCAGGCCCGAAGACTTGGCCCGATGCTGCTAATTTCGCACGAACGGCAGATCTGAGAAGATTCATCGCCGCATCACGGCTGTCCACTGTGGTCGAAACCTGAAGGTAGCCAGTCATGTGGCCAAGCCTGGATCACTTCCCCGGATCCGGCACAGAAGAGTGAAGACGGCTTCCGGACGACTGGAACGCATCCTTATGAGATCACTCCATTTCAGGATGAGCAGGTTCTTTGGCGATCTTGCGAGCGGTGGCGATGCGTTGCCGGGCCAGTTCCGCCCAGAAGGGTTCGCCGTGTCGGTGGCCGCTTCCGGCGTAGCGCCACTCGGACAGGGTGAGGGTGATCTCTTCGGCAGGGTCGGGCAGGCCGAGGATCATCCGGGCTTGCGCGGCCCGGTAGTCGGCACGGGTGCGGCGTAGCTCGCCGAGGGTGGTGGAGTAGTAGCGGCTCTTGGTGGAGAAGTGGCCCCGGTAGCCCAGCATGTGCGACCAGTGCCGCAGCGGGAGTAGCCGGTATTGAGGCAGGCGGTTCAGGGCGAGGCAGGTCAGGATCATGCGTCGGGCGTGTTCGGTCACGTCCGGTCGGGCGATGTCTCGAACGTCACGGATGCGTCGGTCCACCGTTCCCGCCGACTCGGCGCCCTTGGTCGCGTACTTGGCCACGTAGGAGGCCACCCGCTGGTCACTCACGCCGTCCAGGTCGGTGGAGAGGTAGACCGGTCGCACGTCGAGCTGATCACCTCAGCGCAGCAGGACCGGCGGAGGAGCGTCCGGCGACTGCTTCGAGGCCGGGACGACCTGTACGGCGGCCTGCCGGATCGCGGTGTCCAGCAGCGGGACGGTTGCCCAGCCTGGGGGAGGGGAGTCGGGACCGTCCGGGCCGTCGAGGCGGATCACCGCGTGGAAGTGGACCAGACCGCGCGCTTGGTACTCGGCGACCTTGGCATACGACAGGCGAAGCACTTCGCGCGGGTGAGCACGAGGTACGCAGAGCTGCCAAGCCATGACAGCCGGGAGTGCTTGGGCCTCGGCCAAGGGCAAGCGCATGGCCGAGGCGACATGTCATGAGCTTTGAGGGGGTCCGGAGTCGTTCAAGGTACCCAGGAGATTGCCCGTGCGTTTGTCCTGCTGTTCGACCCAGCCTTTTCCTTCCGCGGCGATTCCCTCCAAAACATGGAGGGTATGGGCGAGTCCTGCTGCGTCCAATGTCACCTCGGCCACCTCTCCGGGATTTTCTCCCAGCTGAAGCTCCTCCATCCCTTGGCTCACCGGGACAGTGATCTCATCGCTGTTGACAAGCGTGAGCTGGAAGGTGCGGTCGCCGTTGTCTGCCTCGCTCACTCGTACGGAGGCGACCGCTTCGAAGCGATAGTTGAGCCGCTGGCGGTTATGGAACGTGCCATTCAAGGAGTCGAGTGTGACATTGAGCTGACGTACTCCTTCCTGGGTGATGAGGAAGACCAGAAGCTTGTATCTCTTGTAGCGCCATGGCCCGTTGCGTACCCGCGCGCGTGCGCTCGACGGAGCGGGCGCTTCGATGAAGGCGTAGGCGATGACGCCGCTCATGGTCAACCGATAGTGGCGCAGAGCCTCTTCTAGGAGCACTTTCCGGTCGCAGTCCAGCCAGGCGGCCATCTCCTTGTCGGAGGGCTTGTTGGCCAGCTTCGCGCGCCATCGAGCCAGAGCCATCTTGTCGGCCTCCCAGGTTCGGAGGTTTTCAATTCTGTCGGCGGCGTACCGGCGGCGCTCCAGGACGATGTGCAGCCCCGTGCGGACGCCGATCCACCCAGCGATCAGTAGGACGAGCATCATGCCGATCGTCCGCAGAGGGTCGATCAGCGCTGCACCGCTCGTGGCCAAACCTCCCCCACCTGTGAGGGTGGCAAGTCCGAGGATCGCCAGCGTCTTTGTTCGCCGAGGCGTCGCGAGTTCCTCGCGGTAATTCCACAGTGTGCCTTTCCTGTGGCGGGTGCTGACGTCGCTCGCTCGGTGCCGGATAAGCCAGGCGACCTTCTCGACTCCGCCCGGGATCCCTGCGTAAACCTCAGCGATCTCCTCACAGAGGCTCCCGCGGATCCCCTTGGTCTGTGCCAGCCAGGCGTCTCGGTCCACGCCGGACGGAAGGTATATGGCGAAGTAGTGGTCTATCCGGTGCTTCGCCCTCTTCGCAAAGCCGCCAGGCGGTGTACCGGTCGCGAACCCTAAATACTCCCTGTTCTTGGCGTGGCAGCGTACGACACGAAAGCGCCAGTCCACAGCGTTCCGTACGCCGACGAAGGCGCCGGTGACAGCCAGCAGGTAGGCGAGCATCGAGGGAACGCTGCCGCTCCTCAGGACCAGATAGCCGAGATGGGCTGTCGTCACGAGAAGCACAGCCGTCGTCGTTACGGTTTGGACCCAGGTCCCCAGAGGGATGCCGGATGGCCGCGGCTCTCGAGGCAAGGGGACGGCTGGCACGGGATGGAAGAATTTCCAGATTCGATCTTCCCGGTCGCTGGCCATCTGGTCCGTTTTGGCTTTCGACAGCGCCCGGTGCCACAGATGGTCCTCGATCGGGCCGTCGAGGTACAGCTCCAAGTGCTCCAGGATCAGGCCGCGTTGCGGTTCGCGTAGCGCGTCGAGCTCTTTGACCACAACGCGGATGTCCGCCTCGGCCTTACCGGCCGACTCCAGGAGACGGTCGATGATCCGTACGCCGTCCCGCCACGCGTCCTCGCCCGAGAGCCGAAGGATGGCGCTCCTGTCTCTTAGCTGGACGGTCTCGTCTTTGTTCAACTCGTGCCGGGTCCGGCCGCTCACCATGGCGAGGAGCCAGTAGAAGCAGACCTCGTTGGTGGTGTAGTCGGTCATTGCCTCGCGGATGAGCTGCCGGGCCTGTTTCGGCATGCGCCCCTGCAGGAAGGAGACACCCGTCCGGAATTTGGTCTCCGGTGAGTCCTGTGGTGTCGTCATGTAAACGACATCGCCGTGCACCGTCCCGGCCTGCACTCCGACTTGAGCGGAACCCGCGGCCACGTTGCCGCCGTGGTGCCCGGGTTCTGTCATGACAGGGCCTGGGCAAGGGCGATGATGACTGTCAGCTCCGCCGCCAGCTCGGCCACATCACCGACGAGTCCGCGTAGTTTCTTGAGCGCCAGCGTCAGCATGTTCTTCCGGTCCGGCGTCTCCGTGTTCAGCGCTTGGTCGGCCACGGCGAGTTCCGCTTCCGCCGCCTTGTAGGTCACCTCGTCCAAACGTTCCGCCGCCCGTGCCTGCTGGAGCCGGGTGCGGAAGGAGAGCAGCGCTTCGGGCAGGTCCGTCGGTCTGGACGGTTCGGGAGAGATCCTTATGCCGCCGTGTACGGTACCTGCCTGCACTCCCACGCGAGCGTTCCCCTTCGCGATGTTCCTGGTCGTGTCGGGCATGGTGGAGCTCCTTCTCGTGGGCTCTTCGGTGGACAGTTCTTCGGCGAGAGCTGCGGCGAACGCGGCCGCGTTGGCGACTGCCCGCTGCTGCCACCGTTCGCGATCCGTGGTCTCCTTGGTGCCGTCGGCTCGGTCGCTGATGCCCCGGATCACGACCACCGGCAGCGCTCGGTTCAGCTGCCCGGCCTGCGCCACGCCTGCGCCTTCCATCTCGATCGCCCGCGCGTCGTTGTAGTTGTCGCGAATCCAGCGGGCGTGTGAGGAGAGCCGGGAGTTCAGGACCACTTCTCCTGCGGCGATCGGCCCGAAGTGCACATCCGGGCGGGAATCGAGATCCTTGCCCCAGGCACCGCTGCGGCACAGGTGCTGGGCGATCTGCTCGGCGGCGTGCGAGGTCTCCCAGACGCGGGGACGGCTCCTGAAGCGGTCATCCTCGCTGGTCCCACCGTGGAAGGCGTAAATGTGCGTGGCCACCACCACATCTCCGAGAGCGATGTCCGGATGCAGCGCGCCGGCCACACCCACGAACAGGAGAGCGGCCGGTTGGAATTCGGCGATGGCGCGTTCGGTGAGCACCGCCGCGGAGTGATTGCCCTTGCCGACGTGGGCGAGGGCCACCCGGGATCGCCCGTCCGCCAGTCGGCCCACCTCAAAGCGGGTGCCTTGCGGGTGTCGGTGCAGGCGCGGGTTGATCAGCTTCTCTCGGATCGCCTGGTATTCCAGGTCTAGTGCGGTGAGGATCACGACGAGGCTCACTGCGTTGGTTCCTTTCCGTTTGGCGAGTCGGTGGGCCGGATCATCGGGGGGTTCAGAACATCGCGAGGGCCGGCTTTGAACAGCCGAGCCGGTCGTCCGGTCGCGGCCTTCCGTGCCGAACCGGCAGAGACGATGAAGCCCTCGGTCTTCTGGACCTTGCGGTAGAAGTTGCGGGGGTCGAGTGGCATCCCCCATACCGCCTCGTACACGTCCTGGAGATCGGTGATCGTGAAGGTCGGCCTGCAGAAGGCTGTGGCGAGTGCGGAATGCTCAAGCTTGACGCGGGCGCGCTCGACGCCGTCCGCGACGATGTGCCGGTGGTCGAAAGCGAGCTTCAACGCTCCGGAAAGCACCCGGTCGGTGGATTGCCAGCCTGCGCGGGCGGCGTCGGTCCCGGCGATCGGCTCGGGCAGCCGAGGGGCGATGGCCAGATAGGCAACGCTCACCACCCGGCCGCGAGGGTCACGGCCAGGGTCGTCATAGACGCCGAGTTGCTCAAGGCGGAGTGTCTCGACATCCAGGTCGGCCTCCTCCGCCAGCTCCCGGTGAGCCGCCTCGATGAGGCTCTCTCCCGAATGCTGAAGGAAGCCGCCTGGCAGAGCTTGGGCACTCTTGCACGGCTCGATGCCACGCTCGACGAGGAGCACGTGCAGGCGCGATTCGCGCAAGGTAAGGATCACCAGGTCAACGGCGAGCAGGACGGCTGGTGGCTCCCATCGGTCATCGCTCATGGAGGCGACATTAGATTTCTGTCACTTTGACAGAAAGTAGCGCAATGGTTAGTTCTAGACAGCCACGGTCCGCTGAGGGTTACTTCACGCTGATGGGGATGAGCGCGCGGCCGGGTGATCGAAGGTGATCCCTGCCTCATCGATCCGCTGGGTGGCGTCCCGGTCCGGTGGGGGTGGGGGCGGGTTATGCTCGTGGCGCGGTTGGTTCTCCCGGTGCCGTGTTGGTGTCGGGAGTCGTAAGAGGGAACCCGGTGTGATTCCGGGACTGCCCCGCAGCGGTGAGTGGGAACGAACGCCGTCATCGGCACTGGGTGCGTGTCATCTGGGAAGCGACGGTCAGTAGGAGTGTGTGTGATGCCCGCGAGTCCGAAGACCTGCCAGCCGCTCGTGCGCCGTCCGGTGTGCGGTGATCCGTGGTCTCGTGGGAGGGCCTGGGATGGGTTTTTCCTGGGTGTTCCTTCCGTGTGGCCGTGGGTCGGCATGGCATGAGCCGAGGGAAGGACGCCATGAGCAAGGTCACCACGACCGTTTTGGGTTATCCCCGTATCGGGGGCCGTCGCGAGGTGAAGCGGGCGACGGAGGATCACTGGGCCGGGCGGGTCGACGCCGCCGGCTTGCAGGAGACGGCCGCCGGGTTGCGGCAAGGAGTGTGGCGGAAGCTGTCGGAGGCGGGGCTGGACGCGGTGCCGTCCAACACCTTCTCCTTGTATGACCACGTGCTGGACACCACCGTCATGGTGGGCGCGGTGCCCGAGCGGTTTTCCGGTGCCGCGGACCCGTACTTCGCGATGGCCCGCGGCGCCGAGGGGGTCGCACCGCTGGAGATGACCAAGTGGTTCGACACCAACTACCACTACCTGGTTCCGGAAGTGGGCCCCGAGACCCGGTTCCGGCTCGACTGGAGCAAGCCGCTGGCCGAGTACGCCGAAGCGCGGCGGCTGGGCGTCGAGACCCGGCCGGTGCTGGTCGGGCCGCTGTCGTTCCTGCTGCTGGCCAAGTCCACCGAGCCCGGCTTCGCGCCGTTGCGGCTGCTGGACGGCCTGCTGGAGACCTACGCCGAGCTGCTGGAGCGGATGGCCGCGGCGGGGGTGGCCGAGGTGCAGCTGGACGAGCCGGTACTGGCCGCCGACCATACGGAGGAGGAGCTGGCCGCGCTGCGCCGGGCCTACGCGCGGCTGGGGGAGCTCAGCAGCCGCCCCCGGCTGCTGGTGGCCACCTACTTCGGCGAGATCGGGCCCGCACTGGAGATCCTGGCCCGCAGCCGGGTCGAGGCCGTCGGCCTGGACTTCGTCTCGGCGCCCGGCAACCTGGAGGCGCTGGCCGCCGCCGGTGGGCTGCCCGGCAAGACCCTCGTCGCCGGGGTCGTCGACGGCCGCAACGTCTGGCGTACCGACATCGCGAAGGCGCTGGCGACCTGCGCCGCGCTGCTCGGCCTGAGCGACCGGCTGGTGGTGAGCACCTCCTGCTCGCTGCTGCACGTCCCGCTCGACCTGGACGCCGAGACCTCGCTGGACCCGCGGCTGCGCGAGCGGCTGGCCTTCGCCAGGCAGAAGGTCGACGAGGTCGTACGGATCGGCCGGGCGCTGAACGGCGAGGAGGTCGTCGCGGGGGAGAGGACCGTCGAGCGGTTCCTCAACCCCCGGGTGCGAGCCAGGCTGGATGCCCTGGGCGAGGGCAGCCCGCGCGCCCCGCACGCCGAGCGGCTCGCCGTGCAGAACGCCGACCTGGGCCTGCCGCCGCTGGCCACCACCACCATCGGCTCCTTCCCACAGACCGGCGAGGTGCGCCAGGCCCGCGCCGCCATGCGCTCGGGCGACATCGACAGGGCCGGGTACGAGCGCAGGATGGAGGCCGAGATCGACCGCGTCATCGCGCTGCAGGAGGACATCGGCCTGGACGTGCTGGTGCACGGCGAGCCCGAGCGTAACGACATGGTCCAGTACTTCGCCGAGATGCTGGAGGGCTACGCCGCCACCGAGCACGGCTGGGTGCAGTCGTACGGCAGCCGCTACGTCCGCCCGCCGATCCTGTTCGGCGACGTCTCCCGTCCCGAGCCGATGACGGTGCGCTGGGCCTCCTACGCGCAGTCGCGGACGAAGAAGCCGGTCAAGGGCATGCTCACCGGCCCGGTGACCATGCTGGCCTGGTCGTTCGTCCGCGACGACCAGCCACTGGGCGAGACCGCCAGGCAGGTGGCGCTGGCGTTGCGCGACGAGATCCGCGATCTTGAGGCGGCGGGCATCAGGATCATCCAGGTCGACGAGCCCGCGCTGCGGGAGCTGCTGCCGCTGCGGCGGGCCGACCACGAGGCATACCTGGAGTGGGCGGTCGCCGCGTTCCGGCTGGCCACCAGCGGGGTGGCCGACAGCACGCAGATCCACACCCACATGTGCTATTCGGAGTTCGGAGAGATCATCGGCGCGATCGGCGACCTGGACGCCGACGTGACCAGCGTCGAGGCGGCCCGCTCCCGGATGGAACTCCTGGACGACCTGCGCGCCTTCGGCTACGCGCGCGGCATCGGGCCCGGCGTGTGGGACATCCACTCGCCCAGGGTGCCCTCGGTCGGGGAGATCGAGGCCGCCCTGCGTACGGCCGCGGCCTCGGTGGATCCGGCCCTGCTCTGGGTCAACCCCGACTGCGGCCTGAAGACCCGCGACTACCCGGAGACGGAGGCCAGCCTCAGGAACATGGTCGAGGCTGCCCTGCGTGTCCGCGCGGAAGCGGTCTAGAGCCGGTTCAGAGGTTCGATCATGTGGCTGGGGTGAGGAGCTTCAGCCA
This sequence comes from Streptosporangium sp. LJ11, assembly GCF_051918945.1. Lineage (NCBI taxonomy): Bacteria > Bacillati > Actinomycetota > Actinomycetes > Streptosporangiales > Streptosporangiaceae > Streptosporangium > Streptosporangium sp. LJ11. The sequence goes on from NZ_JBPXMB010000017.1 coordinate 132,144, forward strand.
CATGATCGAGCCTCGGAGGCAGGGGCCGGTCTCGTGGCTTGCCGGGGTCCTGCGTCGCGGCGTCGCCAGGCGGGCCGGTGCAGAAGATCGTTGATCGAGCGCCTCTACGTTCGGCCGAGGTCGTGCATGCCGGAACGGCTGACTCCTGGCGAGCGCGCAGACCTCGCTCGGGCGGCCGGGGACCGATGTCCAGCCTTTGCGCGAAAAACGCCGATGAAGGAGCTTGATTCATTAACCTTTCGTCCATGGATATACCGGGCGTGGACTTGACCGTGCCGAGCGCGGCACGCATATACGACTACCTGCTGGGCGGCAAGGACCACTTCGCCTCGGATCGTGAAGCCGCCGATATGGTGCTCCAGTCCGTGCCGAACGCGCGCGAGAACGCCAGGGCCAACCGTGCCTTCCTGAGCCGGGCCGTGCGCACCCTCGTCGACGCGGGCGTCCGCCAGTTCCTCGACATCGGCGCCGGGTTGCCGACGCAGGAGAACGTTCATCAGGTGGCCCAGCGCGCGGCGCCGAGCTCACGGGTGGTCTACGTCGACAACGATCCCGTGGTGCTCGTCCATGCTCGCGCGCTGCTCGCCGACAACCCCGGCACGGTGGTCGTCCCGGCCGACATCCGCGACCCGGCCGCCCTGCTGCGGCACCCCACGGTCCACGACTACCTGGACTTCACCCAGCCGGTGGGAGTGTTATTGCTGGCCGTCCTGCACTTCATCCCCGACGACGAGGAGGCGGCCGGCATCATCGCCGAGATCCGTCGCCCGCTGGTGTCCGGCAGCTACGTGGCCATTTCCCACGGCCACCCCGGCGAGCTGACCGGAGACCTGGCGAAGAAGGGCCAGGAGCTGTACGGCCGCACCCGTCAGGGAGCCGTCGTCGGCCGCACCCGCGCGGACATGGCCGCGTGGCTCGAGGGCTTGGAGCTCCTGGCTCCGGGCATCGTCCCCGTCCAGGGCTGGCGCCCCGAGGACGACTTCGACCCCATCCCCGACCTCGCGGAACCCGGCATCTTCGGCATGGTCGCGAGAGTTCCGTAGGGGTCGCGTCCCTTCGGGAGACGTCCACCGGGTCCCGATGGTGATCCGTTCCAGGTTCACGAAACGGCCGGGGGAGACCTTCCCGCCGCGCGAGCACACCCACCTGCCGGCCGCCCGAGTCGACGCCGTCCACACGATCTGCGCCGAGCTCGGGCGCACCTCCTTCGCAGACGATGATCGGCGGGGCCGCTGCCCGTGGGCAGCCCGGCCTTTCTCGGGGTGGGTGACCGGCAAGGTCCACCTGCCGGTCGGCCGGCGATGTCGTCCGCTGTCCTTCGTCTTGACCGTGGGGCAAGCGTTGACCGTTTGACCGTGGGGCAAGCGGGGACAGCGCGCGGTTTCGCGCCGTCCTGGCTCGTATCAAGGTCCGGCCGCCCGTGTACCCGCCCTGCCGCGGCGGCCGCCGACAAGGCCTGCTCCCTCCCGTTCCTCCCGCGACAACCGCGGCCATCTGTGCCGACGCCACATCAGGGCCGTCATCCCCGAAAAGAGCGACCGGGCGGCCAACCGTGAGAACCGCCGCTCCCGGGGCCCGGCCGAAGGGGCCGTCGCGCCTGACCGGCTTCCGAATATTTCATGACTCGAATGTTTACTGTTAGGAAACTTTCTTTTATATTCGAGTCACCCCCCAGCGAAGGAGCAGGACATGCGCAGAACGGTCACCTTCCTCGCGATGGCGATCATCGCCGTCGCCTCGACCGTGTTCATCGCCTCGCCCGCCAACGCGCACGGCTACATCTCGTCGCCGCCGAGCCGCCAGGCCATGTGCGCCCAGGGCCGGGTCTCCAACTGCGGCGACATCATCTACGAGCCCCAGAGCGTGGAGGGCCCCAAGGGCCTGCGGAACTGCCACGCCAACATCGCCCGGTTCTCCCAGCTCAGCGACGAGAGCAAGGGCTGGCCGGCCACCAGCGTGGGCAACTCGGTCACCTTCAACTGGGTGCTGACCGCCCGCCACGCCACCAGCACGTGGGAGTACTACGTCGGCAACACCCGGATCGCGGTGTTCAACGACGGCGGCAGGCAGCCCGGCGCCACGGTCTCGCACAACGTGAACCTGGGTGGCAGGACCGGCCGTCTGAAGATCCTCGCCGTCTGGAACATCGCCGACACCGCCAACGCCTTTTACTCCTGCGTCGACCTGCAGCGCTGATCCGCGATCCGCGATCCGCGATCCGTGACCTCAAGACCCGATCCGGCCGGACCTGTCAGGTCCGGCCGGATCGGGCCGGCGAGGCCCGGCCCGTCAGAACCGAACCGCTCCCGCGCCCTCCGCGGCCCGACGGCGTCCCGCGCCGTCTCCGGCCCGATGGGCGCGGGGGCGGTTCGTCGTTCCATCACCTTCTTCGGACCCTCTCCCGGACGCTCCAGGAGAGGTCACCGGGGGCGGTCGCGTTGTCACACGAAAGGATCTACCTTGAATGGATCCGGAATGGCGGCCACGATGTCGTGGACATAGCAGCTCAAACTGTGCAACGCGGTTTTCGTATGCGCTTTAATTGCCGAAACCTCGGTGATTCAACTCAGCGGCAATGGGGAACAGATATCGTGCGTCCAGGGTTCCCGGCGCCCGTCGGGGCAGGGGTCGGCACTGTAGGGGTGGACGGTGACTCGTCGCACAAAAAGAATCACCGATGTCGCCACGGCGATTCTGGTGGTTTTGGGAATCCTGGTCGGACTTCCGGTGCGAATGGTCGAAGAATATCTTCCGGACACGGTCGTCGAGCACCGGATCGAATGGATCGCGATTTTCGGATTAACCGCCTCCCTTGTCGTCCTGCTGACATGGCTGACGCCGAAACTGAGGGAGTCACGCACGCGCGGCGGGCTCTTCCTGGTGCCGGACAGGCAGCCGGGCTGGGTCAGGAGAACCGAGCTGGACGACGTGGTCTCCACCCTGACGATGAGGGGTTCGGGCACGGTCGGGCTGACCACCGGCCTCGCCGGGGCGGGCGGGTTCGGCAAGACCTCCCTGGCCGTGGAGGCGTGTCACAGCGACGAGGTGCGTAAACGGTTCGGCGGCGGCGTCATATGGGTCACCGTGGGCCGTGACCGCGCCGGTGCCGACATCGCGGCGCTCGCCAACGACGTCACGGAGGCCGTGCTGGGCGTCCGGCCGGAGTTCTCCAGCCCCGAGCAGGCCGGTCACCGGATGGCCGAGGCCCTGGCGGAGCGGGGCCGCGTGCTGCTGGTGGTCGACGACGTGTGGAGCCTCAGGCAACTGCGCCCCTTCCTGGCCGCGGCCGTGCGGTCCCGGGTGCTGGTGACGACCCGGCTGCCCCGGGCGCTGCCCCCGAAGGCGATCGCGATGATCGTCGACGAGATGGCGCCGCGGGTGGCCGTCCAGGTGCTGAGCCGGGGGTTGCCGCCGATGAACCCCGGGGTCGTCAGCGACCTGGTCGGACTGACGGGGAGATGGCCGCTGCTGCTGTCCCTCGTCAACGCGCGGCTGCGCGACGAGCACGGCGCGGGAACGAACGCCGACGTCGCCGCACGCCGGGCGGCCGAGCGGCTCGGCCGGGCCGTACCCGCCGTCCTGGACGTCACCGTCGCCTCCCAGCGGGAGACCGCCGTGCTCGCCACCGTCGAGCACGGCCTCGAGGCCCTCGGCGCGTTCGACCGCGCCCGTTTCCTGGAACTGGGCGTCTTCCCCGAGGACGCCGAGATACCGGTCACCGTCGTCGAGCTTCTCTGGCGGGGCACCGCGGGACTCACGTCCAAGCAGGCGGAGCGGCTCTGCGGAAGGCTCCAGGACCTCTCACTGGTCAGCAGACGTCACGCGAGGGGAACGACGCCGTCGATCACGATCCACGACGTCGTCCGTTCCGCCGTCCGCTCGGAGGGCGGCCTGGGAAAGGAGCGCGCCGAGGCCGCCAACCGCGACCTCCTCGACGAGGCCAGGAACCTGATACCCGACGACGACCTCACGGCGGACGCCGAATGGTGGAGGCTGCCCCGGACCGTGCCCTACCTCTGGGACCACCTGCTGTTCCACCTCTCCGAGGCGAGGAGATACCGGGAGCTGGAGTCGCTCCTGCACGACGTGCGGTGGTTCGTCGCCCGGGTACGCGCGTTCGGGGTGGCCGCGGCGGAGGCGGACCTGGCCCTGTCGACCTCCCGTTCCGTCGCCGGGGTCCGCCGGTTGATCGACCGCAGCGCCCACCTGCTGACCCCCTTCGAGTCGGACGCGGTCTCCACGTCGAACCTGCTGGCCCGCCTCTACGCGTTCCCGCCGATGCGGGCGTCGGTCGAGCGCTACAGCCAGGAGAACAAGACCACCTTCCTGAGAGCCCGCTGGCCGCTGCCCGACGACGGCGCCACCTGCCTCCTGCGGACCCTGACCTCGGCGACGAGACGGCTCGACGAGGTGTCGATCACACCGGACGGGTCACGGTTCGTCGTGCACGCCCGCGACGGCGGCGCGCAGATCTGGAAGGTCGACGGCACCACCCGGACGACGCTGGCCACCCACGGAAGACCGGTGCACGAGGTCGTCGTCGCGCCGGACGGCTCGTGGCTGGTGACCCGCTCCGGGAGCAGGAAGGTGCAGATATGGGGGATCGGCGGCACCGAGAGGGCCGTCCTGCGCACCGGGACGGGAAAGCTTGCCGCGATGGTGGCGGCGTCCGACGGGTCGTGGCTGGCGACCCTCTCCGCGAGCGGGAAGGGCCGCCTCTGGAATCCCGACGGGAGCAGGCGAGCCGCCCTGCGAAGCGGGGCGGGAAAGCTCGCCGGGCTGGTGGCCGCGCCGGACGGTTCGTGGCTGGCGTCCCGCTCCGCGACGGGACGGGTCGCTCTCTGGAGTCCCGGTGGGAGGAGACGACTGGTCCTCAGGAGCCGGGTCCGGGTGAGAACCAAGCCGCGACGCCTGAAAGACGTCCTGAGGATGCGCGGCTGGAGCCAGGAGGACGAGAAGGTCTCCGGCCGGGACAGGCCGATCGGCAAGGTCTCCGAAATAGCCGTCTCACCTGACGGTTCGTGGCTGGCGACCCTCTCCGGAGACGGGAGCGTGCGCCTGTGGGGAGCCGACGGCGTCGAGCGGGCCGTCCTGACGGGACACACCGGGGCGGGATCGGGCATGCGGATCTCTCCCGACGGTTCGTGGCTGGCCACCTGGGCGTCCACCGGTCCGGTGCGGCTGTGGGAGGCCGGCGGCAGGCAGCGGGCCGTCCTGACGGGTCATGCGGGGGTGGTTCGTCAGGTGGTGATCGCGCCGGACAGCGGCTGGCTGGCGGTTCTCTCCGGTGATCGGAGTGTGCGGCTGTGGGAGGCCGACGGTGTTGAGCGGGCCGCTCTGACGGGTCATGCGGGGGTGGTTCGTCAGGTGGTGATCGCGCCGGACAGCGGCTGGCTGGCGGTTCTCTCCGGTGATCGGAGTGTGCGGCTGTGGGAGGCCGACGGTGTTGAGCGGGCCGCTCTGACGGGTCATGCGGGGGTGGTTCGTCAGGTGGTGATCGCGCCGGACAGCGGCTGGCTGGCCGCCTGCTCCGACGAGGGGACGATCCGGATCTGGCAGTCGGAGCGCACCGCGCGGCAGAGCCGCAGGGGCCGGACCGGGACGGTGCGCCAGGTGACGATCTCCCCCGAGGGGAGCTGGATCGCCACGCACTCCGGTGACGGGTCGGTGAAGCTCTGGAACGAGGACAGGATAGAAGGGGCGACCCTCACCGTTCCCCTCGAGAACAGCCACCACGGCGTTGTCTCGCCGGACAAGACGTGGCTGGCCGTGTGGTCGGCCGACCACGTCGTCCGGATACGCGGCGCCGGCGGCCGCAGGCGGGCCATCCCGACGGGGCACGCGGGACGCCTGCGCGGGGTGGCGATCGCTCCCGACAGCACCTGGCTGGCCACCTGGTCGGCCGACCGGACCGTACGGCTGTGGGGCGCGGGCGGCAGCAGGAGGGCGGTGCTTGCCGGTCACACCGGGCCGGTGCGCGAGGTGGTGATCGCTCCCGACAGCACCTGGCTGGCCACCTGCTCCGAGGACGGCACCGCCCGCGTGTGGTGGGCCGACGGCACCGAGCGCGCCGTCCTGGTCGCGAACGTCAGGGCGACGGCCCACCTCCTCATCTCCCCGGACGGCGGCTGGCTCGCGACCCTGTCCATCTACGGGAAGATCCAGCTCTGGAAACCGGACGGCCGCAGGTACGCCACCCTGAGGAACAGGGTGGAGGACATCGGCGAGATCACCGTGGCGCCGAACGGCAGATGGTTCGCCATCTTCTCCGCCAACGGGACGGCCGGTCTGTGGGGAGCCGACGGGAAGGCGCGGGCCTCGCTCAAGGGATGCCCGGGACCGGCCCGGGGGGTGACGATCGCCCCCGACGGCACCTGGCTGGCCGCCTGCTTCGACGACGGCGGCGCCCGTGTCTGGTCGGCGGGCGGCACGGAACGGGCGAGACTGTCCGGCGGCGAGGGAAGGATCCGGGGCGTGGCCATCTCCCCGGACAGCAACCTGCTCGCCACCTGCTCCGACGACGGCACCATCCGGGTGTGGGACAGGTACGGCGAGTCGTCCGCCGCCGGAGCTCGGGTCGAGGCGGGCCTCAACTGCCTGGCCTGGTTCCCCAGCGGCTTCACCCTGGCCGCGGGCGGCGACCAGGGCCTGTACGGGTTCGACCTCTACCCTCCGCCCGAATAGCGCCCCGATCGCGCTCGCGGTGGGCCGGCGCGACCGGCGCGGTCGTCACCGCGGCTCCCGCGCGGTGGGCTCCCGCGTTCGGCCTCGCGGCGGCGCGAGCGCGGCCACGGCCGTGAGAACGGCGGACGCGAGCACCCCCTCGGCGGCGACCGGCGCGATCCGGATGTCACCGGTAGTCCTCCGGGGCGACAGCGCCGCTCTGGCGCTGGGTCGCGCCGAAGTAGCCGCCCCAGTCCGGCCGGGAGCCGTCGGCGTCGGTGAAGCCGTACTCCTTGGCCAGCTGCCAGGTCGACAGTGAGTGCCCGCTCCAGCGGCTCACCTCCGGGTCGGCGGCGAGCGCGGCCACCGCGCGGCCGAGGTAGGCGGGTGTCTCCGACATCGCGAAGTAGGAGTCCCTCGCGATGCCGTCGCGCCAGGTGGCCTCGGTGACGCCGAAGTGGTCGAGCATCGCCTCCGACCGGAGGAAGCCGGGCGTGAGCGCGAGGGCGGTGACGCCGTGCGGCCGCAGGTCACCCGCCTGCGCCAGGGCCGCCCGGATGACACCCGCCTTGGCCAGGTCGTAGAAGAAGGTGCCCCGGTAGTCCTGGTCGGCGGTGCCGTCGGTGACCTCCACGACCAGGCCGCGGCGGCGGGCCACCATCAGCGGCAGCGCGTGCCAGCTGGTGATGATGTGCGTGTGCACCGCCTGCCGCTGCAGCAGCAGGCCGTCCTCGAGAGGCTGCTCCCACAGCGGCTTGTCCCACACCGTCATCGGGTCACCACCCCAGACGTTGTTGACCAGGATGTCGAGCCTGCCGTCCTGCTCGCGGTCGATCCGCGCCACCAGCTCGCGGACCTGGGCGACGTCCAGATGGTCGGTGGGGACGGCGATGCCGTGGCCGCCGGCGGCGGTCACCAGGTCGGCGGTCTCCTCGATGGTCTCGGGACGGTTCATCGGCGATCTCGCCGCCGCCGTGCTGCGGCCCGTGACGTAGACGGTCGCGCCGGCCGCGCCGAGCTGGACGGCCGTTCCCCGGCCTCCGCCACGGGTGGCTCCGCTCACGAGGGCGACCTGTCCGGTCAGCGGTCTGTTCTTCACCGGTTCTTCTGTCACCGGTCCTCCTTGTCGCGCCGATAGGGGTCGAGCAGCGTGCTCAGGTCCCGGCGGAGCGCCTCGGCCAGCGGCTCCGACCTGGTCATCGCCCAGGTGAGCTGGGTGCCGTTGCGGATGGAGTCGACGGCGGCGGCGAGCGCGTCCACGTCGGCGCCCGTCGCCAGGTGCCCGCTCGCCACCGCCGACCGCAGGCAGGCGGCGAGCTCGGCGCGGACCGCCGCGTCGTGCTCGCCCAGCAGCTCGCGGAACTCGGGGTCGGCCAGCTCCAGGTGAAGGAACGCCAGGTGGTTGGCGAACTCCTCCGGTTCGGTGTCGGGTCCGGCGCTGCGCACCACCGCGCGGATCAGCCCCTCCACCGGATCGGCGGCGGACTCGAACGCGGCCCGCATCGGCTGGACGAACGTCTTCTCGGCCAGACCCCACCGGACGAATCCGAGCAGCAGGTCGCGCTTGCTGCCGTACCGCCCGACGAGCACGCCCGTCGACACCCCGGCCTCCCGGGCGACGTCGGCCAGCGTCAGCCGGCCCGGTCCCACCCGTCCGACCGCCGCGGCGAGCGCGACCATGATGCGCTCCTCGCTGATCGTGCGCGGCCGTCCCGCCATGACCCCTCCCATTAAATAATGAACCTTCATTATTTATAGCACACGGCGACGACCCCCCGATCGGAGCGCCAGGAAGCGGCCGGTCCGGCCGTTCACATGGGGGAACGGCCGCGCACGCCTCCAGCCGCCGGCGGCGGGCCTTCACCGCGGAATCGGTTCCAGGAGTGATCACCTCCTTGGCGAGGGCGGCCGCCCAGAAGGTGAGGCCGGACCAGCGCTCCGTCTCGTACAGGTGGGAAAAGGCGCGGTCTCGCCTCCGAACCTCGAGGCCACCCGTGCCCCGAGGGCCGCGGGCAGCGTGCGAACGGCCTCGACGATCAGATCCGCGCCCGTGCCGAAGGCGGCCGCGTGCTTGAGGGCGAGCTGGGCCGCGCGTCCCTGAACCTCGTAGGAGGTGTGCGCGAACGCCGTGACGAGCGCGTGCGCCAGCTCGCCGGCGCACGCGGGCGAGCGCCGCACCTCCTCGTCGAGCCAGCCCAGGCCCGCCCGGGCCATCCTGGCCTCGGGGCGGAAGGTCAGCGCGCCGATCGCCTCGACGACGTCGGCGCCGTCGTGGGGGCCGGTACGGCGCACCTGGGCGAGCGCCAGCTCGGCGACCGTGCCGGGGGCGGCGGGGAGCAGCCGCAGGTAGTCACGCGCCCGCGCGGCCGCCTCCTGCGGCACCGGGTCGATCAGGTCGTGCAGCCGTACGAAGAAGCGCAGGTCGATGGCGTCACCTCCGCGCAGGAAGCGGCTCACGCAGCCGTCCAGGAGATCCTCGCGCGACACCTTTCCGGCCGCGAGGAGCCGTCCGAGCAGGGAGAGCCACCGGGTGGGCGCGGGTGTCAGCCGTTCCTTCCGCAGGACGCGGCCCACCCCCTCCACCTCGAAGATCCTCGCGAGCAGCGGACCGGCCAGCGGGTCGTCGTCCACCATCTCGGCGGAGAGCCAGGCGAGCACGAGGGGGTCGTGCTCGGGCGGCTCGCAGCCGGAGGCCCGCAGCAGCGCCAGCGCGAGCGGAACGATGCGATCACCCGCCGCGCGGATCCTCCTGGAGAGCCTGCCCGCCACGTCGGCCTGCCAGCCGGCGGGACGGACGGCCAGCACCTGGACCACCCCGGCCGGATCCGCCCGCGGCGCCCACCGGGGGTTGAGCTCGCGGCGGGCCAGCCAGGCGGCCACCGCGGCGGGCCCCGAGATCGTGCCCGCGCCCGCGATTCGCAGCGACGGCTCGAACTCGGCCAGCGCCTCGTCCGCCCTCGAGCGGGCGATCGCCTGACGCACCTCCTGCTCCCAGGAGAGCAGCTCGTCTCTCTCCTCGTCGGAGGCGAGGTCGACGTCGAGGTCGGCCGGCCCGCTCTCCCAGGCCATCCGCGTGGTGGTCTCGCGCAGTTCCTTGAGGAACCCCGGCAGTCGCCCCGCCACCTCGGCGCGCTCGGCCTCGGTCAGCGCGACCACGCGGTCGGCCAGCGGTCCGGTCTCGCGCCGGGTGATGAGGTCGCGCACCTCCTGCCAGGCGGTCACGAGGTCGTCTCCACGGTGATCCGGGCGGCCCGCGCCTCGCGCGGCCCATCGTGGCCGGCGCGGAATGTCCCCCTGCCGGACACCTCGCCGTCCAGGGTCTCGTCATCGGATGCCGGTGACCCCGGACGCCCGTCTTCCACCGGGGAGGAGGGCGCGGCGTGGCCGTACGCCCGTGTCGCACGTGTCATGTGCCGGAGAGTAGAGATCATCACCGACAAAGTGAGCGCGGCGGCGGACCGGTACGGCAGCCGGACGAAAGTGTCCTGCCGATCCCGGCGATCCGCCCGGCGCGAGAGCCGGTCACGCCGGCTCTCGCGCCGTCACGGTCCGCTGTGGGGCGCCGTCCCGCCGAGGCGCCCCACAGCGGAGGTCCTCATGGGACGACGAGCTCCGCGGCGAGGGCGGCGGCCCGTTCGGTGGTGAACCGCCCGTCGGCGACCACGACGGTGATCGCGCGTTCCAGCCGGTCGGGGACGGTCAGCGGCGCGTCCCAGGCCAGGGCCGGTCCGACGCCCGGGTACTCGGCGACGCGGACGAACCACGGGTCGAGCCCGAGGGTCTGCACGAACAGCAGGCTCCAGTCGTCGGAGACGAGCGCGAGCCAGGGCGAGAGGCCGCCGTGCACCGCCCGCTCGCCGGAGGCGTCGGCGGCGAAGACGTCCAGCCCGGGGGAGTCCTTGGGCGCGCGCCAGAAGAACCCGCCGTAGCCGGCGCCGGTCCGGCCCTTGCAGGCCGAGCTCTGGATCGACAGCGGCTCGCCGGTCCGGTTGTGCAGGGTGAAGGCGACGTCCAGCGCCCAGGCGCCGGGCAGGGCGCGGGCGGTGAGGGTCCGCTCCTCGGTGGCCAGGACGGCGCCGTCCGGTCCGACCCAGTCGAGGTGCTCGGCGAAGCCGCCGTCCACGGGACGCAGCGAGCGCCGTCGCTGCCGCCCGTGGTTGGGGAGGATCCTCGGACCGGTACCGGGTACGTAGGTGGAGCCGCCCCAGAAGTTGACCCCGTTGACATCCGAGATCGCCACGCTCGCCCCGAAGTGGTGCACGTGGTCCGCGGGCTGGGTCTCGGTCACGAGCGTCCCGCCGAGGGTCCGGACCGGATGCAGGTGGGGCCGCGGCGCGTCCGTCGGCTTGAGGTCGCCCCGCCGGGTGTAGGTCGCGACCTCCCGCGAACCGACGCGCAGCGACGACTCGGGCCAGGTGCTCGGCCGGGAGGCGAGGCTGCCGGGAAAACCGACCTCCGACAGGGTCTTCAGCTCGGCCGCCGCGCGCACGGCCAGGCCGTCGATGCCCGGCAGCACCAGCCGGGACGGCTCCGCGCGGGAGCCGTCGACGGGCAGCGGGTCGGGCGCGCGCCGGATCTCGTCGAGCAGCCGGGTGAAGCCGCCGGTCCGCTCCAGCGGCACCAGCAGTTCCTCGCCCTCCCCGATGTGCGCCAGGAGATTGTCGAGGAGGTCGACCCGGTCGAAGCCGGTACGGACGCCGTCCACCTCGATCTCGTCGAGGGTGTAGAAGAGCAGGGCGGAGCGTGTCTCGCCGTGCAGATGCAGGTAGGGCTCGGTCCGCCGGTCGCCGCAGAGGCTTACGGTGACCGCGATGACGGTTCCGTCGGCGAGGCGCAGCCGGGCGCTGGAGGTGTCGTCGGAGGAGATCGCGTTGGCCCGGTACAGTTCCAGCTCGATCCCCTCGACCGAGGAGACCGCGTCGGCCCCGGCGACGGCCAGCGCGGTGGCCACCGCGTGCGCGAACGGGTTGGTCAGCGCGCCGTCCATGACGTCCACGCCGTCCAGCCGCCGGTGCCCGGCCCAGGGGGCGCGCGTGTAGTAGGTGAACGGGCGCGTCCAGGCTCCGGCGACGCCGATGGCGCGGATCGGCTCGCCCAGCAGCCCGGCCGCCGCGGGGACGGCGGCCGAGCCGAGCGACTGGAAGCCGACCTGGCAGGCCAGCCCCGTCTCGGCCACGGCGGCGGAGATCCGCTCGAACTCCTCCACCGACGGCGCGGGGGGTTTCTCCAGCAGCACGTGGGCCCCGGCCCGCAGGGCGGCGACCGTCAGCGGCGCGTGGGTGTGGATCGGTGTCGCGATCACCGCGACCTCCGCCCCGGTCTCGGCGATCAGCGACGGCAGGTCCGCCGACCACGGCACGTCGAGGCCGGTCGCCGGCCGGGTGTCGCAGACGCCGGCGAGCTCGGCCCGGTCGGCCGCGGCCAGCCGCCGGACGTTCTCCACATGGTTGCGCCCGTGGCCGTGGATCCCGGCGACCACCACTCGAACCGGCTTCACGGCGCCCACCTCGTCGGTGCCCCGGTCGCCCGCAGCTCCGGCCCGGTGATCTCCACGGGGAAGGGCGGGGCGAGCAGCCCGAGATCGGTGAGCGCGGCGTCCTCCACCCTCTCCACCATCGAGGGATGGTGCAGCGCGAGGGCGAGCTGGCCCGACAACTCGGTGAGCAGATGTGGATAGACCGGGACGCTGAAGGCGCGGGCGAGCTCGGCGATCCGCAGGAACGGCGTGATTCCGCCGACCCGCACCAGGTTCGGCTGGACGACGTCGCAGGCGCCCCCGGTCAGCAGGTCGCGGAACCCGTGGACGGTGGCGACGTTCTCGCCGACCGCGATCGGGGTGGCGACGCTCCGCCGCAGCTCCACCTGGGCGGCCAGGTCGTCGGCGGGCAGCGGCTCCTCGATCCAGAACAGGTCGTACCTCTCCAGGGCCCGCAGCGCGGTCCGGGCCCGGTGCAGGTCCCAGCGCTGGTTGGCGTCGATCATCAGCAGCCGGTCGGGGCCGATCACCTTGCGGACCGCCGCCACCCGCTCGACGTCCTCGGCGAGCGAGGGGCGCCCGACCTTGATCTTGACCGCGGTGTATCCGGCGGCGACCCACCGTCCGGCCTGCGCCCGGAGCTCCTCCAGCGGGTAGTGGAGGTTGACCCCGCTGCCGTAGACGGGGACGCTCTCGCGCCGCGCGCCGAGGACCTCGACCAGCGGGCGCTCCGCGCAGCGCAGATCCCACAGCGCGAGGTCCACCCCGGCCAGGGCGATCGGCACGACCCCGGACCGCCCCGCCTCGCCGAGACGGGCCGACAGCCGGTCCCACACGAGCTCCGGATGCGGCGGCAGGCCGATCACCGCGTCGCGGATGTCGTGCTCCAGCAGGGCCTGGACCGCCTGGGCCCCGATCTGCGGCGTCCACGCCAGCCCGGTGCCGCGCCGCCCGTCGTCCAGCGTGATCGTGACGAGCAGCGCGTGGTTGAAGGGCACGTCCGCGCCCCAGGGCCGCGTCAGGGGCACCGACCGCGGCGTGACCGTCAAATCCTTGATCATGGCGTTACCAGGGCGAGTCCGGACTTGATCAGCGCCTCGAGCTCGGCCTCGTGCTCGGGCGCCACCGGGACCAGCGGCGGCCGGACCGCGCCGACGTCCAGCCCGCGCAGCCGTACCCCCGCCTTGACCAGCGACACCGCGTAGCCCGGCACCTTGGAACGCAGCCGCACCAGCGGCGCGTAGAACTCGGTGAGCAGCCGTTCGTCGCCGTTGAGATAGGCGTTGGCGATCTCGGGCGCGAAGCAGAACACCGCGCTGGAGTACAGGCCGACGCCCAGGGCCCGGTAGGCGGGCTGGGTCAGCTCGGCGGTCGGCAGCCCGTTGAAGAACAGGAAGTCCGGGTGCGTCTCCCGGACGGCCAGCACGATCCGCTGCATCCGGTCGATGTCGCCGAGGCCGTCCTTCAGCCCGATGACACCAGGGATCGCGGCCAGCTCGACCGCCGTCTCCGGTTCGAGCGCGATCGGCCCGCGCTGGTAAACGATCACCGGGAGCTCGGCGGCGATCGCCCGTACGTACGCGGGGAAACCGGGTCCCTGGACGAGATAGGGCGGCATGAGAAGCAGCCCGTCGGCACCCGCTTCGCGGGCGGCCCGCGCCTGGGCGAGCGCCGCGCCGATCGGCCCGCCCGCCCCGGCGAACACCGGGGCGGCCCCGGCCGTCGTCTCCACCGCCACCCGGACGACCTCGGCGTGCTCGGCCTCCGACAGCGCGGTGAACTCGCCGGTCCCGCAGGCGGCGAACACGCCGCCCGGCCGGTGCTCGAGTCCCCGCCGGACGTGGTCGGCCAGCACGCCGGGCGCGAGCCCGCCGTCCGGGCCGAAGGGGGTCACGGGAAAGAACAGGACACCATCGAGGTTCATGATCAGAGTCTCTCTTTCAGGAGAGTCAGGAGAGTTCGGTGCGCCAGCTGCGCTTGGCGGTCCAGCCGAGCAGTCGCTCCGCCTTGGCGGAGGAGAAGGCGGGGGCGGTGCCGGTCAGGTGGGCGGCGAACGCCTTCGTCTCCGGCATGACGGTCGGCAGCAGCTCGGCCAGCGGCTCGCGCGCCAGGGCGTCGCCGGCGCCCGCGAAGAAGACCTCGCCGTTCGTCTCCAGCAGGGGGAGCCCGGTGATCAGCGCGTCGACGAAGTCGCCGGCGTCGCGGGCGTCGAGGTAGTTGAACAGGGAGACCCCGCCTATCTCGGGCCGGTCCAGCCGCTCGGTGATCGTGTGCCCGGACTGGGTGGGCGCGCCCTCCCACTCCTCGGGCGCGACGACGAAGCAGGGGCGGAACGCGGCCATCCGGGTGGTCTCGCTGGTCCGGGCGAACGTCCGCATGGTCTGCTCGGCCACGACCTTCGACAGGTTGTAGGCGTTCCAGGGCTCCGTCGGGTGGTCCTCGTCAAGGGGCAGGTAGGCGGGGGTCCAGCCGCCGGGCGCGCCGTATCCGATCACCGTGGGACTGCTCGCCACGATGAGCTTCTCCACGCCGAGGGCGACCGCGGCCGCGCAGACGTTGAAGGCGAGCTGGGTGTTGACACGGAACGTGGTGGGCTCGGAACGGCTGAACGGCACCGCGATGGCCGCCAGATGGACCACCGCCTCCGGCCGGAACCGTGCGATCACCGCGTGGGCCTCACCCAGATCGGTGAGATCCGCCGGAAGGGTCGAGGCGGCCTCGCGAGGGGTTCCCGGCGCGCTGTCCACGCCGATCACCTCATGCCCGGCCGCCGCGAGCGAGGCGACCACGCTGCGGCCGAGCCGGCCTGCGCTGCCGGTGACGAGCACTCTGCTCACCGTGTGGACTCCTTTTGAAGACTGCAATCAGTTGCAGTAAACAATCGCGTCAGGCGGGACAATACGTCAAGTGAGCGGGGTCAATCACCGGCAACCGGTCTCAGGATGGTTGACCCGCCTGCAAACGATTGCGTTAAGGTGTGCGGCATGTCAGTGACCATCCGGGACGTCGCCCAGGCGTCAGGCGTCCATGTGTCGACGGTTTCCCGGACCTTCTCGGCGCCCCATCTGGTGAACGCCGAGACCCGGACCCGGGTGCTGGCGGCGGCCGAACAGCTCGACTACCGGCCCAACCGGGCGGCCCGCTCGCTCAAGACGGGCCGCACCAACAACATCGGGCTGATCGTGGCCGATCTGGCCAACCCGTTCTTCCCTCCGCTGATCAAGGCCGCGCAGGCCGCCGCCCGCCGCCAGGACTACCACCTGTTCGTGGCCGACACCGGCGAGGACCCCGTCGAGGAGGAGAATCTCGTACTGGCCTTCTCCAAGCAGGTCGACGGCATCGTGCTGTGCAGCCCGCGGCTGTCCAACAAGGCCCTGGAGAAGCTCTCGGAGCAGGTCTCGTTCGTGCTGGTCAACCGGCGCATCCGCGGGCTGACCACGGTCGTGATGGACGTCGCGAACGGCGCCCGCGCCGCGATGGAGCACCTCGTGAGCCTCGGTCACCGGCGCGTCGCCCTGGTGGCGGGCCCCGCCGGCTCGTGGACCAGCGGCGAGATCCGCAAGGCCGTCTCGGAGATCCCCGGTCTCGACACGGTGGTCATCGGCCCCAACTCTCCCACCGAGGAGGGCGGGATCGCCGCCGCACCCAAGGTCGCCGAGGCGGGGGTGACCGGGGTGCTCGCCTACAACGACCTCGTCGCCATCGGACTCATCGAGGGACTGGAGGTCCTCGGCGTCGACGTGCCGGGCGACGTCAGCGTGATCGGCTTCGACGACAGCATCACCGGACGGCTGCATCGTCCCAAACTCACCACGGTCGCGATGCCCGCGAGCGACGCCGGCCGGATGGCGGTGGACCTGCTCATCCAGTCGATGAGCGCCGCGACCGTCCTGGAGACCCATCTGGTGGTCCGGGAGTCCACCGCGCCTCCCGGGGGCCACCGCGCCTCCTAGGGTCCACCGCGCCTCCTGGGGCCCGTCGTGCCTTCCGGGGTTCACCGTGTCCTCCGGGGCCCGCGGCGCCTTCCGGAGTTCGCCGTGTCCCCGGAGTCGAGCGCGCCACCCGAAGGGAACGCCGGGAGCGGTGGGCCCGCGGACTTCCGGTTCTTTCCCACGCTCCACGCGCGGCCGGATCCCGGCACAACGGTGCACGTGATCCCGTCGCGGTGGTGACGCGCTTCGAGCGGACACCTCGCCCGGAGGGCGGCCACCAGGCACTTCTTGCTCGTCGCGCCGCGGGCGGATCACGGTCCGCTACTGCAATCGGTTGTACTAACTCGTGTTCAAGCGAGTTTTTTCCGTTCGGCCTCTGACGAGGGATATCCCGTCTGACCTGCGATAACAATAAAACCGAAGGTTACGATTCGTGAGCTAGCTCACTGCAAAGGGTTGACGTCTTAGTTTGTGAAGCTATAGGAAAAGCGCATCCCATTCACCAACTCCCCGAAGGGCCAGTGATGACGCTGAGTCCCGCACCGGCGGGGACGACCGAGGTGCCGGTCGCGCCCCCGGAAAAGGCGGGCGCCCCCCACCCCGGGCGTCTCAAGAGCCACCGCAGCCGATCGCAGGCACGGGCGGCCTATCTGTTCCTGGCCCCTTGGTTCATCGGCCTGTTCGCGATCACGCTCGGCCCCATGATCGCCTCGCTCTACCTGTCGTTCACCGACTACAGCCTGCTGACCGAGGCCAAGTGGGTCGGGTTCGACAACTACGTGGAGATGTTCACCCAGGACGAGCGGTTCATGGCGTCGCTGCAGGTGACGACGACCTACGTGCTGGTGTCCGTCCCGCTGCAGCTGGCCTTCGCCCTCGCGCTGGCGCTCGTGCTGGACAAGGGCCTGCGCGGCCTGCCGTTCTACCGCTCGATCTTCTATCTGCCGTCGCTGCTCGGGGGCAGCGTGGCGATCTCGATCCTCTGGCGGAAGATCTTCGGGACCGACGGCATCGTCAACTCGTTCCTGGGCCTGTTCGGCTACGAGGGCCAGGGCTGGGTGACCAGTCCCGACACCGCGCTGTGGACACTGATCGTCCTGCACATCTGGACGTTCGGCGCCCCGATGGTCATCTTCCTGGCCGGGCTCCGCCAGATCCCGCAGAGCCTGTACGAGGCGGCCTCGGTCGACGGCGCCGGCAGGTGGCGCAACTTCCGCTCGATCACCCTGCCGCTGCTCACCCCGATCATCTTCTTCAACCTGGTGCTGGAAGTGATCAAGTCGTTCCAGTCCTTCACCCAGTCGTTCATCGTGAGCGGTGGCAACGGCGGGCCGGTCGACTCGACCCTCTTCTACACGCTCTACCTCTACATCAAGGGCTTCAAGAACTACGAAATGGGTTACGCGGCCGGAATGGCCTGGGTGCTGCTGCTCATCATCGCCGCGCTGACCGGTGTCAACTTCCTCATGTCTCGATTCTGGGTTTTCTATGGCGACGACAAGTAAGCGCGTGCCGGTCCTTTTCCGGCCCGCCCCGCGCCTGCTCAGGCACCTGCTGCTCATCGGCGCCGGGCTGTTCATGCTCTACCCGCTGCTCTGGATGGTCTCCAGCTCGTTCAAGCCCGAGGAGCTGATCTTCCGGGAGCCGGGGCTGATGCCGACCGCGGTGACGGAGGCGAACTACACCGAGGGCTGGGACGCCCTCAAGCACTCCTTCGGCTACTACCTGTGGAACTCGGCGGTCCTCACCGCGCTGGCGGTGGTCGGCAACCTGGTCGCCTGCTCGCTCGCGGCGTACGCCTTCGCCCGGCTGGAGTTCCCGCTGAAGAAGATGTGGTTCGCGATCATGCTCGGCTCGATCATGCTGCCGCACCACGTCACGGTCGTCCCGCAGTACATCGTGTTCGCCAAGATCGACTGGATCAACACGATCTGGCCGATCGTCGCGCCGAAGTTCCTCGCGACCGACGCGTTCTTCATCTTCCTGATGGTGCAGTTCATCCGCACCCTTCCCCGGGAGCTGGACGAGGCGGCGGCGATCGACGGCGCGGGCTACTGGCGCACGTTCATCCGGGTGATCATGCCACTGTGCGTCCCGGCGCTGGCGACCACCGCGATCTTCACCTTCATCTGGACGTGGAACGACTTCTTCACCCAGAACCTCTACCTGACCAACTCCGACAATCTCACCGTCCCCGTCGCGCTGCGGCAGTTCATGGACTCCAGCGGCGAATCCTCCTGGGGACCGCTGTTCGCGATGTCGATCATCTCTCTCGGCCCGATCTTCGGGTTCTTCCTCGCGGGCCAGAAGTATCTTGTTCGCGGCATGGCGACCACCGGTCTCAAATAACCCCTCCCACCCCCATCCCCCCGGAGGTATCTCGATGAAGCGAATCCTGGCGGCCACCGCCATCACCCTGCTCGCCGTCTCGGCCACAGCGTGTGGCAGCGACGACAGCGGCGGCGGGTCGGACGGGAAGACGAAGGTCGTCTTCTCGTACTGGGGCAGCGATGCCCGGCAGAAGCTGACGGAGTCGGCCATCGCCGCGTTCGAGAAGAAGAACCCGACGATCGATATCGAAGGCGACTTCTCCGACTGGGACAGCTACTACGAGAAGCTGGCCACCAAGACCGCGGCCGGCGACGCGCCGGACGTCATGTCCATCGAGATCCGCGGTCTCGCCGAGTACGCGGGCCGCGCCACCCTCGCCGACCTCAACGGCAAGGTCAACACCGCCGACCTCGACCAGGAGGTGCTCAAGGCCGGCCAGGTCGACGGCAAGCAGTACGCCATCCCCACCGGCGTCAACACCTTCCCGATGATCGTCAACAGGGCGGCGGTGGAGAAGGCCGGCGAGAAGGTGCCGGACGACACGACCTGGACCTGGGACGAGTACATCGCGCTCGCCCAGAGGGTGACCGAGAAGGGCGACGGCAAGGTCTGGGGCACCGAGTACAACGAGAACCCCGCCTTCCTGCAGCTGTTCGCCGCCCAGCGCGGGGAGCAGTTCTACAAGGACGGCAAGATCGGCCTGTCGGAGCAGGTCATCAAGGACTGGTGGGCCCTCCTGCAGAAGATCATCTCCACCAAGGCCGGCCCGGACGCCGCCCTGATGCTGGAGACCGGGACCAAGGTCGACCAGGCACTGCTCGCCACGAACGCCAGCGCGTTCGGCAGCTGGTGGAGCAACCAGCTCACCGCGCTGAGCAAGGGCTCCGGTCAGGAGCTCGACCTGCTGCGGATGCCGAAGGCCGAGGGGGCGGCCACCGCCGGCATGTTCCTGCAGCCGGCGATGTACTACACGATCTCGTCCAAGACCGAGAAGGCCGACGCGGCCCAGAAGTTCGTCGACTTCCTCGTCAACGACCCCGAGGCCGGTGCCATCCTGCTCAGCGACCGCGGCCTGCCGACCAACGCCAAGGTCGTCGCCGCCATCAAGGACAAGCTGACCCCGACCGACCAGAAGGTGCTGGCCTTCATCGACTCGATCAGGAGCGAGCTGAGCCCGATCTCGATCCCGCCGAAGGGCGCCATGGAGATGGAGGACATCCTCAAGCGCGCCACCGACTCGGTGCTGTTCGGCAAGACCTCCGCCGACGAGGCCGCGCGG
This sequence comes from Streptosporangium sp. LJ11, assembly GCF_051918945.1. Lineage (NCBI taxonomy): Bacteria > Bacillati > Actinomycetota > Actinomycetes > Streptosporangiales > Streptosporangiaceae > Streptosporangium > Streptosporangium sp. LJ11. Next base: position 151,825 of record NZ_JBPXMB010000017.1, read on the forward strand.
GCCTTCCTCACCGAGGCCAACGCCGCCATCACCAAGTAGCCGGCGGTAGCCGGGATCCGCTGACGTGCCGTACGGCTCGCGCCGAGCCGTACGGCACACCTGTCTCCACCCTTCACCGTCCTTCTCATGGAGTGATTGATGCGATACGCCTTCGTCGGGCTCGGCCACCGGGTGCAGCTGTACATCGACGCGCTGCTCGGCGAGTGGGGCGACACCGGTGAGATCGTCGCCCTCTGCGACGTCAACCGCACCCGGATCGGCTACTACCTCGATCGGATCGGACGCGACGTCCCGTGCTTCGCGCCGCACGAGTTCGACAAGATGCTCCAGCTCGCGGACGCCGTCGTGGTCGCCACCGTCGACGCCACCCACGCCCGTTACGTCGTCGCCGCGCTGGAGGCGGGCAAGGACGTCATCGTCGAGAAGCCGCTGTGCACCACCGCCGAGGACTGCGCGGCCATCACCGAGGCCGCCGAGCGGAGCACCGGCCGGCTCATCGTCACCTTCAACTACCGCTACTCGCCGCGCAACAGCGCCGTCCGCCGGCTGCTCGCCGACGGAGCGATCGGCGACGTCACCTCCGTCCACTTCGAGTGGGTGCTGGACACCATCCACGGAGCCGACTACTTCCGCCGCTGGCACCGCGACAAGGCCAACTCCGGCGGCCTGCTGGTGCACAAGTCCACCCACCACTTCGACCTGGTCAACTGGTGGCTGGCCGACACCGCCCGCTCGGTCTACGCCCGGTCGGCGCTGCGGTTCTACGGGGCCGGCAACGCCCGCGCCCGCGGCCTGCGCGACCGGCCGGGACGCGCCCACGGCGCGCCGGGGCTCGGCACCGACCCCTACCTCCTCGACATCTCCGCCGATCCCCGGCTCAAGCGCCTCTACCTGGACGCCGAGCACGAGGACGGCTACCTCCGCGACCAGGACGTGTTCGACGACGGCGTGACCATCGAGGACAACATGGCCGTCCTCGTCGGGTACTCCCGCGGGGCGATGCTCACCTACTCCCTCAACGCCCACGGCCCCTTCGAGGGCTACCGGGTGGCCATGAACGGCACCGCGGGACGGCTGGAGCTGGAGGTCGTCGAACGCGCCTGGACCCCGCCGCGGGCCGCGATCGACCCGACCGCCGCCGACAAGGCGCACGCCCCCGGCGCCTCCGAGCGGCTCGTCCTGCACCGGCACTGGAGCGAGCCCGAGGAGATCGCCGTCTCCTCCGGCGCGGGTGGCCACGGCGGCGGCGACGCCCTCATGCTGGACGACGTCTTCCGCGGCGCGGGCGAGGACCCCCTGGGCCGCCAGGCGGGGCACCGCGCGGGTGTCGCGAGCGTGATGGTCGGGGTCTCGGCCAACCTGTCCGCCGCGAGCGGCACGCCCGTCCTCCTGGAGGACGACGGCACCCGGTACGCGGGCTGACCCCCGGCGCTCGACGGGGACCCTGCCTTCCCGGCGAGGACGTCCCGCCCGTTCCGGCGCCCCACCTGCCGCTCCCGGCCTCCCGGCGGCCGCCGTAGAGTGGGCCGGTCCGCAGGACTTTTCGAAAACGGGTGGAAATTTATGGATAAAGAACTGACGTTGATGGCCGTTCACGCCCATCCCGACGACGAGGTGATCAGCACCGGCGGGATCCTCGCCAGGTACGCGGACGAGGGTGTCCGGACCGTCCTGGTCACCTGCACGAACGGCGAGCAGGGCGACGGCCCCGGCGGGGTGAAGCCGGGGGAGCCCGGCCACGACGAGGCGGCGGTGAGAGCGCTGCGGCTGGAGGAGCTCCGCGAGTCGGCGACCCACCTGGGGATCTCCCACGTGGAGCTGCTCGGCTACCGCGACTCGGGCATGGTCGGCTGGGCCGCCAACGAGGCGCCCGACTCCTTCGCCAACGTCCCCTTCGAGCAGGCCGTCGGCCGGCTCGTCGCGCTGATGGAGCGCTACCGCCCGCAGGTCGTCGTGACCTACGACGAGAACGGCGGCTACGGTCACCCCGACCACATCCAGGCCCACCGGATCGCGGTGGCCGCGGCCGAGGCGAGCGGCATTCCCGGCAAGCTCTACTACACGGCCGTGCCCCGCGAGCGGATGGCCGAGCTGTTCGAGTATCTCCGCTCGACCGGTGACGCCCCGGAGGGCTTCGAGTTCCCCGACGACTTCGGCGTCCCCGAGGAGCAGATCACCGCCGTGGTCGACGTGTCCGCCCAGGTGGAGCGCAAGATCAAGGCGCTGGAGGCGCACGCGAGCCAGGGCGACGGCATCTTCTTCCTGCGCATGCCCGCCGAGGCCCAGCACCGGGTGTTCGCGCACGAGACCTTCGTCCGCCACATCAACCGCGTTCCCGCCGCGGCCGACCGCGAGGACGACCTCTTCGACGGCCTCCGCTAGGAGGACGCGTCCGGGGAGGCGGCCCCTCCCCGGGTACGGCCCTCGGCCGCCTCCGCGGGTACGGCCCTCGGCGGGCCCCGCGGGGCCCGCCGAGGGCTACGGTGTCATACCGAAGTACGAAAAACCTGGTTCAACGCTTCTCGTCGCCTTTACGATCTTTTCTCTGGTATGCAACTCTGCAAACCCGGGGGAGTAAACGGTTATGCGTGATCGACGGCTCCTCGCGCTGATCTTCTCCGCGACCGCGATCCTCGTCTTCGGCGTGTACGGGGTGGTGGCCTCCCCCGGGGCGGTGGTGGCCTCGCCCTCGCCGCGCCCCGCGCCGGCCGGTGACGCCGACGACGCGAAGACCCCGGAGGACAGGGCGACGGTGACGAGAGCAGGAGAGGCGCCCAGCCCCGTGCCCGTCTCGCCGCCACCGAACCTGGTCACGTTGACCCCGGTCACGCCGGCCCCGCAGAGCGGTCCCGAGGCGACCGCGAGGAACTACCTGACCGCCTGGCAGAACGGCGACTTCACCGGGATGACGGGCATGGTCGTCGACCCCCCGGCCGACTTCGGCGTCCGGCACCGCGGGTTCGACGCCGACCTGCGGGTCTCGTCGCTGTCGCTCACCCCCGGCGAGCTGCGCCACCGCGGCGAGGAGGCGGCCGAGATGTCCTTCAGGGGGGTACGGCAGGTCACCGGCCTGGGCGAGTGGCCGTTCGACTCCGTCCTGCGCCTGGAGTTGCGGTTCGGGGTGTGGAAGGTGCGCTGGACCCCCGAGACGATGCACCGCTCGCTCAAGGACGGCGGGAGGTTGCGGCTGAAGGAGACCGAGGTCCGGAGCCCGGCCACGCTGACCCGCGAGGGGGTCCCGTTCCCCCGCGACAGCAGGGCGGGCCACTACTTCGGCGGGCTGAGTGACATGGCGGTCGAGCTGCAGCTGGAGGAGGAGCCCTCCGGCCGGGTGCTGCTGGCCTCCCCGCCCCGGCAGGCCTCGGGAACGAGGACCACGATCTCCCGGCCCGTCCAGGCCGCCGCGGCCCGAGCCCTGGACGGTGTCGGCCAGCCCGCCGCGATCGTGGCCCTGGACGTCCAGACGGCCCAGGTGCGCGCGGTGGCGGACACGCTGGGCGGCAAGGAGGCGTTCAACGGCCTCTACCCGCCCGGCTCGACGTTCAAGGTCGTGACCGCCGCCGCGCTGCTCCGCGGCGGCCTGACCCCGGAGTCGCAGGTCGCCTGCCCTGCCGGCTACACCATCCCGAACGGCAGGAGCTTCAGCGACTCCGACGGCGTCGACCACGGCAACGTGCCCTTCACCACGGCCTTCGCGCTCTCCTGCAACACCACCTTCGCCCAGCAGACGTACGAGCGGCTGCGCGACGACCGGCTGCGCGCCGAGGCGGCCGACCGGTTCGGCTTCCGGGAGAAGCCGGGGCTGAGCTCCTGCCGGATCCAGCCGTACGGAAGCCCGGACCAGCTGGGATCCGACGCCATCGGCCAGAACTCGGTGCAGGCCAGCCCGCTCTGCATGGCCGAGGTCGCCGCCGCGGTCGCGAGCGGCGTCTGGAAACCCGCCATCATGACCGAGGAGCCTCCCGCGGACTCGCCGGCCCCGGTGCCGCTGGACGAGGGGGTGGCCGCGAGCCTGCGGACGATGATGGGCGCCGTGGTCACCCAGGGAACGGCCTCCCAGGCCGGGCTCCCGCCGGACACCGCGGGCAAGACCGGCACCGCCGAGGTCGAGGGCGGCGGGGACCACGCCTGGTTCATCGGCTACCGGGGTTCCCTGGCCTTCGCGGTGTTCGTCCGGCACGGCGGCGCCGGGGGCAAGGTGGCGGCGCCGATCGCCGCGAGGTTCCTGAACGCCCTTTGACGCCCTCCGCCGCGCTCCCGGCGTTCCGGGTACGGGGAACGGGCTACCGTACACAGGGTGTACGTGAAGATCTGCGGGCTGCGCGAGCCCGGACATGTGACGGCCGCCGTCGAGGCGGGAGCCGACGCCGTCGGGTTCGTCCTCACCAGGAGCTCGCGGCGGGTCACCCCCGCGCGGGCGAGGGAACTGGCCTCGGCGATCCCCCCGCACGTGCTGACCGTGGGGGTGTTCGCCGGTGAGCCGTCCGAGGAGGTCAGGGCGGCCACGCTGGAGGCGGGACTGCGTGCCGTCCAGCTGCACGGCGACCATCCGCACGAGGACTTCACCGCGCTGAAGGACCTCGGGGTCACTCTGGTCCGCGCCGGGGCCGCGAGCACCGACCTGCGCTGCGGTGCCCTCGACGAGGACCTGCTCATCGTCGACGCGCCCAGACCGGGCTCGGGGGAGCCGTGGGACTGGGCGGCCGTGCGCGGGCGCCCGGAGGGCCGCTGGATGCTGGCCGGTGGGCTGGACCCGTCGAACGTGTCCCGGGCGATCGCCGCCGCCCGGCCCTGGGGGGTCGACGTGTCGAGCGGGGTGGAGGTCGCGCCCGGGGTGAAGGACCCCGGTCTCATCAGGGACTTCGTCACCGCCGCCCGCGGCGGCTGAGCGCCGCGGCCGGTCACCCGGCACCATGTCCGCGAGGACGGTCTCCCGGCCGCCCGGACGTTCGACGGCCGACCCCCGGGCCGCCCGGGGGAGCCGGTGCCGTTCAGCGGGCCCCGGTCAGCCTCGGGTAGAGCGCGGTGAGGTCGCCGGAGAGCGCGGCCTTGGTGCGCGTGCTGATCTCGTCGGCGAGGACCTCGTACCGCCCGGCCTCCACGCCGTCGAGGGCCGCGCGGGCGACGACCGAGGGGTCGCTCTTGGGCGCGTCGACGTGCGCGGCCATGGCGGTCTCCATGTATCCGACGTGCAGGGCGGTGACCAGGGTCTTCTGCTCGGCGAGCTGCAGGCGCAGCGCGTTGGTCAGGGACCAGGCCGCCGACTTGGCCGCGGAGTAGGCCGCGCTGCTGGGGAGCGCGACCCAGGACAGCACGGACAGGACGTTGAGGACGGCCCCGCCGCCGTTGCGGGCGAGGACGGGGGCGAAGGCCCGGCTCATGGCGAGCGTGCCGAAGTAGTGGGTCTCCATCTCGAGCCGGAAGGCGTCGAGCTCCCCGTCGAGGAGCCCCGCCTTGGTGGAACTTCCGGCGTTGTTGATCAGCAGGGTGACGTCCGGTGCCAGGTCGGCCGCCGCGCGTACGGCCGCCGGGTCGGTGACGTCCAGGGCGATGGGCACCACGCCGGGCGTGGTGATCGTGCCGGGATTGCGCGCGGCGGCGTACACCTTGGACGCGCCGCGTTCGAGCAGTGCCTGGACGAACCGCTCGCCGAGTCCGCGATTGCCGCCGGTGACGAGGGCCACAGAGCCGTTGATCTGCATGATGTTCCTTACCGTGGATGAAAGGGCGGAGACGCCGCGAGACGGTTTCCACGCCACGGGACCGCCGGAGGATTCTCCGGCACCTGAGTTGGTATATCCAATCTAGCACCCTGGATTGGAAAACCCAACCTCGCATAGACTGGAATCATGCCCACGAAGACAAACCGCGTACCCGAACCGCGCTGCTCCGTCGCCCGGAGTTTGCAGGTGCTTGGCGAGCGGTGGACGCTGCTGATCGTCCGGGACGCCCTCGCCGGTCTGACCCGGTTCGCCGACTTCCGCGACTCCCTGGGCATCGCCTCCGACCTGCTCACCGGCCGGCTGAACGCGCTGGTCGAGGCGGGTGTCATGGAGCGCCGTCCCTATCGGGAGCCGGGAGCCAGGGCTCGTCACAGCTACCACCTGACCCCGGCCGGCGAGGAGCTGGTGACGGTGCTCGCCTCGCTCCAGCAGTGGGGTGACGTCAACCGGCCCCACGAGGAGGGTCCCTCGATGTGGAGCCGCAGCCGGTCCACCGGGCGTCCCGTGCGCGTCACGTTCGTCGACGACGCCGGCACGCCCGTGCCCCGGGAGGACGTCGACCTGGTCTTCCTCGGCGCCTGAGCGGCCTTCCGGATCCGGCGTTGCCAAAGCCGTCAACCGTCTTTACTATATAGACAACCTCGTTGACGGTATCGCCCCGAGGTGCGATTGCGCAGCCCACGTTCCGAGGACCCGGAGAACAAGAGAGAAGGCCCCCATGTCCCATGCCGTCTTCGTCACGCACACCGCCGAGAGCGCTCCGCCCGACGCCCGCCCCACCATCGAGGGCGTGCGGCGGAAGTTCGGCCACGTCCCCACGGCGGTCGGCCGGATGGCCACCTCCCCGCAGTTGCTCAAGGGGTTCCTGGCGGCGAGCGCCGCCTTCGAGCAGAGCACCCTGGATCCGGTCGACCGCGAGATCGTCGTCATGACGGTCGCCACCCGCAACGGCTGCCATGTCTGCGTGGCGGTGCACACCGCCACGCTGGCCCGGCTGGAGGCCCCCTCCGACCTCGTCGAGGCGCTCCGGGCCGGCACGCCCCTCCCGGACGCCCGGTCGGAGGCGCTGCGGTCCTTCACCCTCGCCGTCATGGACCATCGCGGCGCGGTCGGCGACGAGGAGACGCGGGCGTTCCTCGACGCGGGCCACAGCGCGCGGAACGCTCTCGAGGTCGTCCTCGGGATCGGCGCGTACACGATCTCCACCTTCGCCAACCGCCTGATCGAGGCCCCCCTCGACCCGCCGTTCCACGCCTTCGCCTGGGACGGCGACGACAGGTGAGCCCGGACCGGTCCGCGTGACCGGTCAGAGGGATCGGCGGACCCCGGCGACGGTGCCGAGGCCGCCGGACAGCGGGATGTCGGCGGCGGAGCACCGGAGGCTCCAGCCGGTGGACACGGGATCCGGGCCGCCCGGAATGCTCGGGCGGCCCGGTGGCCGACGGCGCGAAGTGGCTGTTTCGCGAAAAACGATCATCGTCGGCACGTTCCGCACCGGCGGACACGGGAACGAACACCGGATCGGCTGGACGACATATCGCCAGGTCGTGCGGTGCCCGCCCACATCGGCGGGCGGCCGCACGCCGGGTTCCAAGGACGTGACGCATGCATATCGATCTCACCGGCAAGACGGCACTGGTCACCGGATCCACCCAGGGCATCGGGGCGGCCATCACCACCGGCCTCGCGCGGGCGGGCGCGACGGTCGCCGTCAACGGCCGCAAACCCGACAAGGTCGACGCCGCCGCCGACGCGCTGCGCGCCGAGGTCCCCGGCGCGCGGGTCGTCCCGCTCGCCGCCGACCTCGCCACCGAGGAGGGCGCGGAGCGCGCCGTGGACCTCCTGCCGGACGTCGACATCCTGGTCAACAACCTCGGGATCTTCGAGTCGAAGGACGCACTGGAGATCACCGACGACGAGTGGCGCCGCTACTTCGAGGTGAACGTCCTGGCGGCGGTCCGCCTCACCCGCGCCTACCTGCCGGGGATGACGGCGCGCTCCTGGGGCCGCGTCCAGTACATCGCCAGCGACTCCGCGATCGTCACCCCCATCGAGATGATCCAGTACGGCATGTCCAAGACCGCCCTGCTGGCCGTCTCGCGCGGCTTCGCCAAGAAGGCCGCGGGCAGCGGCGTCACCGTCAACTCCGTCATCGCCGGACCCACCCACACCGGCGGCGTGGAGGACTTCGTCTACGGGCTCGTCGACCGGGACCTGCCCTGGGAGGAGGCCCAGCGCGCCTTCATGCGGGCACACCGCCCGCAGTCGCTCCTGCAACGGCTGATCGAGCCGGAGGAGATCGCCAACATGGTCGTCTACCTCAGCTCACCGCAGGCCTCCGCCACCACGGGCGGCGCCTTGCGCGTCGACGGGGGATACGTCGACGCCATCATCCCCTGAGCGGCGAGGAATGCCCCCGCTCTTCCGGCGCGCCGCCGACCGGCTGACCGACGCCGCACCCGGCTGGCTGGTCGAGACGGTCAGGCCCGTGCCCGCGCCGCTCCGGTGGTGGCCGATGCTGCGCATGGCCGTGGCGGTGACCGTCCCGCTCCTGCTGGGGTTCGCCACCGGCAACGTCACGGCGGGCCTGCTGCCGGCCCTGGGCGCGATGAACGCCGGCATGGCCGACCGGGGCGGCCCGTACCGGACCAGGATCATCCTGATGGGCGCGGCCGGGGTCGCCGGGGCGCTGGGGTATCTCGTCGGGTCCACGGTCCGCGGCCACGGCTGGTGGATCGTGCCGGTCGTGGTGGCCGTCTCGGTGGTGTCCGCGCTCATCAGCACGGGCGGGGCCGCCGGCTCGGCCGCCGGGCTGCAGTTGCTGGTGATGACGGGGATCGCCACCGGCATAGGACTGCCGGGGGCGTCGGAGGCGAACGCGCTCGCGTTCCTGCTGGGCGTGCTGTGGGTGATCGTGCTGGGGGTCGCCGACTGGCCGTTCCACCCCCGGGCACCGGAGCGGGCCGCCGTGATCGAGGTCTACCAGGCCCTCGACCGGCTGTTCTCCGATCGCGACGCCCCCGCGCTGGCGGCGTTCGACACCGCTCTCAAGGGCGGCTACGACGTCGTGCTCGGCGCCCGCTCCCCGGCGGCGGGGCTGGATCCCGGCCGCACCCGTCTGGTGGCCCTGCTGAACCAGGCCTCACTGATCCGCAACGCGCTGCTCTCGCTGCGCTACGAGGAAAGCGAGCCGCCCGCCGGGACCGTGTCCGCCGTCAGGGCCGTCGCCGGGTCACTCGCCGGTGGGCCCGCACCCCGGATGTCGCCCTGCGAGCCCGGCTCGCCCGCCGCGCGTGCTCTTTACTTCGCCGTGCGGGGGGCCGCCGAGCTGGCGTCCGGCGGCGACGTCGCGGCGGACCAGCTGCCCTACGAACCGGTCGGCTACCGCTCCCGGATCCTCGCCGTCGCGGAGCAGATGTGGCGGGGCCACCTCGTCCGCGTCTACACGGTCCGGCTCGGACTCTGCATGGGCGTCGCCGCCGCGTTCAGCGCGTCCGGCCGGTTCGAACGGTCCTACTGGATGATGCTGACCGTCGCGCTGGTGCTCAAGCCCGACTTCGGGTCGGTGTTCGCGCGTGCCGTGCAACGCGCGCTCGGGACCGTCGTGGGCGCGCTGATCGGCACCCTGGCGCTCGTCCTGGTGCCGCACGGCCCGCAACTCCTGATCCCCATCGCCGTGTGCGCGGCGCTCATGCCGTACGGCATGCAACGCAACTGGGGTCTGATGTCGACCTTCCAGGCGCCGCTGGTCCTGCTCCTGGTGGACCTGCTGACCCACGGGGGCCCCGACCTGGGCAGGATCCGGCTGGTGGACACGCTGATCGGATGCGTGATCGTCCTGGTGCTGGGATACCTGCCGTGGCCGGCGAGCTGGGAGGCGCCGGTCGGGCCGCGGCTCGCCGACGCGGTGGCGGCCACCGCGAACTACCTGCGGCACGCGTTCGACACCGGGCACACCGGCAGGGCGCGGCTGCGCCGGGGGGTGTACGACACCCTGGGCGACCTGCGGACGGTCTTCCAGCGGGCACTGGCCGAACCCCCCGTGATCAGCCGGCGCGTCACCACCTGGATGCCGGCGATGGCCGCGCTGGAGCAGGTGGCCGACGCGGTCGCCGCCACCGTCGCGCGCACCGAGCGCGGCGCGCCGCCGCCGTCCGAGGCGGGAGTACGGGCGCTGGCGCGCTCCCTGGAGGACATCGCCGGGGACATTCGCGGGGGAGGAGACCCCGGCGATGTCGGGTTCTGCGTCGAGGAGCCGCTGGAGCCGGTCCACTCCGCCGTCCGATGCCTGCGCGACACGGTGTCGGGTGACCGCCAGGACTGACCGGCACCGTGTCGTGCGAAGGCCGCGAGGACCGGCCGCGGGAACTACAGGAACAGGCTCAGGATCAGGACGAACACCAGACCGGTCACCGAGATGATCGTCTCCATCACCGACCAGGTCTTGATGTTCTGGCCCACGGTGAGCCCGAAGTACTCCTTGACCAGCCAGAAGCCCGCGTCGTTGACGTGGGAGAAGAACAGCGAGCCCGCGCCGATGGCGAGCACGAGCAGCGAGGTCTCCCCGACGCTGAGGTTGGCGACCAGCGGGGCCAGGATCCCCGAGGCCGTGACGGTCGCGACGGTCGCCGAGCCGGTGGCCAGCCGGATGAGCACGGCGACCAGCCAGGCGAGCAGCAGCACCGACAGACCGCTGTTCTCCACCCACGTGGCGATGAGGTCGCCGATCCCGGTGTCGATCAGCGTCTGCTTGAAACCGCCGCCGGCGGCCACGATCAGCAGGATGCCCGCGATCGGCGGCAGCGACTGCTCCAGGGACCCGGCGATCGCCTTCCTGTCCATGCCGGCGCCGAGGCCCAGGGTGAACATCGCCACGATGACGGCGATGAGCAGCGCCACCAGCGGCGTACCGAGGAAGTCGAGCACGGTGCGCAGGACGTTGCCCTCGGCGAGAAGGATGTCGGCGAGGGCCTTGCCCATCATCAGCACGACCGGCAGCAGCACGGTGGCGAGGGTGACGCCGAACGACGGCCGCCGGGTGTCCTCCGCCGGGGGCCGGGTCTCGTAGAGCTCCGGTGCCGGTACGTCCACCCAGCGGGCCGCGTACTTGGAGAACAGCGGTCCGGCGACGGCGACCGTCGGGATGGCGACGAGCACGCCCAGGCCCAGCGTGATGCCGAGATCGGCCTTGAGCGCGTCGATGGCGACCAGCGGACCCGGGTGGGGAGGGACGAGCCCGTGCATCACGGAGAGCCCCGCGAGCGCGGGGATGCCCACCCGGATCAGGGAGACGCCGGAGCGGCGCGAGACCAGGAAGATCACCGGCATCAGCAGGACGAGGCCGATCTCGAAGAACATCGGCAGGCCGATCAGCGCGCCCACCGCGGCCATCGCCCAGGGCAGGGAACGGGGGCTGGACCGGCCGACGATCGTGTCCACGATCTCGTCGGCCCCGCCGGAGTCGGCGAGCAGCTTGCCGAACATCGCGCCGAGCGCGATGAGCGTGCCGACACCGGCCGCGGTGCTGCCGAACCCGTCGGTGAAGGCGGCGATGGTGTCGGTCATCGCCAGGCCCGCGACGGCTCCGACCGCCAGCGAGCCGAGGGTCAGGCTCAGGAAGGGGTGCAGCTTGAAGTACGTGATCAGTACGACGATCAGCGCGATGCCGACGAGCGCGGCCGGGATGAGCCTGCCGGGGGAGGTGGCGGCGGGCTCGGCGAGCGCGGTCAGGAGGGGGCTCACCTCGTGCTCCCGGCCTCGCCGGCGTCCTCACCCGTGCCCCGCTCCCGGTTCTCGGGCGTGGCCGGAGCGGCGGGGCCGGCGGGGGACGGGTCCGGCCGCGTCCGGGCCGTCGTGGTGAGGTAGGCGTCCACGAGCTCGTCGACGGGCATGGCGAAGTCGAGGACGATCCCCCGCTCGTCGGGCTCCAGGGGCTCCAGGGTCTTGAACTGCGACTCGACCAGCGAGGCGGGCATGAAGTGCCCCGGGCGGCCGGCCACTCTCCGGCGTACGGCGTCCATGTCGCCGTGGAGATGGACGAAGGTCACCGTCGGTGCGGCCTCGCGCAGGATGTCACGGTAGCCCCGTTTGAGCGCCGAGCAGCTCGCCACGCCGCCGGTGGCGGCGTGGTCGGCGAGCCAGGCGCCGATCGCGCGCAGCCAGGGCAGCCGGTCCTCGTCGTCGAGGGGGATCCCGTCCGACATCTTGGCGATGTTGGCCTCGCTGTGGAAGTCGTCTGCGTCGGCGAACGGCACTCGCAACCGCTGGCTGAGGGCGGCTCCCACGGTGGTCTTGCCGGAACCGGTCACTCCCATGACGACGAGCAGCGCGGCGCCGGGGGGTGGTGCGGCGGGATCCTGAGCGGGGTTCATGGAGACGGCCTCCCATGTCGATCTTCGCGACAGCCTGACTGGATCAGTGATCTGCGACCCAGGGTTAACAGTGATAAATCATATTTTGTGCTGTTATATCCCTGTTTGGGGTGTTCGGTCGCTGGGGGACAACGGCGGACGACTATGAGACTGCACCGGAGCGCCCTGAATAAACCCTGAACAAACTCGGCACGCCGGTCGCGTCAGGTGACCTCGTCGCCGGTCAGGTGCCTGAACCGGGGAACCCCGGCACCTGACCGGGGACGTTCGAGGGCGATCGAGGGCGTCCGGGGCGGCGATCCGCGCCCCGCGACCGCCGGGCCGGTCGGCGACCGTGGCCGCGCCGGCGTCATCGTGACCGTGCGCGAACGGTGGAAACTCTCCCGGCCACGGGTCCCCGGGATCATCCGGCGGGCCCGGCGGAGCCTTCGGCGAGGGAGCGGAGGGCGGTCCTCGGGAGAGGCGACGTCAGGATTTGCGGGCGACGCCGCAGAACTGGGACACCTCCGCGGGCTCGCCCCACGGGGAGTGTTCCGGGCGCCACCTCGAGCAGGAGACCACGCCGGGCTCCAGGAGTTCCAGGCCGTCGAAGAACGAGGCGAGGTGGCCACGGTCGCGGGCCACGATCGGGGTGCCGCCCCGCTCCATGAACCGCCGCATCGCCTCGTGCATGGCGTCGCCGTGCACCTCGGCGGTGGCGTGCGCGATCACCAGGTAGCTGCCCGGCGCGACGGCGTCGACCAGCTCCTGCACGACTTTCCTGGCCTCGTCGTCATCGGTGATGTGGTGCAGGATCCCCAGCAGCATCAGCGCGACGGGCCTGGTGAAGTCGAGGGTCTCCGCCGCCGCCCGCAGGATGTGATGGGGGTCGCGCAGATCGGCGTCGAGGTAGGTGGTGGCGCCTTCGGGGCTGCTGACGAGCAGGGCGCGGGCGTGGGTCAGGACCAGCGGGTCGTTGTCGACGTAGACGACCCGGGACTCCGGGGCGATCCGCTGCGTCACCTCGTGCGTGTTGTCGGCGGTGGGCAGGCCCGTGCCGATGTCGAGGAACTGGCGGATCCCGGCGTCGGCGACGAGGTGCTTGATGCAGCGGCCGAGGAACGCCCGGTCGGCTCGGGCCGAGTCGACGATGCCGGGTATGAGCCCTTCGACCATGTCCCCGGCCTCGCGGTCGGCGGGGTAGTTGTCCTTCCCGCCCAGCCAGTAGTTCCAGATGCGCGCCGAATGCGGCCGGTCGACATCGAGCTCCACCGGCTGCCAGTCGGATTCGCGAGAGGTACTCATGGGGGTGGGATCCGTTCATGAGGAATTCGCATCGAATGGGATGGGAGATAGTCGATCACAAACGTGATGTTCGGGGCAAATCAACTATGCATCCACGGTCATCGTGAAACCCGTATGCGGCTGCCATTCCACGTGCCGCTGAGGTTGAAAAGGTGGGAGTTGCGGTGATTGGAGGATGAGTTCGGTCTGGCCGATGAAGCCGGTAGCCGGAAGACCGTCAACTCGGCGGCCTCGAATCGCAATCGCTCGCCTTTGGCCCGTTCCTCCGCGGTCGGACCGCCCCCTTCGGGATACCTCATACCTCCGGCATGGCGAACACCCCGGCAATCGCCCGCAACCGCACCCCGCCGTGACATCCGCCCTTCAACCTCGGTGGCAGCTCCAAGCTGCTTCGCGTTTCATGGAATGCCACGGACGGTGTCACTCTCGGGCTGCGTGATTCGCCCACGGGCGCCGGCCATAATTCGCTGGACGTGGCGTCCCGGCGGGGAACGGTGGCTCCGTCTCTGCCCGCTCGCTCGCACCGACCGGCCGGAAGCCGGCCTGAGGCGTTCAGGATCGGGCCGGGCCGTTCGTCGTGTCCGCCCGGTCGGGCAGGAAGATCTCCTCGATGGTCAGGCCGAAGACGTCGGCGATGGTGAACGCCAGGGGCAGGCTGGGGTCGTACCGCTCGGTCTCGATGGCGTTGATGGCCTGTCGGGAGACCTGACACCGGTCGGCCAGGGCGGCCTGGCTCCACCGGCGGGCTGCTCGCAGTTCGCGTAGTCGGTTCTTCACGGGTGCGGCGTCTTCATCGGTGCAGGCGGGTGCGCAGGTCGGCGACCACAAGCCAGATCGCCACCCCGCCGAGGAGGATCAGCTGCGTGAGCTGATGGAGCCGGACGACGCCCGCGGCGTCGAGCACGGTGGCCACCTGCAGTGCCACGAGGACTGCCGCGAAGGCGATGGCCATGCTTTCCAGCTGGATCTTGCGCAGGTACTCGTCCGCACGCCGGAACGCCCGCAGCAGGGCCCAGGCCACGGCGAGCGCGAACACGGCGGTAGCCGCGATCCACAAACCCTTCTGAGCGGTGCTCTGGTCGGGATCACTGCCCAGCGCCAGGGCCACAGGGCCCAGAGCGGCCACGGGCAGGCCGTCGATGAGGGCGGCGCGGTGGGCCGCGCGCGTCACTTGGTCCTGCTGTTTCGCCATGACACGAAGGTAAAGCAGCCTTTCCATACAGTCAAGCACCCTTGACTTAATGGAAGGCACACCTTACATTCTTGCTATTTTGACCGCGAGACGACCCCTGAGCCTGGCCCGACGCTCGCTGCTCGGCACTGCCGCGGCGTCGGCCTTCGCCCAGCTTCGGCGATCGCCGCCGAGCGGGTCCGGCCGGGCGCGTACGGCGGGCGGCCGCCTCTCGCGATGTGGCGGCGGGTGGATGTCCGGAACGGGACCGGTGGCTCCGACGTCTCCGCCGAGTGGCACCGCAGGGGTGCCCGGCGAGGAGACAGAACCGTGAAGTACAAGCTGCTGGCGTGCGGCGTCGTCGCAGGCCCGCTGTTCGTCGCGGTGGTGCTGATCCAGGCGTTCACCCGCGAGGGGTACGACCTGAGCCGCCACCCGATCAGCCTGCTGAGCCTCGGGGATCTCGGGTGGATCCAGATCGCCAACTTCACCGTGACCGGCGTGCTGTACGTGGCCTGCGCCGTCGGCATGTGGCGGGCGCTGCGTCCCGGCCGCAGCGGCACCTGGGGCCCGCTGCTGGTCGGTCTTCTCGGCGCCGGGCTGATCGTGGGCGGGGTCTTCGTCACCGACGCGGGCGCCGGGTACCCGCCGGGCGCGCCGGCCGGGGCACCCGAGATCAGCTGGCACGGTGCCCTGCACGGTCTCGGGCCCATGCTGGCGGTCGGCGGGATGACGGTGGGATGCCTGGTGTTCGCGCGCCGGTTCGCCGCGCTCGGGCGGTGGGGCTGGGTCGCGACGTGCGTCGCGACCGCCGTGGCGGCCCTGGTGCTCACCGCGTGGCCCGATCCGGAGGGCCTCAGCGTGCGGCTGCTGCTCGCGTCGGCGGTGCTGTTCGCGTTCGTGGCGGCTCTGGCGGTCCGCGTGATGCGCGGCCTTCCGGACGCGGCTCCCTCGCGTCGCGAGGGAGCCGCGGCTCGCTGAGGCGTTCCTGGTGAAGTGCGGCCTAGCGGAGCGCGGCCCGCTTGTCCGCCGCCACCACGGCGATCCACGCCATCGCGGTGATCGCGCCGACGGCCAGGGTCAGGGAACCGGCCCGCCCGCCCGACATCGCCCAGCCGTCACCGAGGGCGAAGACCAGGCCGCTGAGCCGCGAGGCCGTGGCGAAACCGGGACGACCGGCGCGGGAGAAGTGGCGGCCCAGGACGAAGCAGGCGGCGATGAGGGCGGTGAACGCGATGGACCCGGCGACCAGGTGCATGAGCGCGTGCCAGCTCAACGTGCCCGTCTGGCCCAGGGGAGTGCCCGCGGGGAATCCGTCGCCCGGGTCCATCACGAAGACGCCGGCGGCGACCGTCGCGACGCCGTTGACCAGGATCAGCCGGGGCGCCCACGTACCGCCGGGCGTGCCGCGCATGACGCGGCGCAGGCCGGCCGCCCCGGCGACCGTCAGGGCGCCGCTGAGCAGGAAGTCGGCGATCTGGAGCCAGCCGAGGTCGCCGGTGGCGAGCATGCTCAGGGGGTGGCGCGTCAGGTCGAAGCCCTCGCGGGTGAAGGCCTGCGCCAGCGACACGACCGCGAAGAGGGGTGCGGCGGCGACGGAGCAGGCGAGCAGGACGCGCGTCGCGGGGGCGACGGGGTCACCGGCGGGGCCGTCGACGGAGCCGTTGGCGGGGACGGCGGGGTTGCCGGGCCGGATGGCGGTCATGTCGTTTCCTCTCGGCGCGACGGGGGCCGTCGCCGTTCTCGTTCCGCCGGTTCGCCCGGCCTCGCTGACGCGTCGAACGGAAGGGGCGGGAATCGACGTCCCGCCTCCATAGCGCCTCTGAGCTGCGATGACCTGGATCGGGCAGGCATTCCCTGTCACATGGCATTCCCTGTCACATCCGGTCGCCGCCCAGGTCGGGCGGTGCGTGTCGATTTCCGGCCGCTCCGTTCGACGCGCAGCCGAGGACCGGCGAGGATCGGTCACCCGGACACCCGAAGGAGATATGGCGATGCGGTTCCTGATGACGACCAAGGGCAGCCACGACATGGCACCCCCGAGCGAGGCGATGCACGCCGAGATGGCCGCCTTCATCGAGGAGATGACCAGGGCGGGAGTGCTGCTGGCGACCGGCGGCCTGGACCCGGCCGGCACCCACATCTCGTCCTCCGGCGGTGAGATCACCGTCACCGACGGACCGTTCACCGAGGCGAAGGAGGCGATCGTCAGCTTCGCGCTCGTCGAGGCGCGATCGAAGGAGGAGGCCGTCGAGCTGGCCCGGCGCTTCTGGAGGATCGTCGGCGACGGCGAGGGGGACATCCAGCAGGTCTTCGGCCCGGAGAGCTGACCGGACGCTTGCGTACCCGGTCCGGAGGGTGCTCTGATCGGGCACGTGATGTCCGGGGACGCCCACCGCGCGGTCGACGCGGTCTGGAAGATGGAGTCGGCGAGAATCGTCGCCGGCCTCGTCCGGATGCTGGGCGACGTGGGGCTGGCCGAGGAGCTCGCGCAGGACGCGCTCCTGGCCGCCCTCGAACAGTGGCCGGGGGCGGGTGTCCCGGACAACCCGGGCGCCTGGCTCATGGCCGTCGCCAAGCGCCGCGCCATCGACCACCTGCGCCGCGAGGAGCGGCTCGGCCTCAGGCACGAGCAACTCGCCCACGACCTCGCCACCCGGCGGGACACCGCCGGGACCGCGGGAACCGCCGAGGCCGACATCGACGCGGCCCTCGACGACGAGGTGGGCGACGACGTCCTGCGCCTGATGTTCGTCTCGTGCCACCCGGCGCTGCCCGCCGAGTCCCGGGTGGCGCTGACGCTGCGGCTGCTCGGCGGCCTGCGCACCGAGGAGATCGCGCGTGCGTTCCTCGTCCCCGAGTCGACCGTCGCGCAGCGTGTCGTCCGGGCCAAGCGCACCATCGCCACCCTCCGGCTCCCCTTCGAGGTCCCGGAGGGTCCGGACCGGGCGGCGCGCCTGTCGTCGGTCCTCGGGGTCGTCTACCTGGTGTTCAACGAGGGGTACGCGGCGAGTGCCGGCGACGACTGGATGCGTCAGGACCTCTGCCAGGAGGCGCTGCGCCTGGGCCGCCTGCTGGCCGGTCTCGCGCCCGGCGAGGCCGAGGTGCACGGCCTGGTCGCGCTGATGGAGCTCCAGGCGTCACGAGCGGCCGCCAGGACGGGGGCGTCGGGGGAGCCCGTCGCGCTGCACGAGCAGAACCGCGGGCGCTGGGACCAGCTGCTCATCCGCCGGGGGTTCACGGCCCTGCTGCGCGCCAGGCGGTGCGCCGCGCCTCTCGGCCCGTACGTGCTGCAGGCCGCCATCGCCGCCTGCCACGCGCGGGCCCGTACGGCGGAGGAGACCGACTGGACACAGATCAACGCCCTCTACGAGGCGCTCGCCCGGGTCCTGCCCACTCCCGTCGTGCAGCTCAACCGCGCGGTCGCGCTGGCCATGGCCAGCGGTCCGGAAGCGGGTCTGGCGCTCGTCGACACGCTGGTCGGCGAACCGGTGTTCAAGGACTACCACCGCCTGCCCAGCGTGCGCGGTGATCTGCTGGCCAGGCTCGGCCGCCACGAGGAGGCCCGGCGGGAGTTCGAACGGGCCGCCGCCCTCACCCTCAACGGGCCGGAACGGGCCATCCTCACGGGACGCGCCGCGGCCTGCGCCGACATCGCCGCGCGGAGAACGGCCGCGCCGGGGACGGCCGGATCCGGAACGGCCGTGCCGGGGGCGGTCACCCCGGAAAGGGCCACCCCGGGAAGGGCCACCCCGGGAAGGGCCACCCCGGGAAGGGCCGCGCCGAGGACGGTCGTCACCCTGGCCGAGGCCGCGACCGCCTTCCTCGCCCGTGACGACCTGGACGCCGCGACCGTCCGCTCCTACCGCCAGACCATGAACCGGCTGCGCCGCGACCTCGGCGACGACATCCCGCTGCCGGACGTGAGCGCCGCGCGGGTGACGGAGATCTTCGGCGCCGCGTGGGGAGACGCGGCCCCCGCCACGTGGAACCGCCACCGCGGGGCCGTCCGCTCCTTCTGCGCCTGGGCCGCCGGCCAGGGTCCGCCGATGGGCGATCGAGGTTCGGCGGCCGGCGGTCCGGGCGGTGGAACGCACCGTGACCTGGCCGCGGGACTCGGGCGCAGGCCCGAGCCCCGGGGGCGCACCCAGCCCATGGACCGGTCGCGGGTCGAGGCGCTCTGGGAGCGTCCGGACATCGCCCCGCGCGAGCGCGCCCTGTGGCTGCTGCTCCACGAGAGCGCGGCCGGAGCGGGCCCGGTGCTCTCGCTCAACGTCGAGGATCTCGACCTGGCCGGGAGGCGCGGGAAGGTGGCCGCCGGATCCGGTTGGGTCCACTGGCGCTCCGGTACCGCCGAACTCCTCCCGCGGCTCGTCGCGGGCCGTCGCCGGGGTCCTCTTTTCCTGTCCGATCGCAGGCCCGGTCCCGGCCGGCTCCCGGCACCCGCCGACCTGTGCCCGGAGACCGGCCGCCGAAGGCTCTCCTACGAACGGGCCGAATACCTGTTCAAGCGGGCCACCGGCCACACCCTCGACCAGCTCAGGACCCGGTAGGACTCCGCCCGGCGCCCTTCCGCCGGACGGAGTCCACGGCATTACGACCCCCTCTCCTCGCCGGGTGCCGCGAACTGGACGAGGAAGGGCTGCGCGCCGGAGATCCGGACGCGCTGGACGCGCAGCGGGACGAACCGTCGCCTGATCCCGGCCGCGATGTCCCCGGCGTCGGGAAGCAGGACCACGGCCATGCCGCCGGGCGCCAGGACACGGCTCAGCTCCGCCCACCAGTGCGAGGAGGAGCCGGAGAGCCGGCCCCGCGCGGCGACCTGACCGTTCCAGGGGGGATTGCACAGGACGCGGTCGATGCCGCCGCCCGGTAGCGGCAGGTGACCGGCGTCGGCCTGGTCGATGGAGATCGGCAGCCCCGCCGCGTTCTCCTTCGCCGCCCGCAACGACTCCGAAGCCAGGTCGAAGCCGTGAAAGCGGGCCCGCGGCTGGTGGAGCCCGGCCTCGATCAGCAGGGTTCCGGCGCCGCAGCAGGGGTCGAGGACCGTGTGCCCGGGGTGGATGTCGGCCATCCGTGCCATCGCGGCGGCCAGCGGAGGATGCAGGGTCCCCGGGATGGAGCGCTGTTTGTAGGCGCGCCGGTGCAGGGGCCGGTCGGTGATCCTCAGCATGAGGGTGGCCCGCGTGCCGTCGAGGGTCAGCCGCCACCCGCTGTGCGCGGGTGGGGGACCGACGCCCGCCCGCCGCGAGTGGTAGCCGATCCCCAGCCGCCGCGCCAGGACCTGGCCGACGGCGTCCTCGGCGTCGTACCGGTTGAAGGTGCGCCGGCCCAGGAACGACGCCGACACCTCGACCCCGGTGACCGCGCCGGAACCTCCCTGCTCCTCCCGCAGCCGCATCAGCGTGCCGACGTCGGCGGTGCCGGCGAGCTGGGCGAGCAGGGTGAGATCACGCTTGGTCGTGCCGATGTCGGGCCGCTGCGCGGCGAGCAGGAACACGTCGTCCGCGGTGCTCAGCCCGAGCACTCCCGGTCCCGGCCGGGACGTGCGGAAGTGGACCTCTCGATGCCCCAGATGGGTGACCGTTCCGAGTCCGAGCTGGAGGATCTCGGCCGCGACCGTCGACTCCAGCCCGTGAACGCACCGCGCTACCAGGCGCGCCGCCGTCACGAGACGGCGAGGGCGCTGGGACGCGGTGCGGTGAGAAAACTCGCGCGAATGCGCATAGTGATCGTTCTTCTCCCACGTCAGCCCGGGACGGCGCTACGCCGTCCCGCGTCGTCGACGACGGGGTGTGCCTCGCTTCGCCGACGGGGGCTTAACGCAGGTTGAAGAAGAACGAGTACGTCATGACCGAGAATCCTAGCGATCGGGGCGGCGTACGCAACCGGGGGCGGGTCGGCCCCGCCGAGCCCGCCCCCCGAGCACGCTTCGAGGACCGTCCCGTGCGGTGCGGAAAGGCCCGCCGAGGGCCGGACACCGGTGCCGGATGGAGAATCTGCTGTCTCATTGTTTTACACCATTTCTGGCCTTGGTGATTGAGAGGGTGAGTCGCCGGGATGGATGGTCGCGGCGGTGAGGGCGACGCCGTCCGGGCCGCGGGCAGGGCCGAAGCGTTCTCACGTTGTGAGACCGAGTAACTGGAGTCCGTCTGCGGGGTGGCTGCGGTAGTGGTCGGTGGCGGCGGCGATGTTGGTCCAGCCGATCAGGCGGGCCAGGCCGATGGCCAGGTTGCGCAGGCTCGCCATGACCCGTGGGGCGGCGCCGGTGCGGACCTTGGAGGCGTCCTCGCGGTAGGTGACGTCGCGGATGTGGTGCAGGGCCTCGATGCTCCAGTGGCCGCGGATCAACGCGGCGAGGCGGGCGTGGGGGAGGAGGCCGGGCGGCAGGCTGGTGATCGCGTAGATCGTGACGATGGTGGTCTTGCCGGTTTTCTGATCGGTGCGGCGGCGTTTGATCTGGATGGCCTGGGCGGCGTGGGGGAAGGGCAGGCCGGGCCGGACGGTACAGATCTTCATGCGGCGGATCTCGCGGCGGCCGTGGCCGTGCTCGTCGGTGCGGTCGTTGAGGAACGCCGCCCGCCAGGGCAGGGCCTTGAGGCGGCGGTGCAGGGTGGGCTGGTTGCCCTTGACGAGGAAAATGTAGTGACCGCCCGCGGCGATGATCTGGCGGGCGTGCTCGGTCTGGGTGTGCAGGGCATCGGCGGTGAGCACCGCGTTCGACAACTCCAGGCCGGCCGGCAGGGGTGTGAACGCGCCGATCTCGTTGCTGTGGGTCGCGATCTGCCGCTGGGCCAGGACGGTCTGGGTGTCGTGGCGGACGGCGGCCAGGAGATGGATCATGGTTGCGTGGTCGGTGCGGCTGCCGCGCAGGGCCTTGCCGTCGATGGCCAGGCCGATCAGCGGGGGCGGGTCTGCGGGCGGACCGTCGGAGGTGAGGGCGGTCAGGTAGGTGCCGATCGCGGTGTCGAAGGCGTCGCCGTCCAGGCGGGTGAGCAGCCTGCGCAGGGTGCTGGTGGCCAAACGGTAGGTGGCGGGCAGTCCGGCGCGAGACAGGACGCTGGGGTCGTATCCGCTGATGGATCGGGTGATCGCCGCGATCGAGGTGGCTCCGCCGAGTACGGCGAGCAGGGTCAGGGCCAGGAGCGGGCCGAGCCGGTAGCGGCGTCCGCGGCGGCTGCGCGGGTCGGGCAGGGTGTCCAGGACCTCGGCCAGTGCGGGCAGATCGGTCCATGGGTCGGAGACTGCGGCGTGCTCGAAGTGGCGGGCGAGCACGTCGATCGGGGATGATGGCACGCGAACGCGACCCCTGTTCTTGATCGACTGGCTAGACACCGACGATCATCAGGGGTCGCGTTTGTCGTCTACTGCTGCATTCCTCAATGGAGGCCGCGAACACGCGGTCGAGAACCCGAGGCTGTCAGAGCGGCCTTTCTAGCACTCGGTGTTCCGAGGTCAGTGGGGGGATCCGT
Organism: Streptosporangium sp. LJ11; assembly: GCF_051918945.1. Classification (NCBI taxonomy): domain Bacteria; kingdom Bacillati; phylum Actinomycetota; class Actinomycetes; order Streptosporangiales; family Streptosporangiaceae; genus Streptosporangium; species Streptosporangium sp. LJ11. The sequence continues at coordinate 173,846 of NZ_JBPXMB010000017.1, forward strand.
ACTTCCAATGAGGAACGTCGCACTACGCATCGGGGTGCCCTCAACCATCGGCCAGGTACAGGGCTACAACCGTCTCACCAATCGAGAACGCCTCCGCCTTGGGGCCGCGGAAGAGACCCGCGCCGCTTTCTTCGCAAAGCGCGGCAGGCAGGTTCTTTCCCCAATCCCGGGAACACCGTTCCGAATGGCGCCGTACGGGCGGGGGCACATCCCCCACATGGCCGACACCGCCATCCTCGACATCGACGGCACCCTGGTCGACACCAACTACCAGCACGCGCTCGCCTGGTTCAGGGCGTTCGGGCGCTACGACGTGTGGCTGCCGGTGTGGCGCATCCACCGGCACATCGGCATGGGCGGGGACCAGCTGGTGGCCGCCCTCGCCGGCGACGACGTCGAGCGGCGGCACGGCGGCGCGCTGCGCGACGCGTGGGTGGAGGAGTTCGACGTGTTCCTCGACGACATACGGCCCTTCGAGGGAGCCACCGAACTCCTGGACGAGCTCGGCGGGCGCGGGTTCACCATCGTGCTGGCCTCGTCGGGCAAACCCCAGCACGTCGAGCACTTCCTCGACCTCATCGACGGCCGGTCACGCTGCCGGGCGTGGACCACGTCGGAGGACGTCGAGGCGACCAAGCCCGCGCCCGACCTGCTCCAGGTGGCACTCGCCAAGGTCGAGGGCGCGTCGGGTGTCACGGTGGGAGACTCCACCTGGGACTTCCTCGCCGCCCGCAGGGCGGACATCCCCGGTATCGGGGTCCGCACCGGAGGCTTCTCGCCCGAGGAGCTTCGCGAGGCCGGGGCCGGCCACGTCTTCGACTCCCTTCCCGAGCTGATCGGCAATCTCGGCCGCACCCCGCTGCGCGCACCTCCCTGAGAAGGGAGATTCCGGGCCCGGCGCGGCCCTGTGCCCGGCGTGCTCCTGTGCCCGGCGTGCTCCTGTGCCCGTCGCGGTTCCGGCCTGGTGCGATCCGGGCCTGGTGAGGTCCTGGGCCGTGAGGTCCCGGGCCGCGTGGCCCTGGCCGTGTGGCCACCGGTCCGGCGCGGTCAGCTCCAGGGCAGCGTGCCGCGCTTCGCCCAGTAGCCTTCGGGCTCCTCCGCCAGCCCGGCGAGCCGCTCGTCGAGCTCCGCGTCCCAACCGACCCCGGCCGCGGCGAGGTTGTCGCGCAGTTGCCCGGCCGAGACCGCGCCGCTCAGCACCACTCCCGCCCACGGCCTGGCCAGTACGGCCGCGAGGGCGAGCGCGTCCGGCGTGGTGTCCCGCTCGCGCGCGGCGGCCACGAGCGCGGCGGGGGCCGCGCGAACGGTCAACCGGCCGTTCGCCACCCCCTCCTTGACGATCACGCCCATCCCCGCCTCGTGCGCTCGCCCGAGCGCCTCACCTGCCGAGCGCTCCAGCAGGTTCCACGTCGACTGCACCGTGTCGAACAGCTCGGCTTCGATCGCCCGCCCGATGGTGTCCGCCTGGCGCGGCCCGCTCGTCGACAGCCCGACCGCGACCCCCTCCGCCCGCAACGCGCGCAGCCCGTCGAGCACGTCCTCGTCGTCGAGCACGCCGCTCTCGACCGTCGCCGAGTGGATCTGGTAGAGCGACAGATGCTCGCCGAGCAGCGCGCGTGTCTGTTCCAGCTGGACGCGGAACCGGTCGGCGGTGAGCTCCTTCACCTCGTGCCGCTCGGCGTCCAGCCGCCAGTCGCCGACGTAGGCGTATCCCCACTTCGAGCCGACCGTGACGGCCCCCGGGGCGATCCCGCGCTCGCGCAGCCACCCGGCGAGGAACTCCTCCGCCCGCCCGTACGAGCGCGCCGTGTCGAGGTAGCGCACGCCGGCCGCCCACGCCGCGTCGAGCACGGCCCAGGTGCGCGACCGCATCGCGGCGACGTCCCGGTCGTCGCCGAGGTCCTCGGCACGGCCGAGCGTGATGTAGGCGGGACGGCCGAGGGCCGCCAGTCCCAGGCCGAGCGGTGTCACGGACAGGGCGGTCTGGCCCAGCGGGCGTCGGACCAGCGCGTTCATGCCGCCAATATAGCGATCACGGCGCCCGGGAATGTTCGGGACCGTTCCCGGGCGTCCGGCCGTGGGAAGGTCCATGATCTACGCCGCGCGTACCGCGCCACGCTACGCCGCTCCGTGCCACCGATCGGCGTCACCCCGCCGCACCATGTCGTGCCGGCGATGGCTACCATCGCCGGGACCTCTCATGCCTTCGTATATCGAAACAGTTTTATGTTTTCTTTTTTCTCCAGTGGAGGTTTGACCACCTCTCGGAAGTCGCTTCCTTGCTCGCGGTGAGGGGGCCTTGACTTGCTTTCTTTACAAATCATACAATTTCTGGACTTATGGAGACATAAGACTAAAAGTAGAAAACAGCCGACTCCACAGGGATACGGGGAGATACTCCGGCCGGAGCGGTTCTGGAGGGCTCATGGGGAAGTGGCGGGCCGTGATCGTCGCGGTACTGGCGCTGTTCGTTCTGGGTGCGGGGGTGCCGTTTCACGTGGCGGCCGAGAAATCGTACGAGGTGTGGCTGGTCGACCAGTCCAATACCAACGGGCTCGCGCACGGCGGCACCGTCAGCGTCTACTCCGGACAGGACGTCACCCACCGGCTGTCGGCCGCGCAGCCCGTCCACGTCATAGACCTGGGCGGCGCGACCTCGTCCCTCTGCCTGGCGAGGACCGGAAGCGTGCCCGTGCGCCCGCACATGATCGTTTTCAACAAGGCCGACACCCACGCCGCGCTCGCCTTCGTCGCCAGCGGCCACGTGGTCGTCTTCGACGCCCGCACCCGGCAGCCGCTCACCTGCCTCCTCACCGAGGCGGGAGCGGGAGGCGTACGGCAGGCTCACGCCCTCTGGCCCACCGAGGACGACAGGTACCTGATCATCGCCAACCAGAACGGCAAGAAACTGGAGCGCGTCAGCACCGACTACGCCTCGAACACCTTCGTCCAGCAGCCGGCCGCGACGATCGACCTGGCCGGTTGCACCACTCCGAACGGCGCGCCGTGCCAGTCACCCGGGCTCCGGCCGGACAACGCGCCGATCTGCCCGTTCATCGCCTCGGACAACGGCCCGGTCTTCGTCAGCCTGCGGGGCGGCGGGATGCTCGTGGTCGACTGGCACACGACGCCGATGTCGATCGTGGGAGAGTACGACACGACCAGGATCCCGGCGAACGGGTGCGGATTCATCGAGGCCAAGGGAACCGTCTTCGGCAACGGGGGCGGGGGCACGCACAGCAACCTCGACCAGTTCACCGTCTTCCGGCTGCCGATGAGCGGCTACTCGCCCGCGAACCCGCCCAACACCCCGGCGGTCCAACTGCTCTTCAACGACGATTCGCCCGAGCGCGACGCCCACGGCGTCCTCGTGTCCGCCGGGGAGCGCCACGTGTGGGCCGGTGACCGTGACGCCAACGTCGCCGAGGTCTTCGACGGGGCGAGCGGCGCCCACGTCGACACCGTCGACCTCGTCTCCCCGTTCAGCGCGGACCCGACGGTCGACCTCTTCGCGGTCTCTCCCGACCACAAGTGGGCCTTCGCCTCGACGCGAGGGCCGAACCCGCTGTCCGGCGACCCGCACTCCTCCCACGGGAGCGACCCGGGAATGCTGATCCTCAAGCTGACCGGCAACGGCAAGAAGGGCACGGTCGAGGGCCTGATCCGGATCTCCAACGTGGACGCCGGCGGTGTCCAGCGGGCCGACGCCCACGGCATCCGCGTGCGGCTCACGGACTGACCGGACCGACCGGACTCACCGGCTGTGCGGCCTGTGCGGACTGACCGGACTGACCGGCTGTGCGGGTCCGCGGGCGCGCACGGCCGGCCCCCGGCGGCGGGTCACCGGCGCCGCCGAGCGACGGCCCGGGGCCTCGACGGCCGGGATGCCGGCGGGCGGCGGCGGGACCATCCGCCCTCAGGGGCGAGGGGAGGCCGGGAGGCCGTAGTCCTTGAGCGTGATGGCGTCGGGCCTGCCGGCCGCCTTCCGGACCAGGCCGGCCCACGGCATGTGCGGCAGCAGCCTGACCGACAGGTCGCGCATCCGGATGGCCGTCCGCGATCGGGGGACGAAACCCTTGACGCCGCCCGGCGGGAGTCTCCGGCTCTGCCGGACGAAGTCGCGCATCTCCCGTTCGTAGGCGGCGAAGGCGGCCGCATGATCCCCGCCGGCCTCGGCGAGCTCCCCGGCCAGCACGTAGGCGGCGACCACCGCCAGCCCCGTGCCGCCACCGCCCAGCGGCGACGGGCTGTATCCGGCGTCACCGAGCAGCACGACCCTGCCGCGGGACCAGCCGTCCATGACGATCTGGGTGGCCGAGTCGAAGTAGAAGTCGGTGGCCGTCCCCATCGCCCGGAGCATCGCGGGCACCTGCCAGCCCGCTCCGGCGAAGACCTCGGCCACGATCCGCCTCTGCCTCTCCGCGTCGTCGCGGTCGTAGTCGAGCGTTCCCGAGGCGAAGCCGAACAGGACCTTGGCCTCCCCCGGGCGCCGGGACGGGCGCAGGGCCGCCACCTTCCCGCCCGGCATGTTGTGGAACAGCTCCCAGTCCTGGACGCCGAAGACGTTGGGCGCGGTGAAGTACGCCAGGTGGCAGCCCAGCTCGCGGACGAAGCGCGACTCCTCACCGAAGGCCAGGGACCGCGTCACCGAGTGCGCGCCGTCCGCGCCCACCACCAGGTCGAAGACGCGCGGCGCGGACCGCTCGAAGGTGACCCGCACGCCGTCGGCGGTCTGGTCCAGCGAGGTGATCGTGTCGTCGAAGACGTACTCCACCTCGTCCCCGTTCGCCCGGTGGAGGATGCCGGCCAGGTCGCCGCGGAGGATCTCCACCTCGCCGACCACGCCGTGCCCGCCGAGGAAGGAGGCGGGCATGTCGGCGACGCGCCTGCCCGCGGCGTCCACGTAGGACATCCCCTTGGAGTCGACGGCCGCGCGCCAGATCTCCTCCAGGAGTCCCGCACGCCTCATGACGTCGACGGAGACGCCGCGCAGGTCGACCGTGTGGCCGCCGGGGCGGATGGCCGGGGCCCTCTCGACCACGACCGGGGTGAAGCCGTGACGGCGCAGCCAGTAGGCCAGGGCGGGGCCGGCGATACCGGCACCGGAGATCAGGACTTTCTTCACGACGGGCTCCCTGTTCGGTGGCGTGCGTGCACCGTACCCACGGGATGCGTACACTGTAAACAAAGCACTAGTGCACCAAGTTCGCGCGGTGCGCGCCGGGTGGTACGGAGCCTGGTGCACTAGAGCGGTGGGAGCGTGGGCGGTGGACGGGGCCGAACCCCTGTATCTGCGGATCGCCGCCGAGTTGCGGCGGCGCGTCACGACGGGCCGGCTGCGGCCGGGCGACCGGGTGCCCTCGACCCGGCAGATCGTCCGGGAGTGGGGGGTGGCGATGGCGACCGCCAGCAAGGTGCTGGCGACCCTGCGCGAGGAGGGGATCGTGCGGGTCGTGCCGGGGGTCGGCACCGTCGTCGCCGACACCTGTACCGACATCGACATCGGCACCGACACCTGTACCGACATCGGCACCGGCACCGGCACCGGCACCGACATCGGCATCGGCACCGCCGCGCCCCGTGGGGCGGCCCCCGCCCGCGGACCCGACCTCACCCGGGAACGGGTGGTGCGCGCCGCGATCGGGATCGCCGACGCGGAGGGGGTGGCGGCCCTGTCCATGCGCAGGATCGCGACCGGCATGGGGGTGGCGGTGATGTCGCTCTACCGGCACGTGGCGGGCAAGGAGGAACTGCTCGCGCTCATGGCCGACGCCGTGCTGGCCGAGGTCGCGTTCCTCGAGCCGCCGCCGGGGTGGCGGGCCCGGATGGAGCTGGCCGCCCGGACGCAGTGGGCCCTCTACCACCGCCATCCCTGGCTGGCGCAGGTCACCTCCTTCACCCGCCCCCTGCCCACGCCCAACGCGATGGCCCAGGCCGAGTGGGCGATGCGCGCCGTGGACGGTCTCGGCCTCGACCCGGTGACGATGGTCCACATGTACGTCACCGTGGCCAACTACGTGCGGGGGACCGCCGTCGGCCTGGAGGCCGAGACCGACGCCCGGCAGGAGACCGGCATGACCGACCAGGAGTGGATCGACTCGGTGGTGCTCCCGCGCATGGACGAGTTCCCGCTGCTGTCGAGGATCCCTCGCGACTCCCTCGACCTGGACACGTTGTTCGAGTTCGGGCTGCGGCTGCTGCTGGACGGGCTGGAGGTGCTCGTCGGGGGTTCCCGCGAGCGGGCCGGGGCGGCACGCCGTCCGGGAGCGGGCGAGGTGCGCGAGGCGTGACGCGTCCGCCGCGAGGCCCCACGCGCGGGAGGGGCCGGCCCGGTCGAGCGGGCCGGCCCCTCCGGGGAGTCGGTGTCAGTTGGGGTTGGCGGCGTGGGTCAGGGTCTCCCAGGCGACGAAGAGGACGTTCGTCCCGGCCGGGCGCTGCTGCTCGGTGAGACGCTGGGTGTTCGTCATCGCGATGCCCATCCGGTTGCCCAGGGCGTTGAAGCCGACCTCGGTGATCGGGCCCAGCCCGAGGTGGAGGGTGCCTCCGCACAGCGAGGACGGCACGGCGGCGCCGAGCTGGTACTTCGCCTGCATGCCCAGCGCGTGGCGCAGCCGCTCGCTGATCTCCGGGTAGAGATCCTGCCCCTGGATCCGGGTGGTCTCGGCGAAGTGCGAGATGGCCGACAGCCCGTACCCGGTGTGGGTGAAGTCGCGGCAGGTCTCCTGGGTGAGGCCGTCCATGAAGGTGGACTGACCCTGCCAGTAGTTGATGATCTCGGCGCGGGTGTCGATGCCGCTTCCCGGAGGCGCCTTGGGGAGCGCGCCGTCGGACGAGATGTAGATGAAGGCCGGCACCCGCCCGCGGAACTTGGCCACGGCCTTGTCGTAGCTCACCCGGTCCTCGAGGAAGACGGAGATGCCGAGCGCGGCCTCCATCATGCTCAGTTCCCAGTTGCCGTTGCTGTTGGAACCGTTGATGATCTTCGGCAGGTAGACGGTGCGCAGCATGGTGGAGAAGCGGCTGACGGAGGCGGCGGACCAGCCGGTGTAGGTGTAGCGGATGATCTCGGCGGCCCTGGGCCACGAGGACCCGGCCCATCCGGTCTGCAGCGGGGCGTTGCTGTTGGTGTGGTCCCTGATCACCGCGGACCAGGCGTCCATGATCTGGATGGCCTTCTGGGCGTACCTGCTGTCCTGCGTGACGTACCAGGCCAGCGCCATGGTGTACGCGGCGAGCGCGTCCTGGCGCTCGTCGGTGCAGCCGTTGTTGGGGTTGGAGTAGGAGCCGCATTCCACGATCGCGCGCGGCTTGGGGGTCCGCGACAGCGACGCCAGGGAATGCCCCATCATCTGGTCGAAGGCGCCCTTCCACGGCTGGGCGCCGGCGTTGACCTTCGCTCGGATGAAGTCGAGCTGTGGCTTGCTGACCAGGACTCCGGGGTGGGTGAAGGTCGCGGGGGCGGCCTGCGCCCGCGCGGCCGGAAGGTTCGGCGGCGGTGTGGCGCCGGCCGCGGGGGCGGAGAGAGTGGTGACGGCGAGAGCGGCGGCACCCAGGATCGCGGCTGCCGTCGTTCGGATGCGTCTGAGCATGTGGAGCTCCTCGCTGGCCTGACAGGCCAAGGGGGTGGCGAGAGGTCTCGGCCGGGGGCCTCGATGACCGCCCATCCAACCGATCTCGACAGTGATCCGTCAATGTCCTTAGGAAAGTTTCCTAACATTTAAAGGTCTTATCGGAGACCCTTATGGTGCTCTCCTCTGGGGTGCCCGAGCTCTGTGGGACCCTTGGCGGCCGACGGGCGGTGACGTGGATCCGAGGTGAGCGGGTAGAGGCGCGATGGGTCCATGCATCCCGTGTCCCGCGCTTCGCCGGGGTCGGACCGTGCCGTGCGGGCGAATCCGCGGTCTCGTGATCCGGGCCTCGACGGGTCCCGGACACATTGCCGCCCCCTGTCGCTGTGCCGGCGACGCGCGATCCGTCGCCCCGGCCTCCGTCGTCCCTGATGCAAGCCGACCGACGTTGTCGATTCACCGCGTTTAGGTAACGGTTGCTTCCGTCCGCTAAACCATGATTAATCGGAAATAGTTCTCATATGGCTTATATCGGACTTCAGGGTTGTGAAATTGAGACCTTATGGCTGCCCTCCTTTGCAATGCTTACTTCGTCATGAAAGCGATACCCCGATTACCAGGTGAGGGCCCATGGATATCGTCGTGACCACGGATTCCGGTGCCGATCGGCTTCGTGAGCTCTACGCATGGCTCGCCGAGGAGGCGGAGATCCGTGGGCGAATGCGTGTGATCGAGCGGCTCCCACCACCGGGAGGTCTCGGTCCGATGGCGGAGGGCCTTCAGTTGGCTCTCGGTTCGGGTGGAGCGTTGGCCGCGTTGTCCGGTGTGGTGATCGCCTGGCTGCGGTCACGTCCTGGCGAGATTTCCGTCAAAATCACGAAAGGAAAAAATCAGCTTGAAGTAACAAGTAAGGGTGTGAAGTCACTGACCGCCGAAGGGGTCAGTGAACTGACGAGGCAACTCGCCGAGAGCCTGGAAGGAGAGCCCCCGCGTGGCGGCTCCAGGCGCTAGGCGGCTGCTCTCCGGTGAAGGGGTCAAAGTATTGATCGTGGGCTCCGGGGCCTACCGGAGGGAATCACGACTCAGCCCGATTCCCTCGGTCGGAAGGACGGTGACCGATCTGGGGGCGTGCCTGGTGGAGCGCGCGGGACTCGATCCCGCGAACCTGGAAACGCTGGTGGACGCCGACGCGCCACAGCAGATCGCCGAAGCTCTCGAGCGAAGCGCGCGGGAGGCGTCCAGAGCCCTCGTCTTCTACTACGTCGGCCACGGACTGGTGAGCATCGACGGCGAGCTGCACCTGGCGACGGCCGCCACCGTGGACCTGACGGACAGAGTCGCGGGCTATCAGGCCCTTCCCTACTCCGTGGTCCGCGAGGTTCTCACCCGGAGCCATGCCCGGACCGTCGTGGTCGTTCTCGACTGCTGTTTCGCCGGCCGCGCGCAGGGGATATCCGGGAGCGCGGCCGACGACGCGTTCGACAACACCAGGTGGATAGGCTCGTACCTGCTGACCTCTACGAGCCGGGACGAGCTCGCCTGGGCGCCGCGGGACGAACGGCACACCGCCTTCTCCGGGGAACTCATCCGGATCATGACAGAGGGCGACCCCCTCGCACCCCGCCTGCTCACCCTGGACGATGTCTACCGTGTTCTCAACCGGGTCCTGAAACAGCGGAGGCTCCCTCCGGCGCGTCGCCAGGCGGCCGACGAGCTGGACCGGGAACCACTCGTGGACAACGCCTCCTACGCCTTTCCGCCGCCCCCTGAAGCCCCTCCTTCGATCGACGACGGCCAGCACAGCCCGTACCAGGGCTTGTCCTCCTTCGGGCCTGATGACACGGCGTACTTCTTCGGGCGCGAGCAGCTGACATTCTCACTGGCCCAACGGATAAGAGAACATACGTTCCCCGGTCGGCCATGGCTGGTGACCGGGCCTTCCGGCTCGGGTAAATCGTCCCTCCTGCGCGCCGGGTTGATTCCGGCTCTGTCCTCAGAGCCGGGGCCGTCGGACGGAGAGCGCTGGTCGTGCGTCTACCTGACTCCTGGAAACGACCCCTTCGAGCAGCTCGTACGGAAGATGTCCGCCGCCATGGGAATCGCCGGCGATGTCCTGCGCGCCCGGCTGGAGCACGCGGCCTCGCTCCGTAAAGACCTGGGTCGGCCCGGAGAGGGAGCGGCGGATCCAGCGGCCGCACCATCTCGCGTGGTGCTGGTGGTCGACCAGTTCGAGCAGATATTCACCGAGTGCGATGACATCGCCCAGCGGCTCCTCTTCATCAGGGCGCTGGGAAGCGTGTGCGAGTCCCGGACCATGACGGTGGTGATGGGTCTGCGATCCGACTTCTTCGGTCACTGCGCCGATCACCCGGAGCTGCTGCCTGCTCTCCGGCACGCCGATGTGGTTCCTCCCATGACCGCGGCGGAGCTCCGAGAGGTCATCGAGAAACCGGCCGAACTGGCCGGGCTGACCTTGGAGACGGGCCTGGCCGATCTGCTGCTGGAGGAGTGCGGCAGTGACAGCGAGATAGCGGCCAGGGGACCTGGAGGTGTTCTCCCCCTCTTGTCGCACGCCCTTCTGCAGACCTGGCAGCGCAGGCAGAACGGTGTCCTCACCCTGGCGGGATACCGCGCCACGGGAGGCATCGCGAAATCCCTGTCCCAGACCGCTGATGTCACCCTCGACGGCTTCCCCCCGACGGCCGAGTCGCTCGCCCGGCGCATGTTCATTCGCATGGTGCGTCTGGAGGACGGCCTGGAGGACACCAGGCGCCGCGTACCGCTCACCGACCTGCAAGCGCACCTGGAACGGGAACAGCGGGCCGAGGCGGGCGACCTCCTCGGCAAGTTCGTCGACGCCCGGCTCGTTTCCGTCGACGGGGGCTTCGCCGAGCTCACCCATGAGGCGCTGATCCGGCACTGGCCGAGGTTACGGTCCTGGATCGACGAGGACCGGAGCGGCGTACTGGTGCGCCAGCGCATCGAGGACGCCGCCTTGACATGGGACGCGAACGGAAGACACACGAGCTTCCTTGACCGCGGCCCGCGCCTGAACGAGGCCATGGCGTGGGCAGAGACCCGCACGGAGGAATTGGGCCCGCTCGCGTCGGAGTTCCTGCGGGCCGGTGTTCGCGCCCATTCGCTTGAGAAGGAGGCGGAAAGGCGCCGCGCCAAGCTCCGCCGTCAGGCGATCGTCTCGCTCGTGGCCTTGCTGGTCTTGGCGGTGACCGGCGGGGGGGTCGCCGTCAAGGCACGCTCGGACGCGGACAGGGACCGCGTCTTCGCCCTCTCCAGGCAGGTCGCCGCCCGTGCGGACGCGCTGCGCAGCCTCGACCCGTCCCTGGCCATGGGGCTCAGTCTCGTCGCTTATCACATCTCTCCCACCGAGGAGGCGGGCAACAGCCTGCTGTCCGTTCCAGGAACTCCGGCCGCGACACGACTGCTCGGTCACGACGGACCGGTGAGGAACGTGGCCTTCCGGCCGGATGCCCAGGTTCTCGCAAGCGTCGGAGCCGATGACACCGTCCGCCTGTGGGACGTGTCTTTGCGACGGCAGGTCACCGTGCTGCCGGGGGCGCGGCTCCCGAAGGGGGGGCCGGGCCAGGTCCTCTGGTCGCCCGACGGGGCGATGATGCTCGTGGGATCCATGGGAGAGGCCCCCTGGCAGCTCTGGGACGTCAAGAATCCCGGCGATCCCCGCCTGATCGGCCCGCTGACGCTGACGGCGCGGGCATGGACGGCCGCCGTCAGACCCGACGGAAGGGTGCTCGCGACCTCCGGCACCGAAGGCCCCACCATCTTGTGGACCGACATCTTCAAGGGGCGCCCGGTGGCCGTCCTGAAAGGGAATCTGGGAGGTGCCGCCGATCTGCTCGCTTTCGCACCCAATGGGCGGACCCTGCTGGAGGCGCCGATCATCTCGTACGCGGGACTGTGGGACGTGGCCGACCCTCGGAAGCCGGAGTTGACAGTCATAGTCCCGGACTCCTACGCCGCTCACGCCGCGGCCTTCTCGAGAGACAGCCGCCGGCTGGCGATCTCGGGCTTTCCCCAGCAGCTCAGCGTCTTCGACATCAAGAACACCGAGAAGACGCGGAAGATCGCGAATCTGAAACTCGCCCAGGACACCAACCTCGCCGTGAGCCTCTCCTTCAACGCGGACGGATCCCTTCTCGGGGCCGCCAATCTGTCCGACAACATGGTCAGGATCTGGGACGTGGCCACGAAGCGGGTCGTCTTCTCCCTGCCCCACGTCGGCAATGTCCTGGCCGTTGACTTCGCCCCCGTGGGGAACTCGATCGTCACCGGGGGGAACGATGGGATCGTCAGGATCTGGCCACTCGACGCGTGGCCCATCGGAGTCCACACGAACATGGTGAACGCCGTCTCCTTCTCCCCGGACGGGAAACTTCTGGCGTCCTCGGGCATAGACGCCGTGCGGGTATGGAACGTCCCCGGAGGGACCGCGTTGCGGAAAGCATCAGAGGGTGAGGGGCAGTCGACCAACCCCTGGGCGACGCTCACCTTCGGCCCGGACGGTAGAACGCTGTTCACCTCCGACCAGATGCAGGACGGAACGCCCTACCGCCTCGACCGGCGTCTCGTGCCCGCCGAGGTTCCCCTCGCCAAGGGAAGCCGCGGCTGGGTGGGAGAGTCCACCTCGGGGATGGCGCTTCGCGGCGACGCGCGCCTGCTCGCGGTGACCATAGGGCCGCAGCGCAACACCGGAGAGGCGGTCGTCGATGATCCCCGGATCGAACTGTGGTCGCTTGACGGCCAAGGGCGCCGGAAGGCTGTGATGTCCGCTTGGTCGCTGGCGCGCGGCGACGAGCGTTCGACGCCGCTCTGCCTGGCGTTCGACCCCGCAGGGCAAACCCTGGTCGCGGGGACCAATGATGGGGCGATCCGCGTATGGGACGTGCGGGATCCGGCGCACCCTCGGGACGTCGCGTACGTCAGGACGGGAGAGACACAGATAAACAGCATCGCCTTCGCTCGCGGCGGCGAGGTGCTCGCCACCGCGTCCTCCAACGGGACGGTCCGGCTCTGGGACGTCTCCGGTGGTGTCCGGCTCACGCTGTCGTCCTCGCTGAACGACGCCAACGGGAATGTCTCTCGTCTGGCCTTCGACCGTACCGGTACCACGCTGGCCACTGTCGGTGATGACCGGCTGGTCCGGCTGTACCGGACGACGGATCCGCGCAGCCCCCTGCTTCTCGCCACCCTCCAGGGACACACCGCGGCCATCCGAAGTGTCGCCTTCAACCCGGCTGACGACTCCATCGCGACCGCGGCGGAGGACAACACCGTGCGGCTCTGGGACACGAACAAGGACAGGATCGCCTCCAGGATCTGCGCGACCAGCGGAAGCGGGATCACCCCGGAGGAATGGCGGACGTACGTTCCCGGTGTGCCCTACAGTCCTCCCTGCCCATAAGCCTCACGTGGACGGTGCCGGCATGCGCCGGGCGGCGTCCGTTCGCAGAACGCGCCGCGGGTCAGCCTCGATCTCTCGGGACGGTCCGTTGGTCGATCCGGTTTTCAGCTTGCCGGGCGACGGCGGACAGGTCGGAGCCCGGCTGTCGCACCGGGTGGACGTCGTGACCGACGGACACCAGGAGCGGGTGACGTCGGCCCGGGCGTGCTTCGGACGCGCCCGGGGCGCACCGCTATTGACACGGCAATGGCGGGGTAGCAAGCTGACTCCATATGTACAAATCGATTTGCGAAACCAGCGCGTCTTTCCCGACCGCAGGTGGTGACGCATGAGTGAGGTTCCCGGGCGGGTCCTGGTGACCGGGGCCGCGGGCAGGCTGGGGCGGCTCATGCTCGACCTGCTCGCGCACCGGGGCGTGGCCGTCACCGCCCTCGACCTCCGCGAACCGGGCGGGCCGGTGGCGGGCCGGGTGGTCGTCGGGGACGTGGGAGACCCGGCGACGGTGCGCGACGCGCTCGACGGCGTGGACGCCGTCGCGCACTTCGCCGCGATCCCGGCCCCGGTCCTCGGCACGCCCGAGGAGGTCTTCTGCGGCAACACCCGGGCGACCTTCGTGGTCCTGGAGGAGGCGGGCCGGGCGGGGGTGCGGCGGGCCGCCATCGCGAGCAGTTACTCCGTGCTCGGCCTCCCCTGGGCCTCGCGCCCGCTGCACCCGGCCTACCTTCCGATCGACGAGGCGCTGCCCCTGCAGGTCGAGGACCCGTACGGGCTGTCGAAGCAGGCCGACGAGGCGACCGCGGCGATGATGGCGCGCCGCTACGGCATGACGGTCGTCGCGCTGCGCTTCCCCCTGCTCGGCGGGCCGGGCGACAAGCTCGACAAGCGTGCGCGGGAGTACGCGGAGGACCCCGGCTCCGGCGCCGCCGAGCTGTGGACCTACCTCGACGGCAGGGACGCCGCCCTCGCCACCTGGCAGGCGCTCACCCGGCCGATCGAGGGCTACCGCGCGATCTTCGTGACGGCCGAGGACACGCTGGCCCCGCAGCCCACCGAGGAACTGCTCGACCGCTTTCACCCCGGGGTCGAGCGGCGGGCCCCGCTGCCGGGCAGGGCCGTCCCCGTCGACCTGGGGGAGGCCCGGCGCCTGCTCGGCCTCACCGTCCGGTACCCCTTCCCGGTGCCGGACACGGCGGAGACCGCGTGACCGCCCTTCCCGTACCGAACGCCGCGGAGGCCGCGTGACATCCCTTCCCATGCCCGAGACCCAGGCACCCTGGCCCGCCAGGGACGCCCTCCGCGTCACGGGGGTGCGGCCGATCGTCACCGCCCCCGAGGGCGTGCCCCTCGTGGTGGTCCGGGTCGACACCAGCGACCCCGGCCTGTACGGCCTGGGCTGCGCGACCTTCACCCAGCGCTTCCACGCCGTGGCCGCCGCGGTGGAGCACCACGTCGGCCCCCTTCTGGTCGGCCGCCACCCCGCCGACATCGAGGACATCACCAGGATGGTGCACTTCTCCTCCTACTGGAGGGGCGGCCCGGTCCTGAACAGCGCCCTGTCAGGGGTGGACCAGGCGCTCTGGGACATCGCGGGCAAGCGCGCGGGCATGCCCGTGTACGAGCTCCTCGGCGGCCGGGTGCGCGCCGCGGCCGACACCTACCTGCACGCGGGCGCGGCCACCGTGGAGGAGACGATCGAGGAGGCCCAGGCGATCCTGGCGTCCGGGTACCGCCACGTGCGGCTCCAGGCGGGCGCGCCCGGGCTCGGCCACTACGGCTCGCCGGGCTCGCCGGGCGGCTACCCCGGCTCCCCGTACCCCGACGGGTGGGACGTGCAGCGCTACCTGCGCGACACCCCGAAGCTGTTCGAGCGCGCCCGCCGGGAGCTGGGGGAGGAGCCGGGCCTGATGCACGACGTGCACTCCCGGCTCACTCCCAAGCAGGCGATCGCCCTCGCGCGGGCGCTCGAACCGTACCGGCTCTTCTTCCTGGAGGATCCGATAGCGCCGGAGTTCTACGACCGCCTGCCCGAGGTCCGCGAGGCCGCCCCGATGCCCATCGCGGCGGGCGAGCAGCTCAGCTCCGTCGCCGACGCGGCCAGGATCGTCCGCGAGGGCGGCGTCGACCTGCTGCGGCTGCACGTTTCGTCGGTGGGCGGGCTCACCCCCGCGCGCAAGCTGGTCGCGCTCTGCGAGCTGACCGGCGTGGGCACCGCCTGGCACTCGCCCGCGGACGTCTCGCCGGTGGGCGCCGCCGCCAACGTGGCGCTCGACGTGACCACCCCCGCCTTCCAGATCCAGGAGGGGCACCTCTATCCCGAGGCCGTCCACGAGGTCTTCCCCGGCACGATCGGCCCCGTCAACGGATACCTCTACCCGAACGACGCGCCCGGCTGGGGGATCGACTTGGACGAGGCACTGGCGGCGAAGTATCCGCCGCTGGAGCACCTCCACGAGCGCTGGTCGGCCCGGGTGCGCCGGCCCGACGGCGGCATCGAGCCGCCCTGAGAAACTTATAGTGGGTGTAAGGAGTGTGTCGATGTAAGATCTGCCCATGGTCCCGGCACCCTCCGAGGAGCGACCCCCCACGCGGCGTGAGCGGAGGAAAGGGGAGACGCGGCGCGCCATCGCGGGCACGGCGCGCCGCCTGTTCGCCGAGCGCGGCTTCGAGACCGTGACGGTGGCCGAGATAGCGGCGGTGGCCGACGTCTCGACCAAGACGGTCTTCAACCACTTCCCGGTCAAGGAGCAGATCTTCTTCGAGGCGGATCCGCTCGGGTGGCCCGCTCCCGAGCTGGCCCTGCGGGAGCGCGCGGCGGGGGAGCGGCCCGTCGACGCGATCCGCCGCGTCATGGCCAGGACCTCGGCGGCCGGTGCCGGGGAGGACGCGACCGGCGCGGATGACGCCGGGACGGTCGCCGTCCACGCGCGGATCTACCGGGACAGCCCGGCGCTGCGGTCGTACTCCCGGGAGATGTTCGCGGGACAGGAGCACGCGCTGCGCGAGGCGATCGAGTCCGGCACGGGAGGCCCCGGCGCGGGAGGAGGCCTCGGGGCCGGGGTCGTGGCCGCGCTCGTCCTGGCCGCCGTCCGCGAGGTCTGGGAGTCCACCCTGCTCAGGATCGCCGCCGGTGCCGCCTTCGAGGACGCCGCCGACCTCGGGCGCCGCGAGCTGGACGCGGCACTCGACCTCCTCTCCCGCGACCCGTCCGGCCGCGACCTGCTCGGTCGTGACCTGTCGGGCCGTGACCTGCCGGACCAGGGCCCGCTCGACCCTGACTCGCCGGACCGTGACCCGCGGGACCCCGCGCGTGGCGGCCCGCGGGAGGTCCCGCCCGCCGGGGCCGCGCGGCCCCCGGCGGACGAGCCCGCGCAGGGAGCGCGGCAGGCACGGGAGGCGCGGGAAGGTCAGGGGGCGGAGGGACGTGCTCGGGCCGGAGGCGGGGAGGCCGGCGCCGCGGGCCGGGACGTCCGCGGGCCGGTCCGCGGTGACCGTCCCAGCATCACCAGGGTGGCGCAGCTCGCGGGGGTGAGCGCGACCACGGTGTCGCACGCGCTGAACGGGCGCCGCCCGGTGGCCGACGAGACGCGGCGGCGCGTGCTGGCCGCGATCGACCAGCTGGGATACCGGCCCAACGTCCTCGCCCGCGGGCTGCGCACGAGCAGGAGCCAGACGATCGGGCTGATCATCCCGGACATCACCAACCCCTTCTACCCGGCGCTGGCGCGCGGGCTCCAGGACGTGCTGAGACCGGCGGGCTACGACGAGATCATCAGCAACACCGACGGCGACCGGGAGCTGGAGCGCGCCGCCATCGAGCAGATGATCGCCCGTCAGGTGGACGGCCTCGCCTTCGCTGTCTTCCACACGCACGCCGAGGACCTGCTGCCCGTCATCGGGGCGGGCATCCCCGTCGTGCGGCTCGGGGGCCGCCTGGTCCAGGCCGGTGTCGACGTCGTGCACAGCGACGACGAGGGCGGGGCCGCCGAGGCCACCCGCTACCTGCTGGAACGCGGCTACCGCAGGATCGGCTTCGTCTGCGGCCCGCACGCGGAGGGACCCGCGGCCGAGCGCGTCGCGGGCTACCGTTCCGCGCTGCTGGCCGCCGGCGCGGACGCCGACCCCCGCCTCGTGGCGCACACGCACTTCAGCCGGGCGGGCGGGTCCTCGGGCACCGCCCGCCTGCTCGACCTGCCCGAACCTCCGGACGCCGTGCTGTGCGCCAACGACATCATGGCCATCGGCGCGCTCGACACGGCCGAGGAGCGGGGGCTGCGCGTTCCCGCGGACCTGGCCGTCATGGGGTTCGACGACATCGAGGCGGCGAGCCTCGTCTCGCCGGGACTGACCACCATGGCCAACCCGGCCAGGGAGATCGGCCAGGCGTGTGCCCGCCGCCTGCTGGAACGGCTGCGGGGCGGGACCGCACAGCCCTCCGCCGAGACGGTCATCCCGGCCAGGCTGGTCCGCCGCCGGTCGGCGTGACCCTTGACACGCGCTGTGTTGCGTGTAAGTTTCGGAACCAATCTTAACGATTTGCGCGGATGTCGCCTCGTGATCCGGATCCCCCCGGGGCACGGGCGAGAGCCCGGACTCATCCTCCGCGACCCCCCGAGGAAGTGACGATGCCGATGCCAACCGGCCCACACCGATCACCTGACCGCGCCCGCCGGGTGCCGGAGCCCGCCAGACGCGGGAGCACCGGACCGTCATGTGCGGACCGTGCCGCACGCACCGCAGCAGTGGGGAAGGAAGCGACATGAAGGCAGGCAAGCGGGTTCTCGCCGCCGGTCTGGCGCTCGCGGTGGGTCTCACCGCGGCCGCCTGCGCGGGCGGGGGGCAGAGCGGTGGCCAGAGTGGTGACCAGGGCGGCGGGCAGGCGGCCGCCGGCCAGACGCTGAAGATGTGGACGTTCAAGCGGACCCACGCCGACGCCCTGGCCAAGGCCGCCGAGCAGTTCAAGACCGAGACGGGCATCGCCGTCACCATCGAGGCGATCACCCCCGACGACGTGTTCGTCAGCAAGGTGCAGAGCTCCGCGCAGACCGGCGACCTGCCGGACGTGCTGGAGATGCACGCGGGCGGCGAGGACCTTGAGATGGGCTCCTCGGGCCTCCTGGTCGACCTGACCGCCGACGTCTCCGACACCTGGAAGCAGCGGCTTCTGCCGACCACCCGCGAGGCCGGGCTGATGACCCAGAAGAGGATCGACCTCGCGGCCAACGACTCGCCGTTCAAGCAGGTCAAGGCGGGCACCCTGTTCAGCGTGCCGTTCACGGCCGGCGCGTTCGGCATCGTCTACGCCAACAAGGAGAAGCTGAAGGCCGCCGGACTCGACCCGGACACGCCGCCGAAGACGTGGGAGGACTTCCTCGCCGCGCTCAAGGCGACCACGGACGAGGACCCCAAGCAGGGCGGCCTCTCCCTGGGGCTGAAGGTCACCCAGACCGGCTTCAACTGGGCCTACCAGCCGCTGGCCCACTCCTACCTGGGCAAGGAGAGGTTCCAGGCGCTGTTCGCCAAGGGCACCACGCAGGGCTTCGGCTCGCCCGACGGGATCAAGACGCTGGAGCTGTACGGCAAGCTCACCCCGTACTGGATGCCCGGGACGACGTCGCTCGGCATCGACGAGGCGGACGTCGCCTTCGCGCAGGGCAAGTCCGCCTTCAACATCGGCGGCACCTTCACCCTGGCGTTCCTCGCGCAGAACGGGATGACCCCCGACAAGGTGCTCGCCTTCCCGATCCCGCCGTCCTCGGAAGGGCTCAACAAGGAGATCGTGATGGCGCCCCTGGCGCTCACCTCCCTCGGCGTCACCGCCACCAGCAAGAACCGGGAGGCGGCGGTCAAGTGGCTGGACTTCGTGACCTCGCCCAAGGGAGCGGGCATCGTCGCCAAGACCTCGCTCGACCTGCCGGCGACCGACCTCGGCACGGAGGCCGAGACCCTGCTCGGGCCCGACCTCGCGTCGCTGCAGAAGTACTTCACCGGCGCCCCGGAGGCCACCTACGAGGCCGGCGACACCACCTTCTTCCCCTCCGACTACGACCAGGTCAAGCCCGGGAACCTGATGGTCAGGCTGACGCCGCTCAAGGAGGTCACCCCGCAGCAGGCAGGGCCGGAGATGGACAAGATCATGGGCTCCATGTGGAAGTCCACCAATTGACGTCCTCCCCGGCTCGAAAGCCGAGGATTCCAGCACCCGGTCTTCCAGCCAGGTCTGTCGGTTCGCGGTTCAGCGGCCCGGGCAACCCCGAAGCCTCCCCGCGCAGACACGGCACGCCCTGCCGCGTTTGGAGAAACATGTCCCACTTGGCTATCGCGGAACGTCCCGACCCTACCGAGCCGCGCCCACGCGATGAGAGGAAAAACGGGAAGCTCTCCGTTCCCGCACTGAAGAACAGGGCATTCGCCCTGGATGTCTGGTGAGCACCCTCATTGAGGATCGTGCCGGGCGGCTCCCCGTGGAGTCGCCCGGCCGCGGGCGCGCCCGGAGCCGCTGGGGGCGGTGGCTGACCGGGTGGGCCTTCGTCCTGCCCGCGGTGGCGCTGTTCCTGCTGATGGGCGTCTACACGATCGGCACCGGCTTCGCGCTGAGCTTCGCCAAGTGGAACGGGTTCACCCCCGAGTGGAAGTGGGTCGGCCTCCAGAACTACCTCGACCTGCTGTACGCCGACCCGGCGCTCGCCCCCGAGCTGCGCCGGGCGGCCTGGAACACCTTCCAGGTCATGGTGGCCGTCCCGGCGCTCACGGTGGCCGTCTCGCTCCCGCTCGCGGTCGCGCTGAACTCCGTCCGGCGGCTGCGCGGGGTGCTCCGCTCGGTGTACTTCCTGCCCTACGTCACCACCGGCATCGCGGTCTACTACGCCTGGCGCTACGTGCTGGAGCCCGACGGGGCGATCAACGTGCTCCTGCGGTCGGCCGGCCTGGGCGGCCTGTCGCAGCCACAGGGCTTCCTCGGCAATCCGGACACCGCGCTTCCCACGCTGATCCTGGTGCTGGTCTGGTCGAGCGTCCCCGTCGCCACCCTGCTCTACCTCAGCGGGCTGCAGGCCATCGACCCCAACGTGATCGAGGCGGCCCAGATCGACGGGGCCGCGCCGCGCCAGGTGATGCGCCGGATCGTCTGGCCGCTGCTGACGCCCCTCACCGCGGCCATCGTGCTGCTCGGCGTGCGGGACGCGCTGCACGGCTTCCAGATCTTCCTGATCGTCACGAACGGCGGGCCCGGCGGGCACACCGACGTGCTCGGCCTGCAGGTCTACCGGCTCTCGTTCATGAAGGGCCTCGCCCAGACCCTGGGGATGGCCAGCGCGCTGGGCTGGCTGCTCTTCGCCGGTGCCCTGCTGCTGACCCTGGTCAACGCGCGGCTGCTCAGGAGGATTCGATGATCGGGTCGCGCATCGTGCGGACCGTCGCCCGCACCGCCCTGGTGGCGTACGCGCTCATCAGTTTGTACCCGTTCCTGTGGATGCTGTCGGGAGCCTTCAAGACCAGGGAGGAGATCCTGCGGGGCGGCAACCTCATCCCCGCGAACCCCACCCTGGACACCCTGGTGGACACGTGGAGCCGCCTGAACTTCTTCGACTACTTCCTCAACAGCCTCCAGGTCACCGCGATGACCGTCGCCGGCGTGCTGGTGGTCTACAGCCTCGCCTCCTACGCCTTCGCGGTGCTGGACTTCCCCGGCAGGAAGGTGCTGTTCTGGTTCTTCGTCTCGCTGCTGTTCGTGCCGGGCATCACGGTGCTGCTCCCCGTGGTGATCCTGGAGAAGAACCTCGGCATCCTGGGCTCGCACCTGGGCCTGGTCCTGCCGTTCGTCAACGGCACCGCCCCGCTGACGGTGCTGCTGCTCACCAACGGCTTCAGCGGGATCCCCAAGGAGCTGCGCGAGGCCGCCCGCGCGGACGGGGCGCGGGAGTTCCGGATCTTCTGGTCGGTCTACCTGCCGCTCGCCCGTCCCACCCTCATCACGGTCGCCGTGCTGACCGCGGTGCCGACCTGGAACGAGTACGTCCTCACGCGGGTGTCCCTCAACGACCCCTCCCTCTACACCCTGCCGCTCGGCCTGGAGACCCTGCTGTCGGGCGACGTGCCGCACTACAACGAGGTGATGGCCGCGTCGTTGATCATCGTCATCCCGGTCATCGCGCTCTTCCTCCTTCTGCAGCGCTACTTCGTCAACGGGCTCGTGGGCGCGGTCAAGGGGTGAGGGAGGTGCTCATCGGGCGACGACGAGGATGACGGGGATCACCACCAGCAGCAGGTCGGCCGCGAGGACCAGCGACAGGCTGCGCCTTCGCATCGACGTCTCGTTGGGAAGGTTCTCGTCGGAGATGCCACGCAGCAGGCCCAGCTTGTCGACGAGGAAGGCGCCGCAGGCGGCGACGCCCAGCAGCGCCCAGGCGGGTCCGTAGAGCCAGAGCAGTCCCCAGCCGATCAGTGCCAGCGCCGTCGCCGTACCCGCGCAGGCCACCAGCAGCGCGACGCGGGCGCCGTGCCGCACGGCCGGCGGGCGGTCGCCCGCGATGGCGTCCCCGGTCCGGTCGGGGATCGACCACCACAGCGAGCGCCCGAAGAGCAGCACCGCCAGACCGGCGAACACCAGCCAGACCGGCACCGGGATGTCCGGGCGGATCGCCGAGTACGTCGACACGCAGGGCAGCAGGGCGAAGGTCAGGCCGAAGTAGGCCGGGTTGGCGTAGCCCCTGCTCTTCAACCGGACGGGCTCGAGGTTGTAGAGCAGGTGCAGGACGATCGCCAGCGCCACGCCGATCACCACGGCGGGGCGGGCGAGCCACACCGAGACCGCCGCCGACAGCCCCAGCGCGAGGGCCATCTCCGCGGCGGCCCACCGGAAGGCGGCGCGCGGGCCGAGCAGTCGCGTCGCGTCGGCGATGCCGCCCTTGCCCTCCGTGCTGGTGTCCGCGCGGACGTCCAGCGCCGCGTTCAGCGGGTTCTGCGAGATGATGCCGAGCAGGTTGGCCAGCAGCGTGACCAGCACCGGAACGGCGAGCAACTGTCCGGGGGAGGTCATCGCGAAGCAGGCGCCCCACAGCACGTGGCAGGCGTACACGGCGGGGAAGGGATATTCGAGCCGGTGGATGCGGAGCGCCGCCCGTCCCCGGGTCATCGGCCGGACCGGCGTGGTCGTCCCGGTCATGCCCGCACCTCGCCCTCACCGGCCGGTGGCGCGGGGCGCGGCCGTCCCGCCCGCATGGGGCAGCCGCCGACCGCCATCCTGAGCGGTCCCGGTCCCATGGCGGGCCCGCGCAGGTGCGGCACGGCGGCTTCGGGATTGAGGCAGCGCAGGTCGTGCCGGCGCAGCACCGCCGCGACGACCATCCGCATCTCCAGCATGGCCAGGTTCGCGCCGAGGCAGCGGCGGGTCCCGCCGCCGAAGGGAAGGTACTCCTGGGCGTGCCGGGGGGCGCCCAGGAACCGCCCGGGGTCGAAGCGCCCCGGATCCGGGTAGATCTCGGGGCTGCGGTGGGCGAGGGCGATGCACGGCGTGAGGCGGGTGCCCGCGGGCTCGGGCCGGTCGAGCAGCCGCCAGTCCGAGGTGAGCATCCGGTTGCCGGCGACCGTGGCGGGAGGGGAGATCCGCAGCGCCTCCTGGCACACCGCGTTCAGCAGGGGCACGGCCTCGGTGGTGGAGCCGTCGTCGGTCGTCGCCTCCAGCTCCGCCAGCACGTCGTGGCGGACGCGCTCGTCGCGGTGCAGCCAGAACAGGGTCCAGGCGATCGCGGACGCGGTCGTCTCGTGGCCCGCGAACAGCAGGGAGATCAGCTGGTCGGAGAGTTCCTCGTCGCCCATCGGGCCGAGGGGTTCCTCCCCCGAGGTCAGCAGGCCGGCGATCGTCGGCGGTTCGCCGGTCCTTTCCGCGGCCTTTCCACCGGGCTCGCGCCCCTGCCGGGATCCCCCGGCCCGCGAGGCCCGCAGGAGGTCGCCGACGATCTCGGCCCTGTCCCGCTGGAAGGTCCGCCACGGCGAGGGCAGGGGGCCGAGGCCGCGCAGGTGCCGGTAGGCCAGGGTGCGGGCCCGTGATCCGAGCGTGTACTCCACCCACTTCGTGAACGGGCCGAGCGTCTCGTCCTCGGCGTGGCCGAGGACGATCCTGCCGATGATCCGGAGGGTCAGCGCGCGGGTCCACTCGGGCAGGGAGAACGTCGTGCCCGGGGCCAGCGAGCCGAGGGCGGCGTCGGTCGCCTCGGCGATGACGCCGCGGTAGGCGGCCAGCCGGCGCCCGCGCAGCGCCGTGCCGACCACCTTGCGGTACGCCGCGTGCCGCTGCCCGTTGGCGAACAGCATGGAGTGCTCCCCGACCAGCGGTCCCAGCGTGTCGCTGCCCTCCAGGACCATCCGCTGCTCGGAGCGGAAGATCTCCCCGACCGCCTCCGGGTTCCATACCAGCAGCTGCCGGTCCGGTGCCGGGCTGAGCTCGACCATGCCGGTGCGGTCCGCGGCGTGGGCGTCCAGGAACGACCGGGTGCGCAGGGCGAAACGGTACTTGTTCAGGCTCACGGCGCCACCTCCGGACCGGCCGGCGAGGTGCCGGGACCGCCGATCCCGGCGGGGCCCGTCGCCGTTCCCCGAAGGGGCGCCGCGGGGCTCACCGCCGTTTTCCGGCAAGTCGTTCTCCGGGAAGCCGTTCTCCGGGAAACGGGCACGGCGCTCATCGCCACTCCCCGGGGAAGCGGGTGCGGGCCAGGGCCCGTGCGGCCATCGCCTCGGCCCGCACGACCGCGACGGGGGCGTAGAGGTCCTTGTCGTGCCACAGGGGCGGGTGCTCCCGGTGGTCGCCGCGCCCGGCCAGGAAGGCGTCGCCGCGCAGCACCGCGCGGCTCACCGCGTCGTCGTGGCGCGAGGCCCTCAGCAGGGTCTGCATGGCGTACGCCGTCTCCTCGCACGTCCCGGACCACAGCCCCCACGACCCGTCGGGCCGCTGGGTGTCGAGCACCCATCCCACGGCCGCGCGCAGCGCCGGGGCGCACATGGCGTCGCCGTGCCGCGCGAGTGCCGAGACGCAGCACACGGTGGCGTAGTAGGGGGAGGCGTGCCACTTGTCGATCCAGCTGCCGTCGGGGCGTTGCTCCCCGCACAGCCAGTGGGAGATCTTGGTGATCGCCTGCCGGATGCGGGCCTGTCCCGGTGGGGTGGCGCCGTCGCCGACCTGGTCTCCGAAGGCCGTCAGGATGTGGGCGTTGGTGCTGGTGGAGGGGGTGCGCTCGCCCGCGAAGCAGCGGAAGTAGGTGTCGCTCTCGTAGGTCCACAGGCATTCGGTGGAGCGCGGGCGGCCGATGAGCCTCAGGGCGTGGAGCACCCCGGCGGTGTCGTCGGAGTCGGGGGGCAGCCCCGCGCCCGCGGGCGCCCCGAGGTCGCCGAGGACGGCCTCCAGGCTGTCGCCCAGCTCGGGCGGCGGCGTCAGGGAGGGGAAGGCCTCGGCCAGCGCCGCGAGCACCCAGGCCCGCTCGAAGACGTCGATCGGCGTCACGCCGGGGACGGGGCCGCCGTGCCTGGCCTGCACGGCGCGCAGGTAGAGGACCGCGGAACGCCGGTCCGAGACCGGCTCGCCGTCGTCCTTGGATCCCAGCCAGGCCGCGGTGGCGGCCGGTGAGCACCCCACGGCCCCGCCGACGACCCGCACCTGCGAGGCCCGGACGGCGGCCGGTCCCAGCGCCTCCAGCGAGTGCCAGACCTTCGCGGGCAGCGCCTCGCCCCGCTCGGCGACATGGCGCAGCAGATCGAGGGGCGCCGAGCTCCACCCGTCGGGCGTGACCAGGCGGCCCGATCCCCGCCAGGCGTCCAGCCCGGTGAGGGGATGTTCCGCCGGCGCGTCCAGATGCCGGTTGACCTCGCCGACCAGCCAGGGGATGAGGAACTCCGCGCCGATGGTGTCGGGCAGGGCGCTCTCCCCGGCCCCGGGGCCGAGCCGGGCGAACAGCGCGTCCAGGCCGCGCCGCGTCGCGGTCACGACGCCGCCGTCGAGCCGGGCGGGCGGCCCGCCGGGCGGATCCGCGCCCATCACGGTGAGCAGGGCCTCCACCGCGCTGAGGGTGGGGACGAGCACGTACGCGCCGGGCCCTCCCCAGGTTCCGTCCGGGTTCTGGCCACGGACGAGGAACTCGATCCGCTGCCGGTGGCCCGCCAGCCACGGCGCCGAGGCCACCAGCCGGGCGGTCTCGTAGACCGACGCGGTGACCTGGCCCATCGGATCCATGGCCGTCTCGGCGAGCAGGGCGCGAGGGGCGGCGTCGACGGTGGGTATCGTGCCGGTGGTGCTCATCCGTTCCTCCCGGGGGTGGTGTGCTCCGGGCCGTCGCCCGTCTCGTCCTGTCCGGCCTCCTCGGCCAGGCGCATCGCCTCCTCCAGGAGGGCCTCCACGATCCGCGACTCGGGGACGGTGGCGACGACGGCGCCGCGTACGAAGATCTGGCCCTTGCCGTTGCCGCTCGCCACGCCGAGGTCGGCCTCACGGGCCTCGCCGGGGCCGTTGACCACGCAGCCCATGACGGCCACCCGCAGGGGGAGGGGGAAGCCGTCGAAGGCGGCGGCGACCCGTTCGGTGAGCCGGTACACGTCGACCTGGGCGCGGCCGCAGGACGGGCAGGAGACGATCTCCAGCCGCCGGGGCCGCAGGCCGAGGGACTGCAGGATCTGGATCCCCGCCTTGACCTCTTCCACCGGAGGGGCCGACAGGGAGACGCGGACGGTGTCCCCGATGCCCTCGGCGAGCAGGACGCCGAAGGCGACGGCGGACTTGACGGTGCCCTGGAGGGCGGGACCCGCCTCGGTGACGCCGAGGTGCAGCGGATAGTCGCAGGAAGCGGCCAGCAGCCGGTACGCGGCGACCATCGTGAGCGGGTCGTGGTGCTTGACGGAGATCTTGATGTCGCCGAAGCCGTGCTCCTCGAACAGCGAGCACTCCCACAGGGCGGACTCGACGAGCGCCTCGGGGGTGGCCCTGCCGTACTTGGCCAGCAGCCGCCCGTCGAGCGACCCGGCGTTCACCCCGATCCTGATCGGGATGCCCGCATCGGAGGCGGCGCGGGCGATCTCACGGACCTTGTCGTCGAACGCCCT
This sequence comes from Streptosporangium sp. LJ11, assembly GCF_051918945.1. NCBI lineage: Bacteria > Bacillati > Actinomycetota > Actinomycetes > Streptosporangiales > Streptosporangiaceae > Streptosporangium > Streptosporangium sp. LJ11. Next base: position 199,931 of record NZ_JBPXMB010000017.1, read on the forward strand.
GATGTTGCCGGGGTTGACCCGCACCGCGGCGCATCCCGCGTCGATGGCGCTGAAGACGTACTTGGGCTGGAAGTGGATGTCGGCGACCACCGGGATGGTGGACTGCCTGGCGATGGCCGGCAGCGCGTCGGCGTCGTCCTGGGAGGGGACGGCGACGCGGACGATCTGGCAGCCCGCGGCGGTCAGCTCGGCGATCTGCTGGAGCGTCGCGCCGACGTCGGCGGTGACGGTGGTGGTCATCGACTGCACCGACACCGGGGCGTCCCCGCCCACCTCGACGTCGCCCACCCGCAGGCGGCGGGTGGCCCGGCGCGGCGCCAGGACGGCGGGCTCCGCCGGGGCGGGCGCCGGCGGAGCCTCGGCGGGGGCGCCGACGCCGGGCATGCCCACGAGTACGGGAGCGCTCATCGGCGGCCTCCGATCGGCTGTGACCTCCGCTGGGACTTCGGCTTCGACGCAGGCTGTGACGCGGGCTGTGGCATGGCCTGTGGCATGGCCTGTGACCTTGACGGTGACTTCGGCTGGGAGGCCGCGCCGTCACCGCCGCCCACCACGCCCGGCCCGGCGGCGGCGGGGCGGGTGGGGGCGTGGACGGCGCGGAGCACCGAGGCGGTGATGGAGCCGTGGTCCAGGCCGGCGGCGGCCAGCAGGTGGGCGCGGTCGCCGTGCCCGATGAACTCTCTCGGCAGGCCGAGGGCGCGGACCGGCGTGTCCAGGTCGGCGTCGGCGCACGCGGTGGCGACCGCCGCGCCGACGCCGCCGGTGCGCAGGCCGTCCTCGACGGTGACCACGAGGTCGTGCGAGGCGGCCAGCTCCACCAGCGCCGGATGGACCGGGTCCACCCACCGCGGGTCCACGACGGTGGCGCCGACGCCGTGGTGGCGCAGCTGCGCGGCGGCCGCCACGCACGGGCCCGCCAGCGAGCCGACGGCCACGAGCAGCACGCGGTCGCCGTTCTCCGCCAGCACGTCGATCCCGCCGGCCCCGCCGAGCCGCCGCAGCGCCACGATGTCGGGGCCGACACTGGCCTTCGGATAGCGGATCGCGGTCGGCCCGCCGTCGAAGCCGACGGCCTCGTGGAGCGCCTCGCGCAACCGGGTCGCGTCGCGGGGCGCGGCGATCCGCAGCCCCGGGATCATCCCGAGCAGCACCAGGTCCCACATGCCGTGGTGGCTCGGCCCGTCGGGGCCGGTTATCCCCGCCCGGTCCAGGACCAGCGTGACGGGCAGCCGGTGCAGGGCGACGTCCATCAGCGCCTGGTCGAAGGCCCGGTTGCAGAAGGTCGCGTACATCGCCACGACGGGGTGCATGCCGTTCATGGCGAGCCCGGCGGCGCAGGTGACCGCGTGCTGCTCGGCGATGCCGACGTCCACGAAGCGGTCGGGGAACCTGGCCGCGAACGCCGCCAGCCCGGTCGGGCCGGGCATCGCCGCCGTGATCGCGATCACGGCCGGTCGCTCGGCGCCTATCGCGGTGATCTCCTTGGCGAACACCGACGTCCACGAGGGCGGCGTCGCGGCGGCTGTGGCCGGCGGGCGGCCGGTGGCCGGGTCCAGCACCCCGATGCCGTGCATCCGGTCGGCCTCGTCGTCCTCCGCGGGACCGTACCCCTTCCCCTTGACCGTGACCGCGTGCACCACCACGGGACGGCCCAGGGCGCGGGCCCGCAGCAGTGCTCCCTCCAGGGCCTCGATGTCGTGGCCGTCGACGGGGCCGAGGTAGGAGAATCCCAGGGCCTCGAAGACGTTGGTCCCGGCCGGCCGCGGGGTCTCCCGGTCCTCCCCGATGTCCCCGGTCTCCCCGGTGTCCCCGGCCTTCCGGGGGGTACGGCGGGATTCCTCGCCGCCGCGCGACTCCGGGTCCGGGAGGCCGGGGCGGGAGCGGCGCAGGGCGGCGAGGTGGGCGGCGAGCCCGCCGACGGTCCTGGCGTAGGAGCGGCCGTTGTCGTTGATCACGACGATGACCGGCAGCCCCGGCGCGGCGCCCAGGTTGTTGACCGCCTCGAGCGCGAGCCCCCCGGTCAGCGCGCCGTCCCCGATCACCGCCACCACGTGCCGGTCGGCGCGGCCGCTGAGCCGGACGGCTTTCGCCAGCCCGTCGGCGTAGGACAGGGCGGTCGAGGCGTGCGAGTTCTCGACGACGTCGTGGACCGACTCGGCCCGGCTCGGATACCCCGACAGGCCCTCCGGCTGGCGCAGCCCGTCGAAGTCGTCCCGGCGGCCGGTGAGGATCTTGTGAACGTAGGCCTGGTGGCCGGTGTCGAACACGATCGTGTCCTGGGGGGAGGCGAAGACCCGGTGCAGCGCGATGCTCAGCTCCACCGCCCCCAGGTTGGAGCCCAGGTGGCCGCCCGTCGCGCTGACCTTGTCCACCAGGAAACGGCGGATCTCACCGGCCAGCGCGGGCAGCCGGGCGGACGGCAGGCGCCGCAGGTCACCGGGATCCTCGATCCGTTCCAGCAGGCCGTCCACGGCCGCCGTGCCACCGGGGGCGGCACCGGCCCGCGGGGGCACGGGGGGGTCGGGGACGGTGACCGCGGCGGCGTGGAAGCCGGTTGCGGCGGTGTCAGCGCTCATGGCGTGCGTACTTCCTTCGGAGCGGCGAAACGGACGGTCTCGATGGTGTGGCGGTGCTCGGTGACCTGGATCGGCCCCAGCTCGCGCAGGAAGGCGACGACCTCCTCCACCAGGTGGTGCGGGGCCGAGGCGCCCGCGCTCACGCCGATGGCGCGGGCGTCGCGGAGCCATTCGGGCCTGATGTCGCCGACGTCGTCGATCAGGTGCGCCGCGACGCCCCGGCGGCGGGCGAGTTCGACCAGCCGCACCGAGTTCGAGGAGTTGGCGGAGCCGATGACGAGTACCAGGTCGGCGCCGGCGGCGACCTCGGAGACCGCCCGCTGCCTGTTGGTCGTGGCGTAGCAGATGTCGTCGCTGCCCGGTCCGGACAGCGCGGGGAAGCGGGCGCGTAGCGCCTCGACCACCTCGTCGGTCTCGTCGACGGCCAGGGTGGTCTGGGTCAGGTAGGACACCCGGCCGGGGTCCTCGACCTCCAGCGCGGCGGCCTCGGCCGGGGTCTGGACCAGCACGGTCCGCTCCGGCGCCTCGCCCATGGTGCCCTCCACCTCCTCGTGCCCGGCGTGCCCGATCAGCACGACGGTGTCGCCGCGGGCGGCGAAGCGGCGCGCCTCGACGTGCACCTTGGTGACCAGCGGGCAGGTCGCGTCGATCACCCGCAGCCCCCTGGCGGCGGCCTGCTCCCGTACGGCCGGTGAGACGCCGTGGGCGGAGAACACCACCGTCGCCCCCGGCGGGACCTCGTCGAGTTCCTCGACGAAGACCGCGCCGCGCCGCCGCAGGTCGTCGACCACGTGGACGTTGTGCACGATCTGCTTGCGCACGTAGACAGGGGCGCCTCGGTCGGCCAGCACACGTTCCACGGTCTCGATCGCCCGCTCGACACCCGCGCACAGCGACCGGGGGGAGGCCAGCAGCACCTTTCGCGCCTCCTCGCCGCCGGGTTCGCCCGCCGGTGAGGGCGGGCCCGCGGACAGGTCGCCTGTGGTCCGTGTCGTCATCGAATACCTCCAGCGTGGAGAACCCGGGTCCGAGCCCGGGAGATGGGCGCGTCAGTGGTCCCGCTGAGTGATCATGTGGGCCAGGAGGCGAAGGTCCTCGGCCGGGCCGGGGGCGGGGCCGGCCTCGCGCAGGCAGTCCAGCGCGGCACCGAGGTTGGCCTCGGCCTCCCGCCGGGCCCAGGCGCGGGCGCCGGCGGCCTCGACCAGGTCGGCGGCGCGGGCCAGGTCCCGCTCGTCCAGTTCGCTGTCGCGGTGGTAGAGCGAGGCCAGCCGCTCGCCCGCGGCGGTGCCCGACGTGAGGGCGGCGACCACCGGCAGGGACTTCTTGCGGTTGGCCAGGTCGGAGAAGACGGGCTTGCCGGTGACCTCGGGATCTCCCCAGATCCCCAGGAGGTCGTCCGCCAGCTGGAAGGCCAGGCCGAGGTGGCGCCCGAACTGCCCGAACAGCCGGGCGCGGGCGTGATCGGCGCCGCCGGCCAGCGCGCCGAGCTCGCAGGCGCAGCCCAGCAGCGCCCCGGTCTTGCCCATCGCCATCTGAACGCACTGGGAAAGGGTGACGTCGGTCCGCGTCTCGAACGCCAGGTCGGCGCTCTGCCCCGAGCACAGCCGCAGCAGCGAGCCGGTCATCACCCGCAGGCCGGGGCTGGTGGCGAGCAGGTCCAGGGAGAGCGCCAGCAGTACGTCCCCGACCAGGATGGCCTCGCCGGTCCCGAAGACGGTCCACGCGGCCGGCCGGTGCCTTCGGGTGAGGTCGCCGTCCATGATGTCGTCGTGCAGCAGCGAGAAGTCGTGGACCAGCTCCACCGCGACCGCCGCGGGGATCGCCATCTCGGAGACCCGCGGGTTCTCGCCGCCGATGGCCCACGCCGACGCGAGCACCAGCGCCGGCCTGACCGACTTGCCGCCGCTGTCGCAGGGGCGGCCGTCGGCGTCCCACCAGCCCACGTGGTAGCCGGCGACGTGGCGGATCTCCTGCGGCAGCCGGTCCACCGCGGCACGGTGGGCCGGCTCGACCAGCTCCCGTGCGGCGGTCAGGACCCGGCCCGCCGATCGCGCGGTGCCGGCGAGGGAGCCGAGCACCGGTGCTGTCGTCACCACACTTCACCTCTCTTCCGGTTCTCCTTGGTGCCGGGCGGCCGCGAAAGGGGTCGCGCCGCCGTGCGCCGGGAAGAAAGCGGTCCGCTTCCCCCACTTCCAGTACGACCGCCGCCGCCATATCCCGGAACCCCCTGGCGCCGGGCGATCGGTTTCATTTGCGGAAGGTGTTTCATGGAGCCGTCCGTGACACGATCACCGCCTTCGTGATAAAGGCGAGGACCGCCGATAGGTGAAATTTAAATTTGAAAAAACAGGGGAAGGAGGAATATCGCCGACGAGTCCGGTGAGAGAAAACGGATGGGCACAGGACACCGACCCAACGTCCGATTACGGGCGTTGCTGACAGAGGCCCGGTGGACCGGGCAGCAGCTGGCCGACGAGGTCAACGGGCTCGGCGCCGAGGCGGGAGTGGCGCTGCGCTACGGGCGGGCGGCGGTCGCCCACTGGCTGGCGGGCATGCGCCCGCGCCCGCCCGTGCCGCATCTGGTGGCCGAGGCGCTGTCGCGCCGTCTCGGACGCCCGCTGGAGATCGCCGCGGTCGGCCTGGCGGACCCGGGCCGGGCCCCCCGCGACGCCCCGGGGGCCGCGGGAGAGGACTGGCGGAACGAGGATCCCGTGGCCCGGCTGGTGGAGCTGCACACCGGGTTGTGCCTGGGCAGGCGGCGGATGCTGGAGGACTGCGTCTACAGCCTGGCCGCGCTGTCCGTGCCCGGCTGGGCCGAAGCCGCCGCGGCGGCGGCCACCGCGGGCTCGGGCCGCAGGCGGGCGCCGGAGGTGGGAACACCGCAGGTGGAGGCGGCGGAGGCGATGGCCCAGGTGTTCTCGCAGACGGACACGGCCTTCGGCGGCGGACAGGCGCGGCGGGCGCTGTCGGGATACCTCGCCGTGGACGTCGTGCCGTGGCTGCGGGCCCGGATGAGCCCCGGGACGCGCCGCAGGATGCTGTCGGTCGCCACCGAACTGACGTACCTGTGCGGCTTCATGTGCTTCGACGAACAACTCCACGGGGTCGCCCAGAGCTACTACCGGGCGGCGCTGAAACTCGCCGCCGAGAACGGCGACGCGGCCGGGTACGCGGTCACCCTGCGGGCGCTGTCGGTGCAGGCCCACACCCTGGGACACCACGGCCAGGCTCTCGACCTGGCCGAGGCGGCCCTGACCAGCGCCCCCGCGGCGATCGAGCCGGGCACCCACGCCTTCCTGCGGGGACAGGCCGCCGTCGCCGCGGCGGCGGCGGAGGGCGGCCGGCGCGCCGCCCTCCGCCACCTCCGGGCGGCCGAGCACCACCTCGACCGCGCCGTCGCCACGACGGGCGCCCCCGCCGACACGGTGGGCGCCTACCACCAGGCGTCCCTCGCCCACCAGCACGCCGCGGTGCTGACCGCGCTGGACGACAGGCCCGCCGCCGCCGAGGCCCTGGCCGCCTCCATACGGCACCGGCCGGCCACCGAGCGCCGCGCCCGCGCGCTCACCTCCGCGACCCTGGCCGCGCTGCACCTCGACCAGGGGCACCTGGAACAGGCCGCGCTCACCTGGCACGCCTTCCTCGACGACTATCCCCACCTTCGCAGCGGGCGGACCCGCGCCGCCCTGTCCACGCTCAAGGCGCGGCTGCGCCCCTACCAGCGCAACGCCCTCGCCAGGGCGGTGCTGCAGCGGGCCATGGCCATTTGAGAGAACCATCCGACGGGCCGGGCCCGGCTCGCGGTGACGAAGGGATGTCCGCCGGATCGGCGGCCCTAATCACCTATAAAGTATTGTCATAAAAAAGGTGCGGCCGGCGATTGCCCCGATATTTTCGTGTGCCGGGCCGTGTATCCATTTGCGGGCAGGGAAACGAGATCTGGCGGGTCTCGGAAACCCGCTCCGAATCCGCCGCCGTGGGATCGGTTTCCTTGACGATCGGGGACGAAGATATGAACAGGAGTAAGATCCAGGAGCGTTTCGCCTGCCAGGGCGTCGCCGGCGGGGAAGTGGTCATCGCTCCCGTCTTCGACCATCCCGACAGGGGATCCGTCGAGTGTCCCGCCGCGCCGGTCCTGGGGGCGGCACTCACCCGCAGGGGGCTGCGCGTGCGCTACGCGCCGCTGACCGCCCGTCCGGAGACCCGCCAGGGCGGCCGGCGGGACATCTTTCCGGACATCCTTGCGGGCACTGACCCGGAGCCCCGTTCGGGCACCCGGCGGGACGGCCCGCGGTACGCGCCGGTGACCGGGCGGGCCGACGACACCTTCCCCGGCGGCCACCTGTTCGCCGTCTCCTGTATCGACCGTCACGGCCGCGCCACCGGGCTCGCGGCCGCCGCCCACCCCGATGACCGCGCCGCGGTGGAGGCGGCCGGTCAGGAGATACGGCGATGGGGTGACGTCATGCGCAGCCGCCGCGTGCTGCTGGCCGGCACCCGGCCGGTCTGCCCCGGCGCCCGAGGTGCCCTGGAGACCGCCCTGGGCGTCACCCGGGGCGGGGGCGGGCCCGTGTTCGCCTACGGTCCCGTCACCGACGTCCCCCACCACGCGGGGGAACTGGCCCGCGCGGGCGTCGGTACGGTCACCGGCCTCGACACGCTCCCCGAGCACGCCGTCGTCGTCCTCCCCGCCCACGGTGTGCCGCGGGCCTTGCGGGCCGAGGCCGCGGCCAGGGGGCTGGCCGTCGTCGACGCCACCTGCCCCCTGGTGTCCGCCGCCCACGCCGAGGTGGCGCGGTTCACCGAGCGCGGTGACCTCACCGTCGTGATCGGCAGGCCCGGGGACGCCGTCGTCCCGGGCATCCTCGGCCAGGCCCCGGAGACGACCGTTCTGGTGGAGACGGCGGCCGACGTGGCGCGGCTGCGGCCCGCCGACCCCATGGCGGTCTCCTACCTCATCCAGCCCGGCATCCCCGTCGAGCGCGCCCGCCCCGTCGTCGCGGCCCTGCGCGCCCGTTTCCCCGGCCTGCGCGGCCCCGACCCCGACGACTTCTGCTACCACGCCTCCGACCGGGCGACCGCCGTCGCCGCCGTCGCCGCCGCCGGGGACCTCCTGCTGGTCGCCGCGGGACCCGACTGTCCCGACGCCCGTCACGTCATCGGGCTCGCCGGTGACTCCGGCGTCCTCTCGCGGGTCGTCACCGGCGTCGCCGACCTCTGCCCGAACCTGCTGCGGGAGGCCGGCACCGTCGCCCTCACCGGCGCGAGGTCCGCTCCCCCCGGGCTGGTGGACGAGATCCTCACGGTCCTGTCAGGCCTCGGCCCCCTGAACGTCGTCGACCGCCGGGTCACCAGCGAGGTCGTCACCAGCGAGGTCGTCACCGGCGAGGTCGTCACCGGCGGGGAGCGGGAGCGCGAGACGGTGTGACCCCGGCGCGGGGCGGGCCGGAGGGCGTGGGGCGGACACGGGAGGGGATCCCCGCCCGGGGCGGGGTGACGCGGGCGCGCGGCCGGACGGCACCTCGGGCGCGCGAGAGGCCGGCGTCCTCAACGCCACAGGTCGATCACCTGCCCCAGCTCGCGCGCCGTGGCCTTCTGGGCGAGGTGGTGGCCGAGCGCGATGTCGGTGACGGCGAGCCCGCTGTTGTACGCGAAGATCCGCTCGCCGGCGTCGAGCCGCGCCCCGGCGGATCCGGCGAGCACCTCGGGTAGTTCGACGTCCACCGGGCGGAGCCTGCCACGCGCGTCGGCGAGGTCGGTGCCGGTGACCGCCATCCGGGCGGCGCTGGTGGCGAGCACCCGGTCGGCCCGGTGCAGGGTCGAGGAGGCCAGCCCGTACCCGACCAGCACGCACAGCGCCCCAGGCCGCAGCCAGCCGGCCTCGATCGCCGCGGGGGTCTTGGGCCCGGCGGCGGCGAGCACCACGTCGGCCTCGCCGGCCGCGGCCCGCAGATCCTCGACGATCTCCACCTCCTCGCCGGGCACGGCCTCCCGCACCGCGCGCAGCCCGTCGGGGTGGGTGCCGTAGACCATGAGCCGTTCCAGGCCGGGCATGGTGGCCATCAGGTAGGGCAGGGCCTGCCGCCCCTGGACGCCCGTACCGATCACCAGGGCGCTGCGGCTGCCGGGGGCGGCGCACTCGCGGGCGATGAGCGCGGACACCGCCGGGGCCCGCATGGTCCCGATCCTGGCGCAGTCCATCAGCGCGACGGGGAGCCCGCTCTCGTCGTCGTACAGCGACAGGGTCGTGTACTGGCGCTCGCGCCGCGGGTAGAACCGGTAGGAGGTCTCGAAGGCGACGACCTCGCGAGTGCCGTCGCGCCCCACGAGGGTGTGGCCCACCGAGTGCCCGTCGGGTGGCCTGGCCGTCAGCCTGCTCGGATTGACCGACAGCCCGGAGGCCAGGGCCCGGTACGACTCCTCCACGACCGAGACCACCTCGGAGGGGACGAGCTCGATTCTGGCCAGGTCGCTCCGGGTCAGGATTCTCACGTGGTTCGCCGCCTCCGCGTCACGGTGATCATCAGGGCTGTGCGGTTCCGGAGTCCGGTTCCGACGGTAGACCAGGAAATCTGATTAGGCAAGGGTAACCTAAGTTGTGAAACATGACGCGCCGAAATGGCCCCGTGATCTGCGAAGACGCACATAAACGGACATTTCCGACGTTGAAGAAATGGGGAAAGCGAGGTAGTCAGGTAATAGGGGATCCGCGCGATCCGAGCGGTCTGAGTAATTTGCGGAGCGGCAGGAAAGCGATAAACGGTCCGGTGGAAGGAGCCGGCGGGGAGCCGGTACGGAGGCGGCCCCCGGGGGCGGCACCGAAGGCGCGGGCACGTTGCCCGCGGGCGATCGAGAGTCACCTGACCGGCCGCGACCGGGAGGGGGTCCGCTCGGCGGCCGGCCGGAAATTCCTCCGTCAGGATGGCTGTGGATCTTCTATAACGAACTTTCTTGAAATACAGGTGGATACCCCGTTTTTCGGGGTATTGGAGCCCTCTTGAAGTAGTGGAACTGCGGTTGTCCGACGCGATGGCGGGATGAACATGAGCTCACAACGACTCGATCCTTTAGGCCGGGCCGTTCTGGTCGCCATGGGCAGTGAGGTGCTCCGCTGCGGGCTGTGCACCATGCTCGCGACCGTTGACACGGTGGAGAGAACGTACGAGGCGGGCGACCTCGACCGCGCTCTCGAGCTGCTGCAGTCAGAGAGGCCGGACGTCCTGCTGCTCGCCCCGTCCGGCAAGGCGCACGCGACCGAGAAGCTGGCCACGGTCGCGGCCGAGCACGACGCGCACGTCCTGCTGGTCCTGCGCGGCGTGTGCGACGCCTCGCTCGCGGAGGCCGCGGCCCTGCCGGTCGACGGCCTGCTGCTGGAGACGGATCTGACCCACACCTCGCTCAGGAGTGCCCTGTCGGACCTCGGCAGCGGCCTCATGCCGATGCCCGGCCCGCTGGCCCGGCGGCTCCTGTCCCGCATCCGCGACGAGGAGGACCTCGAGGGGACGCCCGTCCCCGACGACGATCCCTGCCCGGAGAGCGACCCCGTCGACTCGCCGCTGAGCTCGCGCGAACAGCAGGCCCTCGCCCTGATGGCGGAGGGGCTCAGCAACAAGCAGATCGCCCGCCGCCTCGGCATCTCCGAGCACGGGGCCAAGCGGCACGTCGCCAACATCCTCGCCAAGCTCAACTGCTCCAACCGGACGCTCGCCACCGCGGTGGCGCTCAACCGCGGGCTGCTCCCCGAACCCGGCCGTTAGACGCCGTTAGACGCCGTTGGACCGAGCCGGGCCGCCGGCTCGGTCTCGGGGCCGTCTCAGGCGAGACGTCGGGGGGCGGGCGCGCCGGACAGCCCGCCGAGGCCCCGCAGCGGGGCGCGGGCCTTGAGCAGCATCTCCTCGTACTCCTCGGCCGGGTCGGAGTCGAGGACGATCGCCCCGCCCGCGCCGACCGTCAGCCCGCCCGGCCTGGCGACCGCGGTCCGGATCACGATGTTGAGGTCCGCGGTGCCGCTGAGACCGAAGAACCCGATCGTGCCGGAGTAGACGCCGCGCGCGCGGCCCTCGAGCCTGTCGATGATCTCCATCGTGCGCAGCTTGGGCGCGCCGGTCATCGACCCGCCGGGAAAGCAACTGCGCGCGGCCCGCACGGCGCTCACACCGTCCTGCAGGTGCCCGCGGACGGTGGAGACGAGCTGGTGGACGGTGGCGTAGGACTCCACGGCCATGAAGCGCGGCACGTCGATCGTGCCGACGTCGCAGATCCGGCCGAGGTCGTTGCGGAGCAGATCGACGATCATGAGGTTCTCCGCGCGGGTCTTGCCGGACGACGCGAGCTCCCTCCTCAGCTCGTCGTCGTGGCGCGGCTCGGGGTCGCGCGGCGCGGTGCCCTTGATCGGTTTGGACTCCGCGATCCCGTCCCTGCCGACCTTGAGGAAGCGCTCGGGGGAGGAGCACAGGACGTGGTCCTCCTCCAGCCGCAGATAGGCCGCGTACGGCGCCGGGTTCAGCCGCCGCTGGCGCAGGTAGAGATCCTCGGCCGACCCGTGGAAGGGGATCTCGACGGTGTTGGTGAGGCAGATCTCGTAACTCTCCCCGGCGCGCAGCAGCCGCAGGCACTCCTCGATGTCGGCCAGGTAGCGCTCGCGGGGCCGCACCAGCCAGGGCTCGGGATTGAACTCCTCCCCCTCCACCTCCACCACCGGGACGTCACGCCCGGAGACCATCCCCCGGCACGCCGCGGCCGTCTCCTCGACCCAGCGCCTGGCCTGCTTGCGGCTGCCGGAGCCGCCGTCGGTGAGCGCCACCGCCCACGTCTGGCGCGTCTCGTGGTCGATCGCGACGAACCGCGTCGCCGACATCCAGACCGCGTCGGGCATCGACGACAGGTGTTCGGCCCGCGCCCCGCACTCGCGCTTGAGCTCGTAGCCGAAGTAGCCGACGTAGCCGCCGTCCAGGTCGAAAGGGAGCGCCGGGTCCGGTTCCATCGCGCGGGCGGCCACCCGCTCGTCGAGCAGGTCGAAGATCGGGACATGGATCGCCATGCCCGCACCCGAGGCGTCCTGGATCCGCACGCTGCCCGCGCCGGGACGGCAGGAGAGCACCTCACCGTGCGGGCCGCCCGCGTCGCCGAGGAAGGAGAAACGCGCCCCGCCGGGCTCGACGCGGCTGCTGTCCAGCCAGTAGGCGTACCGCTGGGAACGGAAGAGGCCGGTGAACACCGCCTCGGCGTCGGCGGCGCCGTCGATCCGCTCCGTCTCCAGCGACCACGAGGGGACGTGCGCGACGGGCGGCACCGCACCGGGCACCGGCCCCGCCGCCAGGGCGAGGTCGCGGAAGTTGCGCAGCAGCGCGGGGCCGTGCTCGGTGGAGATCGACTCGGGATGGAACTGCACACCCCACCACGGCATCGTGCGGTGCCGCAGGCCCATCACGACCGAGTCGCCCGTCCACGCCGTGATCTCCAGCTCGTCGGGTGGCGGGGTGGCCACGCAGAGCGAGTGGTAGCGGACCGCATGGAAGTTCTGCGGCAGACCACGGAAGAGGTCCCGCCCGCAGTGCCGGATCCGCTCGACGTGCCCGTGGATCGGCGCGGGCGCCGGCACCACGTCGGCGCCGGACAGCCAGCCCAGCGCCTGGTGTCCCAGGCACACGCCCAGTACGGGCAGGCCGGAGGCGCGGATGAGGTCGAGGGAGACACCGACGTCCCGCTCCACCTGGGGCCGGCCGGGACCGGGGGAGATGATCAGCGCGTCGAACCGGTGCAGGGGCAGGTCGTGCCAGGCCTCGTCGTCATTGCTCATCACGACCGGTTCCACGCCGTAGGTCTCCGCGACCAGCTGGAACAGGTTGTAGGTGTAGGAGTCGTAGTTGTCGACGAGCAGCGTGCGCACCAGCGATCACCAGTCCCCGTCGCGGACGGCGAAGCGGCGCAGCTTGCCGGTGTGCGTCCGCGGCAGGGTCTGGCACAGCTTCACGCTACGCGGGACCTTGAACGGTGCCAGCCGCCCGCGGGCCAGCTCGATCAGCTCCTTCTCGATTCGCGCCGGATTCTGGCCGGGCGTGGCGGGCACCACGAACGCCCGCAGCTTGCGCGCTCCGCGCTCGTCGGCGATGACGGCGACGGCCACCTCGGCCACGGCCGGGTGCTCCGACAGGACCTTCTCGACCTCGACCGGCGACATCGTGATGCCACCCACCATCTCCATGTCGTCACAGCGGCCGCGGTGGACGTAGGCGCCGCCGGGCAGGCGCTCGACGCGGTCGCCGGTGCGCAGCCACCCGTCCACCAGGGCGTACGCCGTCTGGTCGGGCTGGTTGAGGTACTCCAGGAGCAGCGACTCGCCCCGCACCCAGAGCTCTCCCTCGGTGGCCGGTTCCCCACGCTCGTCACGCACCTGCAGCTCGTAGCCGGGCAGGGCGCGGCCGATCGTGCCCGGCTCGTCACGGGCCAGGGTGCTGGAGCAGAAGGCGTGGCCGGCCTCGGTCGAACCCAGCTGGTCGAGGACGGGAGCCCCGAGCAGTTCCCGGGTACGGGCGCCCAGGGTCTCGTTGAGCGTCTCGCCCGCCGACACGGCGACCCGCACGGAGGAGAAGGCGGCCGGCTCGCACTCGGCGACGAGGTTGGCGTAGGCGGAGGGCACCGCGTACAGCACGGTGACGCCGTGGCGGGCGACCGCCTCGGCGATCAGCGCCGGGGTCGGCCGGTCCGCGAGCAGGACGGCGGACGAGCCGGAGAACAGCGGGAACACCAGCGTGTTGCCCAGGCCGTAGGCGAAGAACATCTTCGAGACCGACAGGGTCACGTCGTCCTCGCGGATGCCGACCACGCCCTCGCCGGCCGCGCGGTGGTAGAGCGCGAGGTCGCCGTGGCGGTGCAGCGCGCCCTTGGGCCGCCCGGTCGTGCCCGAGGTGTACTGCGCGTAGAGGGGGGCCGAGGCGCCGACCTGGGCGACGGGCCCCGGCGGGACGCGGCCGGCCAGGCAGAGCAACTGCTCGCCGGTCAGGTGCGGTACGCCGTCGAAGCGGGGTGCGATCTCCCGGGTGGCGACCACGAGCCTGGCGTCGCAGTCGGCGAGGACGAAGGCGTGGTCGGCCTCCGTCAGCTCGGGGTTGACGGGCACCGCCGTGACGCCGAGCCGGGCGGCTCCGAGGAAGGCCGCGACCCACGCGACGCAGTCCTCGAGCGCGATCATGATGCGCTCGCCCGGCCGCACGCCCAGGTCGACCAGGACCATCGTGACCCGCGCCGCCAGGTCGTGCACCTCCCCGTGGGTCCAGACGCGGTCGCCCTCGTAGAAGGCGGGCGCCGCGTTCCAGCCGCGGTCTCCGGCGAGGCGGGCGAGCTCGCCGGCGACGTTCCCCGTCCCCGGGTTCTCCGTGCCGGGTGAGGGGGCGGGGGCCTGGCCCACGCCGGTGATCGGGAGCGCTCCGGCGCCGCCGGTCCTGGGAATCCGTGCTCTCTGAGCCGGGACGCCGGGCGCCACCGGCGCGGGAGGCGCCGTGGTGGTTCCTTGGCGCGTGCCGAAAGAGTCATCGGGCATGCGGTTCACCTCCGTCGGCCGCGTAGGGGGAGATCAGGAAGGCGCCGTCCACGGGGCCGATGGGCCACCAGCCGGAGGCCAGCAGCTCGGCGAGCCCGGACAGCGGATCGTCTTCGTCTTCGTCTTTGTCTTTGTCATCGTCTTCGTCGTGGCCTGGGCCGTCGCCGTTCGCGGCGGGGGCGCCGCCGGGGTCCGCGAGCGCGTCCGCGACGACCGTGCCGATCAGCCACAGCAGGGCGCCGGACACGGCGCGCGCGTCGGGGTCGGTCTGGTCGGCGGGGTCGAGGCGGGGCGTCGCGACGAGCATGGCCACATGCTCGGCCGTGTCCAGCTGCTTCTCGCGGCCGGTCGCCACGAGCCGCTCGCGGGCCGCGCCGCGCCGCCGGTCGAGCGCCTCCAGCCAGCCGGGGTCGACCCGGTCCATCGCCGCGGCCGCGACGGCCGGGTCGCGCACGACGGTGAGAGAGGGACTCGGGGCGCGCCGCCGAGCTGGGGCCCGGCCGGCGGCGCAGATGCCGCGCAGGAGACGCTCCACCCTGTCGCCGCCGGGCCCCAGCTCGGCGGCCAGCCCCTCGGGCGGTTCGGTCAGCTCGAAGTGCCGTACCATCGCACATCCACTTCCGGGTAGTCGAGACCGAGGTCGGACTCGAAGAGCTCCCGCGTGCGCCGGACGAACTCCGCGCGGCACTCGTCGTTGGTCATCCGCTTGATGGCCAGGCGGCGAAACACCTCGTTGTTCTTCGAGTCGCTGCGGCCGAAGAACGGCATCGTCATCGCGAGCAGCTCGTGCCCGGCCCGCCGCACCTTGTCGCGCTGGGCGGGGTCGGCCACCAGCCGGCGCGCGCTCGTCGCGCCGAACCCCACGTGGAAGCGCTCCTCGGGCATCAACGACCGGCAGAGCTTACGCAGGGGCAGGTAGGAGCAGTCGCAGAGGTCCTCCATCAGCACGACCTCGGCGAGGTCGACGATCGCCTTGGTCATCACGTACTCGGTCCAGCTCCGCACCTCGTACTCGAATATCGAAAGAGGTCCCCTGGCATTCGCGTCCTCAAGGCCGAGTTCGGCGGCGAGTTTGTTGAATTTTAAATGGTGGCCGTATTCCTCCATCGCCATTCTGCAGGCCAGCCACTTATCGCGTGGAGTGGGCGCGAGCGCGATGGAGGGCTCGTCGAAGACGGCCGCCCCGACGGCCTCGTTGCGGACGTGACTGTTGAGGATTTTGCCCACCGCCGTGACGTACTCGTCTCCGAGCGCGCGGGCCTCCTCCGGCCCCGTTATCACACGGTCCGGCGAAACCTCCAGTGTGCTGGCCACTTGCGGTCTCCTCTCCCATGGACCCTGCCGACGCTAGGTCGGGTCACAGGGGGCGGCAAGTAGCCGATCGGGCACCTCGAAATAGGTGCCTGAATATTTTCCGGAATGTCCGGACGGGCAATTGGTAAGTGCCTCCGGCGTGTCTTCGCAGGAGCACGGCCGCCCTGATGGGTAGTTAGGTAAGGCATACTTAATCGCTGTCCGGCTACATCGTCGAGCATTCCGCCGGCAGAAGGCGATTTCGTGAATTGCCGCATTTCGTGGCCCGTGACAACGTGAATCGCTATGTGGGACATGTCGATTCGCGGTCGCATCCGCCGCCCCGAGCCGCTGGAGAGCACCGTGGCCGAGGTCACGGGGCAGGAGTGCCGCGCGTTCCAGACGCCCTTCGACGGCGGCCTGCTGCTGCTGGCCGAGATCTCCGGGGAGCTCTCGGAGAACGGGCCGGCCGAGCTCGTCCGGCGGATGCGCGCCGCCGTGATCCGGGAGCACGGGCTGGTGGCCGACGTCGTCACGCTCGTGGCCCCCGGCGAGCTCCGGCGGCTCGGTGACGACCGGCTCGCGGTCCTCAACGGGTACCGCCGCGGCGAACTCGACGTGCGCCACAGCCACTCCCTGTCTCCGGGTCCGGCCTCCCCGTCGCCGGACCCGGCCTCACCCTCCCTCCCGTCCTCGGTGGACGCGGCCGACGGAGGCGCGCGGCCCGCCGAGCCGCTGACGTACGAGGCGGTCCGGCAGGCCACCGCGACCGTGCTCGGCCTGGACGCGTCCCGGCTGAACGGCGGGGACGACCTGATCCGCCACGGCCTCGACTCCATGCGGGTCATGCAGCTGGCCAACGAGTGGCGGCGCGGCGGTGTGGAGGTCAAGTTCGCCGACCTGTTCGAGGCTCCCACGCTCGACGACTGGTGGGAGCTGCTCTCCGCCGGCCAGGACACGGCCGGCGCGACGGCGGCCGGGCCTCGGGCGCCGGAGGTGGACGAGAGCGCGCCCTTCCCGCTCACCCCCGTCCAGCACGCCTACTGGATCGGCCGGCAGGACCGGCAGGTGCTCGGCGGCGTCGGCTGCCACTTCTACGCCGAGTTCGACGGCGCGGGCGTCGACGCGGAGGCCCTCGAAGGCGCCGTGCGCGCCCTGTTCGAGCGGCACGCGCTGCTGCGCGCCAGGTTCCTCGACGACGGCACCCAGCAGATCCTGGACCGCAGCCCCTGGCCGGGCCTCGTGGTACACGACCTGCGCCTGGACGACGGCGGACGTCTCGACGAGCTGCGCGAGACGTTCTCGCACCGGCGCCTGGAGGTCGAGCGCGGGGAGGTGTTCGACATCCGGCTCTCGCTGTTGCCCGGTGGCGCCCACCGGCTGCACGTCAACTTCGACCTGCTCGTGGCCGACGTGCGCAGCATCCAGATCATCCTGGAGGACCTGGCCGCGCTCTACTCCGGGCGGGGCGATTCGCTGCCGCCCCTGCGGTACGGCTTCCCCACCTACCTCGCCGAGCACGAGCTGCGCGGACGCGAGGCGCGCGAGAAGGACCGGGCCTACTGGCGGGAGCGGCTCGCCGACCTGCCCGAGGGGCCCCAGCTCCCGCTCGCGGTCGAGCCCGAGCGCGTCGAGCGGCCTCGCGTCGTCCGCCGCGGCCACTGGCTGCCGCCCGAGGGGCGCCACCTGCTCGCCGACCACGCCCGCACGCGCGGGGTGACCCTGCCCATGGTGCTGGCGGCGGCCTTCGCCGAGGTCATCGGTGCCTGGAGCGCCCAGCCGCGCTTCCTGCTCAACCTCCCGCTGTTCGACCGGCAGACGCTCCACCCCGACGTGCCCCTGATGGTCGCCGACTTCACGAACCTGATCCTCCTCGATGTCGACCTGACGCGGGAGGAGACCTTCCAGGACCGGGTCACGGCCCTGCAGAACCGCTTCATCGCGGACGTCGCCCACTCGGCCTACTCGGGCGTCGAGGTTCTCCGCGACCTCAACCGGGGCCGCCGCGGCGGGCAGGTCACGGCCCCGGTGGTGCTCACCAGCGCCGCCGGAATGGGCGACCTCGTGGGCCAGGACGTCCAGCGGAGCCTCGGGGCGCTCGGCTGGATGCTCTCCCAGACGCCGCAGGTGTGGCTGGACCACCAGGTGGTCGAGGTGGACGGAGGGCTGCTGTTCAACTGGGACGCGGTCGACGAGCTCTTCCCCGCCGGGATGCTGGACGCGATGTCCGGCGCCTTCGCCGGCCTGCTCGACTGGCTCGCCGAGGGCGACTGGGACCGCCGGCTCCCCACGCTCACCCCCTCCGGCCAGTTGCTGGTGCGGGCGGGGGTGAACGCGACGGCGGGTGCGGTGCCGGAGGGGTTGCTGCATTCGGGGTTCTTCGGGTGGGCGGCTCGGGAGCCGGGTCGTACGGCGGTGGTGTGGGACGGTGGTGAGCTTTCCTACGGGGAGCTGGCGGGGCGGGCGCTGGGGGTGGCCGGGTGGTTGCGCGGGCACGGCGTCACGCCGGGCGACGCGGTCGCCGTCTCCCTGCCCAAGGGGCCGGACCAGGCCGTGGCCGTGCTCGGCGTGCTGGCCGCCGGGGGCGTGTACGTCCCGGTGGGGGTGGACCAGCCGGAGACCCGCAAGGAGCGGATCTATCGCCGGGCCGGGGTGCGGCTGGTGCTGACCGGCGACGACGACTCGTCCGCCGGTTCTGATGGCGGTTCGGAGGGTGGTGTCGAGCGGGTCGGTGTGGGGGTGGCGGTGGGTGCGGTGCCGTTGGAGGCGCCGGTGGTGGTGGACGCGGGGTCGTCGGCGTATGTGATCTTCACGTCGGGGTCGACGGGGGAGCCGAAGGGTGTGGAGGTGTCGCATCGGGCGGCGTTGAACACGGTGGTGGACGTCAACGGGCGGTTCGGGGTGGGGGAGTCGGATCGGGTGCTGGCGTTGTCGGCGCTGGACTTCGACCTGTCGGTCTGGGACCTGTTCGGCCTGCTGGGAGCCGGAGGCTCCGTCGTCCTGCCCGCCGAGGGCGAGCGACGCGACCCGGATCGCTGGGTCGCCCTGATGGAGGCGCACGGGGTGACGGTGTGGAACACCGTCCCGGCGTTGCTGGACATGCTGCTGGTGGCCGAGCCGGAGCGGTTGCCGGGTGGGTTGCGGCTGGCGTTGTTGTCGGGTGACTGGGTGGGGCTGGATCTGCCGGGCCGGTTGCGGGCGGCGGCGCCGGGGTGCCGGTTGGTGGCGTTGGGGGGTGCGACGGAGGCGGCGATCTGGTCGAACTTCTTCGAGGTGCCGGCGTCGGTGCCGTCGTCGTGGCGGTCGGTGCCCTACGGGACGCCGTTGGCGAACCAGTGTTTCCGGGTGGTGGACGGGCGGGGGCGTGATTGCCCGGACTGGGTGCCGGGGGAGTTGTGGATCGGTGGTGCGGGGGTGGCGAAGGGGTATCGGGGTGATGCCGAGACCACGGCGGCGAAGTTCGTCGAGGTGGGTGGGGTGCGCTGGTATCGCACCGGTGACATGGGCCGGTACTGGCCTGACGGCACGTTGGAGTTCCTGGGCCGTGTGGATCATCAGGTCAAGGTCCGCGGGCACCGCATCGAACTCGGCGAGATCGAGACCGCCCTGCGTGCCCACCCCGCCGTGGAGAGCGCCGTCGCCGTCACGGTCGGGGAGCCGACCCGGCGCCTGGCCGCGCTGGCCGTCACCCGCGACGGGACCGGCGAGACGGCCCTGCACGACTGGCTGGCCGGGCGCCTGCCCGCCTACATGGTTCCCGAGCAGCTCACCGTCGCGGAGAGCCTGCCGCTGAGCGCCAA
Organism: Streptosporangium sp. LJ11; assembly: GCF_051918945.1. Classification (NCBI taxonomy): domain Bacteria; kingdom Bacillati; phylum Actinomycetota; class Actinomycetes; order Streptosporangiales; family Streptosporangiaceae; genus Streptosporangium; species Streptosporangium sp. LJ11. The sequence continues at coordinate 219,139 of NZ_JBPXMB010000017.1, forward strand.
CGGCAAGGTCGACAGGGGCGCGGTGCGGACCCTTCTCGCAGACCGGCTCGCCGGTCGCGTCGAGCGGCTCGACCCGCCCGAGGAGGGCATGGAGACGGCCGTGGCGGAGATCTGGTCCGAGCTGCTCGGGCTGCCCGCCGTCGGCCGCGACCAGAGCTTCTTCACGCTCGGCGGCGACAGCCTCCTCGCGACCCGCCTGGTGACCCGGCTGCGCGCCGCCGGGATCGCCGGGGCCGAGCTCGGCACTCTCTTCGAGACGCCGGTCCTCGCCGAGTTCGCGGCGACCCTCGAACCCGGCGACCCCGAGCGCCCCCTGCCCGCCCTGGTCCCCGACCTCGAACACCGCCACGACCCCTTCCCGCCGACCGACGTGCAGCGCGCCTACTGGGTCGGGCGGACCGACGACTTCGCGCTCGGCGGCGTGGGCTGCCACTTCTACACCGAGTACGACACGGTCGGCACCGACATCCCCCGGCTGGAGGAGGCGTGGAACGCGCTCATCCGCCGGCACGAGATGCTGCGCGCGGAGTTCCTCCCCGACGGCAGGCAGCGCATCCTGCCCGAGGTGCCGCGCTTCACGATCCCCGTCGTCGACGCCGGCGCCGACGGCGAGGACGACGCGGACACCGCGCTGGCCCGGCTGCGCGAGGACATGTCGCACCAGCTCATCGACGCGACCCGCTGGCCGCTGTTCGACGTGCGCGCCGTGCGCTACGGCGCCGGCCGCACGCGCGTCGGCGTCAGCTTCGACAACATCGTCCTGGACGCGCTCAGCTCGATGATCGTCCTGCGGGAACTGGAGACCCTCTACGCCGACCCCGGCGCGGAGCTGCCCCCGGTGGAGCTGTCCTTCCGTGACTACGTCCTCGGCGTCCACCCGGAACCCGCCGCGCTGGAGCGCTCGCAGCGGTACTGGTCGGAGCGGGTCGCCGATCTGCCCCCGGGGCCGCAGCTGCCGCTCGCCGCCGACCCCTCGCAGATCGGCCGCCCCCGCTTCACGCGCAGGGAGGGCCGCCTGTCCCCCGAGCAGTGGCGAGCCGTCAAGGCCACGGCCAAGGAGCACGGGCTCACCCCCTCCACGGTGCTGGCCACCGCCTTCGCCGAGGTCCTCGGCGCCTGGAGCGCCCGGCAGGACCTCACGATCAACCTCACCCTCTTCGACCGCAGGGAGGTCCACCCCGACATCAACCGCGTCCTGGGCGACTTCACCTCGCTGCTGCTCGTCGCCTACGAGCCCGCCGCGGGGGAGACCTGGCTCGACGGCGCCCGGCGCCTGCAACGGCAGGTGGTACGCGACCTGGAGCACAGCGACGTCTCCGCCATCTGGGTGATGCGCGAGCTGGCCAGGCGCACCGGCTCCGCCGAGGTCTCCATGCCGGTGGTGTTCACCAGCACGCTCGGCGTGACCGGCGACGGTGACCTCTGGGACGCGGACTCCCAGATCTTCGCCGAACCCGTCTGGGGCGTGTCCCAGACGCCGCAGGTGTGGCTGGACCACCAGGTGATGGAGATCGGCGGCGGCCTGTTCTTCAACTGGGACGCGGTCGAGGAGCTCTTCCCGCCCGGCGTGCTCGACGCCATGTTCGGCGCCTTCGCCGGGATGCTCGAATGGCTGTCGGCCGGAAGCTGGGACTCCACGGCGCCGTGCCCGGTGCCCGCGGACCAGTTGCTGGTGCGGGCGGGGGTGAACGCGACGGCGGGTGCGGTGCCGGAGGGGTTGCTGCATTCGGGGTTCTTCGGGTGGGCGGCTCGGGAGCCGGGTCGTACGGCGGTGGTGTGGGACGGTGGTGAGCTTTCCTACGGGGAGCTGGCGGGGCGGGCGCTGGGGGTGGCCGGGTGGTTGCGCGGGCACGGCGTCACGCCGGGCGACGCGGTCGCCGTCTCCCTGCCCAAGGGGCCGGACCAGGCCGTGGCCGTGCTCGGCGTGCTGGCCGCCGGGGGCGTGTACGTCCCGGTGGGGGTGGACCAGCCGGAGACCCGCAAGGAGCGGATCTATCGCCGGGCCGGGGTGCGGCTGGTGCTGACCGGCGACGACGACTCGTCCGCCGGTTCTGATGGCGGTTCGGAGGGTGGTGTCGAGCGGGTCGGTGTGGGGGTGGCGGTGGGTGCGGTGCCGTTGGAGGCGCCGGTGGTGGTGGACGCGGGGTCGTCGGCGTATGTGATCTTCACGTCGGGGTCGACGGGGGAGCCGAAGGGTGTGGAGGTGTCGCATCGGGCGGCGTTGAACACGGTGGTGGACGTCAACGGGCGGTTCGGGGTGGGGGAGTCGGATCGGGTGCTGGCGTTGTCGGCGCTGGACTTCGACCTGTCGGTCTGGGACCTGTTCGGCCTGCTGGGAGCCGGAGGCTCCGTCGTCCTGCCCGCCGAGGGCGAGCGACGCGACCCGGATCGCTGGGTCGCCCTGATGGAGGCGCACGGGGTGACGGTGTGGAACACCGTCCCGGCGTTGCTGGACATGCTGCTGGTGGCCGAGCCGGAGCGGTTGCCGGGTGGGTTGCGGCTGGCGTTGTTGTCGGGTGACTGGGTGGGGCTGGATCTGCCGGGCCGGTTGCGGGCGGCGGCGCCGGGGTGCCGGTTGGTGGCGTTGGGGGGTGCGACGGAGGCGGCGATCTGGTCGAACTTCTTCGAGGTGCCGGCGTCGGTGCCGTCGTCGTGGCGGTCGGTGCCCTACGGGACGCCGTTGGCGAACCAGTGTTTCCGGGTGGTGGACGGGCGGGGGCGTGATTGCCCGGACTGGGTGCCGGGGGAGTTGTGGATCGGTGGTGCGGGGGTGGCGAAGGGGTATCGGGGTGATGCCGAGACCACGGCGGCGAAGTTCGTCGAGGTGGGTGGGGTGCGCTGGTATCGCACCGGTGACATGGGCCGGTACTGGCCTGACGGCACGTTGGAGTTCCTGGGCCGTGTGGATCATCAGGTCAAGGTCCGCGGGCACCGCATCGAACTCGGCGAGATCGAGACCGCCCTGCACGCCCACCCCGCCGTACGCCACGCCGTGGTCACCACCGTCGGCCGGCCGGCCCGCCGCCTGGCCGCCCTCGTCGTCGCCGACGCGGATCCCCGGGCGCTCACCGAATGGCTGGCCGAGCGCGTGCCCGCCTACGCCGTACCGGCCACCGTCACCCTGCTGGAGCGGTTCCCGCTCAGCGCCAACGGCAAGGTCGACCGCGCCGCGCTGGCCAGGCTCGCCGAGCGGGACGTCCCCGCGGCGGCCGAGGACGAGCCGCCGTCCGGCCCCGTCGAGGAGAGGCTCGGCCGCATCTGGTGCGAGCTGCTCGGCATGGAGCGGGTCGGCCGCCACCAGAACTTCGTGACCCTGGGCGGCGACAGCATCCTGGCCGCCCGCCTCGCCGAGGAGATCCGCCGCGCCTTCGGCGCGGATCTCGCCCTGAGGCAGATATTCGCCGGTCCGACCGTCGCCGAACACGCGGTCCTGATCGAACAGCAGGAGACAGGAGCCTTCGAGGAGGGCGTCGTATGACAGCCGGTCAGCTCATCGCGGAACTAGAGAACCTGGGCGTACGCCTGTGGGAGGAATCAGGGCGGCTGCGCTTCCGGGCACCGCAGGGCGTGATGACCGAGGAGCGGAGGGCACAGCTCTCCGCGTACCGGGACGACCTGCTGGAGTGCCTGCGCGAGCCCGCCGGGGCACTGACCCCGGAACCGGCGGACCGGCACGAGCCGTTCCCGCTGACCGACGTCCAGGCCGCCTACATGCTGGGACGCAGGGAGGCCTTCGACTTCGGCGGCACCGCCTGCCAGGTCTACGCCGAGCTGGCCTTCGCCGAGCTCGACCCGCCCCGCCTGGAGGCCGCCTGGCAGCGGCTGGTCGGCCACCACGACATGCTCCGCGCGGTCGTCCACGTCGACGGCTACCAGCGGATCCAGCCCGACGTCCCCGCCTACCGGGTGCGCGTGACCGACCTGCGCGGGCGCCCGGCCCGGGAGGTGGACGCCCACCTGGAGGCCGTCAGGGCCGAGATGGACCACCGGGTCTACGACACCGGCACCTGGCCGCTGTTCGAGCTGCGCGTCACCCAGGCCGGCGACCGGGCCGTGCTGCACGTGTCCATCGACTTCCTGATCGCCGACTACCTCAGCATCCAGCTGCTGCTGACCCAGCTCAAGCGGCTCTACCTCGATCCGGGCCACGAGCTGCCCCCCCTGGAGATCGGCTTCCGCGACTACCTGCTCGCCGCCCGGCGGCAGCGCGACGGAGCCGCCTACGAGCGCGACCGCGACTACTGGGAGGGACGCGCCGACGACCTGCCGGGCCCGCCCGAGCTGCCCGTACGGGAGAACGCCGCCACCGAGGCCGGCCGTCGCTTCACCCGCCACCAGGTCACCTTCGACCCGCCGCGGTGGGCGCGCCTCCGCGCCCGGGCGGGCGCGCACGGCGTGACCCCGTCCACGGCGGTGCTGGCCGCCTTCGCCGAGGTCGTCGGACGCTGGAGCCGCCGCCCCCGCTTCTCGCTGAACCTGACACTGCTCAACCGGCAGCCGCTGCACCCGCAGGTGGGGGAGCTGGTCGGTGACTTCACCACCGTCAGCCTGCTCGCCGTCGAGGGCGGGCGGGGCACCGCGTTCCGCGACCGGGCCCGCGCGATCCAGGACCGGCTCTGGGAGGACCTCGATCACCGCCTCTACTCCGGGGTGGAGCTCATGCGGGAGATCGCCCGCCGCCGGGGCCGGGGTGCCGCGCTGATGCCCGTGGTGTTCACCAGCACGATCGGGCTCAGCGACGAGGCCGCCGGGCACGAGGGGATGAGCGGTCTCGCCGAGGTCGTGTACGGCGCGAGCCAGACGCCGCAGGTGTGGATCGACTGCCAGGCGGTGGTCGAGGGCGGCGCGCTGGAGGTCAGGTGGGACGTCCGTGACGGCGTGTTCCCCGAGGGGGTCGTGGAGGGCGCCTTCGAGGCCCTGTCCGGCCTGCTCGGCGAGCTGGCCGACACGGACGAGGCGTGGGACGCCACCTGCCCGGTCGAGCTGCCCGCCGCGCAGGCGCGCGAGCGCGAGAAGGTCAACGACACCGCCGCGCCGATGCCCTCGGGACTGCTGCACGAGCCGGTGGTCGCCCAGGCGCGCCGCACGCCCGAGCGGCCGGCCGTCGTCTCCGGCGGCCGGACCCTCACCTACGGCGAGTTGCTCGGCAGAGCGGAGGACGTGGCGCGGGTTCTGGCCTCGCGCGGCTTCGGCCGGGGCGACCTGGCCGCGGTCATGATGGAGAAGGGGTGGGAACAGGTCGTCGCGGTGCTCGGCACGCTGCTGGCCGGCGGCGCGTACCTGCCGGTGGACACCGGGCAGCCACCCGCCAGACGGGACAGGATCCTCACCGACGCGGGCGTCCGCCACGTGCTCGCCCAGTCGCGGATCGGCGACCGTCCGGAGGGCGCGATCGACGTCGACCTCCTGCCCGGCGCGTCCGGTCCGAGCGGCGCCGGACCCGGCGCGTCCGGTCAGAACGGCATCGCGTCCGGTCCGAATGGTGCCGGATTCTCCGTGCCCGGTCCGAGCGATGCCGCTTCCGCCCCGTCCGGCCCGAACGGCGTCGCGTCCGCCGTGGACCCGGGGGACCTCGCGTACGTGATCTACACGTCGGGCTCCACCGGTGCCCCCAAGGGTGTGATGATCTCCCACCGGGCCGCGCTCAACACCGTCGCCGACGTCAACCGGCGCTTCGCGGTGACGGCCGAGGACCGGGTCCTGGGCCTGGCGGGCCTGGGTTTCGACCTGTCGGTCTACGACATCTTCGGCCCGCTCGCCCTCGGCGGGACCCTCGTGCTTCCCGACGCGGGCAGCCGCGGGGACCCCGCGCACTGGGCCCGGCTGATCGACGAGCACGGTGTCACGCTCTGGAACTCCGTCCCCGCGCAGCTCCAGATGCTCGACCACTACCTCAGCTCCCAGCCGGAGCCCGGCCTGACATCGCTGCGGCTGGCGCTGCTCAGCGGCGACTGGATCCCGGTCAACCTCCCCGGCCGGGTGCGGGGCCGCCTGCCGGGGCTGGAGCTGGTCAGCCTCGGCGGGGCCACCGAGGCCGCCATCTGGTCGATCCACCACCCCATCGGCGAGGTCCCCGAGGGCTGGCGGAGCATCCCGTACGGCACGCCCCTGGCCAACCAGACCTTCCACGTCCTCGACGAGGACATGCGCCCGTGCCCCGACCACGTCCCCGGCGAGCTGTACATCGGCGGGGCGGGGCTGGCCCTGGGCTACCTCGGCGACGAGGAGAAGACCGCCCACAGGTTCGTCACGCACCCGGTCACCGGTGAGCGCCTCTACCGCACCGGCGACCTGGGCCGCTACCACCCCGGCGGCACCATCGAGTTCCTCGGCCGCGAGGACCGGCAGGTCAAGATCCGCGGGCACCGGATCGAGCTCGCCGAGGTCGAGGCGGCCGTCCAGGCCCACCCGGCGGTCGCCGCGGCGGACGTGCTCGTCGAGGGCACCGGCCTGGACCGGCGGCTGGCCGCGTTCGTGGAACCGGTCCGCCTCGAACGGACGCCGGACGCCGACGACCCGGTGCCGGAGATGACCGCCGCGGGATCGGCGGCGGGCGACGTGCACACCCGGCACATCGACCGCGCCGAGCTCCTGGAGTTCTTCGGCCGCCTGGACCGGGCCGCGGTGCTCGGCATGATGTGGGCGCTGCGCCGCCGGGGACTGTTCGAGACGGCCGGGCAGGAGGCGACCCTGGAGGAGATCCTGGCCGCGACCGGGGCCGCGCCTCGCCACCACCGCCTGGTCCGCAGGTGGCTGCGGGTCCTGGTCGACGAGGGGCTGCTGGAGCGCGAGTCCGGCCGCTTCCGCGCGCTGCGCACGGCCGGTGCCGACGACCTGGAACAGGCCTGGCGGCAGGTCGGCGAGCTGCAGCGCGAGGACAGCTACAAGGCCGAGCTCATCGACTACTTCAGGACCAGCACCGAGCACCTGCCCGAGCTCGTCCGTGACGAGATGGACCCGCTGCCGCTGCTGTTCCCCGAGGGCCGCCTGGAGATATCCGAGGCCGCCTACCGCGAGAACATCATCAGCCGCTACGTCAACCACGCCGCCATCGCGATCCTCACCGACATCGCCGGGCGCCACGAGGGACGCCTGAACGTCCTCGAGGTCGGGGCGGGTGTGGGCGGCACCAGCGCGCAGATGATCCCCGCGCTGGCCGGTTTCGACGTCGACTACCTGTTCAGCGACGTCTCGCCCTTCTTCCTCAACGAGGCCAGGGAGCGCTTCGGCGACCGTCCCTGGGTGCGCTACGGCCTGTTCGACATCAACCAGGACTACCGCGAGCAGGGCTACACCGCCTGCTCCTTCGACGTCATCCTCTGCGCCAACGTGCTGCACAACGCGCGGCACGCGGGCCGGGTGCTGGCCAGGCTCAGGGAGATGCTGGCGCCCGGCGGCTGGCTGGTCTTCATCGACACCACCAAGGACAGCTACCAGATCATGACCTCGATGGAGTTCATGATGCCGGAGAAGGACCCGCGCAAGTGGGACTACGAGGACCTCCGCAAGGGCCGCGACCAGACGTTCCTGGGGCGCGAGCAGTGGCTGGAACTCCTCACCGAGGCCGGCGCCGACGCCACCCTCTGCCTGCCGGGACCCGGCGACGCCACCGTCACCCTCGGCCAGAGCGTCTTCGCGGCCCGCTTCAAGAACGACCGCGCGCGGCTGGACGCGCCCGGCCTCACCCGGCACCTGGCCGAGCGGCTCCCCGAGTACATGATCCCCGGACACATCCAGGTCGTGGACGCCCTCCCGCTCACCGGCAACGGGAAGATCGACCACGACACGCTGCGCTCCTGGCTGCCCCGCGCCGTCGCCGGGCGGGCCGCGGCCGGAGGTCCCCCCGCCGACGACCTCGAACGCGCGCTCGCCACGGTGTGGGCCGAGGTCCTCGGCCTGCCCGAGGTCACCAGGGACGGCGACTTCTTCGAGCTGGGCGGCGACTCCCTCGTCATCGCCAAGCTCGCCGCGCGCCTGCGCGAGGAGGTCCCCGCCACCCGCGACGTGTTCTGGGACGACCTCGTCCGGCAGATCCTGCACCGGCCCACCGTGGCCGCGCTGGCCGAGCACCTGCGCCGCTCGCACGACGAAGGGGAGCAGGGCACCCGGCAGGCCGCCTCCCCGCTCGTGCGCCTCGGCGACGACGGGAGCGAAAGCGGCGGCGAGAGCGGCGAGGCCCTGCGCGTGCTGGTCCACGAGGGCGGCGGCACACTGGCCCCGTACCGCGCGCTCGCCCGGCGCCTGGCGGACAAGGGAGGCCCGCTGGCGGGCCTGGCCGTCACGGAGGTGGAGCCCTATCTCGCCGAGGATCCGGAGGGGCTCATCGAGCGTCGCGCCGCCCGCTACGCCAGGACGCTGCTCGACAGCGGCTCCACCCGCTTCCACATCGTCGGCTACTGCATGGGCGGGCTGCTGGCCACCGAGGTCGCCAGGCACCTCACCGAGGCGGGCGCCGACGTGGAGACCCTCACCGTGATCAGCAGCTACACCCTGCCTCGCGTCATCGAGGACGAGCTGGTCGCGGAGTACGTCTTCGCCCGCGTCATGGGCGTCGACCCCGCCGACGCCGGCTACCCCGGCGACGAGGACGTGATGTCCAGGGTGTTCGAGCTCCTGCTCGGCGAGAACCCCGAGCGGGTGCCCAGGGGCCGGGTGGCGGAACTCACCGGCGACCCGGCCGTGGAGGCCGCCGCCGCCGACTTCCGGCGGCTCGCCGCCGTCGCCCCCGAGGAGAGGCTGGCCGCCATCGGCCGCGCCGCCACCGCCGCCCACTCCGACCGGGAGGTCGAGCGGCACGTGAACTCCCTCTTCCGGGTGGTCAAGCACAGCCTGGACGCCGTCGGCAGGCACGTCCCCCAGCCGTACGCGGGGGACATCACCTTCCTGCGGCAGCTCGGCGACACCAGGTTCCTGCCGTGGCTGCGCGACGACATGACCGGCTTCTGGCGCGACCTGTGCCTGGGGGACCTGGACGTGGTCGACATCCCCGGCGACCATTTCTCCTGCCTGCAGCCGCCCAACGTCGACCAGGTGGCGGACGTGCTGGACCGGATACAGGGGGAGCGATGAGAGCCGTCGGGATCCTCGGCTGCTACGGGGCGGTCGGCCGCTCCGCCGTGCGCAGGCTCCGCGAGGCGGGCATCGGCCCGCTCCGGCTGGGCGGCAGGGATCCCGGCAGGGTCGGGGAGCTGGCGGAGCGGGACGCCTCCGGCCCCGCCGACGAGGCCGTGGCCGTGGACATCGCCGACGCCGCCTCGCTCGCCGCGTTCTGCGACGGCTGCCGCCTGGTGCTCAACTGCGCCGGGCCGTCATGCGTGATTCTCGACACGGCCGCCCGCGCGGCCCTGGCCGCGGGCGCCCACTACGTCGACGTCGCCGGGGACGCCGCCGCGTTCGACGGCGTCTCCCGCGCGGCCCGCGACAGCCCGGGACTGGTCGCGCTCCTGTCGGCCGGCATGATGCCCGGCCTGTCGGCGCTGCTGCCCCGCCACCTCGCCGCCGGATTCGACCGGCCCGAGCGGCTGCGGGCGTACACCGGGGGCCTGGACCTGTTCACGCCGGCGGCCGCGCTCGACTACGTGGCCTCGCTGTCGGGCGGGTACGCCACGCCGCTGGCCGCCTGGCGCGGCCACCAGGTGATCCCGCGCGCGCTGCGTCCCGGCATGGGCGTGCGGGTGCCGCACTTCCCCGGCAGGGTCGACACCTACCCCTACCTCGCCGCCGAGACCGAGCGGCTCGCCAGGGAACTCGGCCTCGCCGAGGTCGAGTGGGCGAGCGTGTTCGACGGCGACCTCACGGCCGCCGCGCTCGGCAGGCTCCAGGACATGGACGCCGAGGAGGCCGCCGCGGAACTGGTGCGGGTCTCCCGGCTGGAGGCGTTCGGGCGTTCCCCGTACTTCCAGCTGGTCTTCGAGATGTCCGGGGAGTCCGGTGGCGCGACCGTGACCCGCACGCTCCTCGCGCGTGCGGCCGACGGCTACGAGCTGACCGCGGCGGTCGCCGCCGCGGCGGTGGAGGCGGTGGAGGCCGGGCGGGTCCCGCCGGGACCGGGCGAGGCGGCGGACGTGCTCGACCCGGCCCGGGTCTTCGCCGCGCTTCTCGACGACCCGCGGGTCACCCGCCTGGAGATCGTCGAAGGGGCGGCGCACACCGCGCCGGTGGAGGAGGGGGTCCTGTGAGCGACCGGCCACGCGTCATCGTCTGCGGCACCGGTTTCGGGCGGGTGCACCTGGCGGCGCTGGAACGGCCGGGCACGCCGTTCGAGCTCGCCGGAGTGCTGGCCAGGGGAGGCGAGCGTTCGCGCCTGTGCGCTGAGCGCGCGGGGGTGCCGCTGTTCACCGACGTGGACGAGATACCCGCCGATGTCGACCTGGCCTGCGTGGTGCTCCTCGCCGACGTCAACGGCGGCCCCGGCAGCCAGGTGGCGGCCAGGCTGATGGAACGCGGCGTCCACGTGCTGCAGGAGGCGCCGCTGCTGCACGACGAGCTCGCCGCCTCGCTGCGCGCCGCCCGCCGCAACCGGGTCGTCTTCCGGGTCAACACGCACTACGTCCACCTCGATCCGGTACGGCGGTTCGTGGCCGCCGCCAGGACGCTGCTCGCCCGCGGGCCCGCGCTTTTCGTCGACGCCGCCTGCGGCGTCCAGGTCTCCTACACCATGTTCGACATCCTGGGCCAGGCCCTCGGCGGGCTGCGGCCGTGGGGCTTCGCGGAACCGGGCCGGCTGCCCGAGACGGTACGGCGGCTGTCGGAGAGCGCGCCGCCCTTCCGTACCGTCGACGGCGTGCTGGCGGGCGTCCCGCTCACCCTGCGGGTGCAGAACCAGCTGCACCCCGCCGACCCCGACAACCACGCCCACCTCCTGCACCGGATCACCCTCGGCACCGAGGGCGGCACGCTCACGCTGGTCAACACCCACGGCCCCGTGCTGTGGTCGCCCCGGCCGCACCTGCCGGCCCGCGCCAGGGAGCTCACCGCGCTGGACGGCGCCGAGGACGAGCACCTCGACTTCCCCAGCTGCGTGCCCGTCGGCCCGGCGCGCGCCCCCAGCTACCGGGAGATCCTCGGCGAGATGTGGCCGGCCGGGGCCGGGCGGGCGATCGACGCCGCGTGGGAGGCGGTCCGCAGTAACCGGGATCCCTTGAAGGAGGGGCAATATCATCTCTCCGTGAGCAAGGCGTGGCAGGATGTTGCGGCGGTCCTGGGCTATCCGGAACGACTCGCGGGGCCGTCCCCCCGTCCGCTGTCGGCCGGTGATCTGATGTCCGCGATGACCGCAGAACACCAGGAGGTGCCCCTATGACCATCACCGGCGACGACCTGCTGGCGCGATGGCTGCGCCGCTACCGGGACGTGCCCGTGCCCGGCCTGAGGCTGGTCTGCTTCCCGCACGCGGGGGGCGCGGCCGGCTTCTTCAGGACGTGGGCCGCGCGGCTGCCGTACGGTGTGGAGCTCTACTCCGTCCAGTATCCCGGCCGTCAGGACCGCATCCAGGACGACTTCGCCTCCGACATGGACGCGCTCGCCGGTCCCGTCGCCGCGGCGCTTCGCCCCCTGTGCGACCGCCCGCTCGCGCTGTTCGGCCACAGCATGGGCGCGGCCGTCGCCCACGAGGTGGCGATGCGGCTCGAGGAGGGCGGAAGCGGGCCGCTCGCCGGGCTGTGCGTCTCCGGGCGCCCGGCGCCCGACCGCACCCGGCACGCCGAGGTGCACCTCGGCGGCGACGAGGCGCTCCTGGCCGACCTGCGCAAGCTCGGCGGCACCGACGAGGAGGTCCTCGCCGACCCCGACCTGCGCGAGCTCGTGCTCCCCGCGCTGCGCGCCGACTACCGCCTGATCGAGACGTACGAGGCGCCGCCCGCGCCGCCGGTGAAGACCCCCGTCCACGTCTTCTTCGGGGACGCCGACCCGGAGGTCGACGGGGACGAGGCCGCCGCGTGGTCGCGTCACACCTCCGGCGCGTTCACCCTGCGGACCTTCCCCGGCGACCACTTCTATCTGCTGCCCAACGAGGCCGGCGTGGTCGAGGAGGTGATGCGCGCCTGCGGCCCGGTCGATCCGTGGCCTTCGACCCCCTAACACTCCCGAGATTCCACGACAGAGTCAAAGAGAGGAACCATCATGGGTAACGGTGCCATCGAGAAGGAACTGCTCCTCCTGGAGGAGCAGGGCTGGAGCGCGATCTCGAAGGGCGACGGGGAGTTCTACCGGCGGCTGGTCACGGAGGAGACGCTGTGCGTCGAGCCCGACGGCCTGCAGACCGGCGCGGAGCTCGCCGCCGACATCGACGCCAACCCCTCACCGTTCGACGACTACAAACTGGAGGACGTCAAGGTCCTGCCGCTCACCGGCGACAGCGCGATCATCACCTACCGCGCCGTCGTGCGGCTCAGCCAGACCGATTTCACCTTCCAGCTCTACATGACCAGCGCCTACGTGCGGCACGACGGCGGCTGGAAGCTGATCTTTCACCAGCAGACGCCCGTGAAGGAGGAAAACCAGGAGGCCCAGGCGAGCTGACCCGGGTTCCCGCTCTCCTCCCGGGCATATGGATGGGACCACTTCTCACACTAGGGAGGCACCACCATGAACGGAGGCGGCATCGACGTCGACCACCTCCGCAAGACCTTCGGCAAGAAGGTGGCCCTGGACGACGTGTCATTCGTGGTCGAGCCCGGCAGCATGGTCGGCCTGCTCGGCAGGAACGGCGCCGGCAAGACCACAGTGATCAACTGTCTCAGCACGCTGCTCCCGCCGGACGGCGGGCGCGCCACGGTCGCCGGCCACGACGTGGTGAGCGATCCGGTCGGAGTGCGGGCGTCCATCGCCCTCACCGGGCAGTTCGCCGCGGTCGACGAGGTCCTCACCGGGCGCCAGAACCTGGTGCTCTTCGGCCGCCTGCTGAAGCTGAGCAAGAAGGCGGCCCACGCGCGTGCCGAGGAGCTCCTGTCGGGATTCGGGCTGACCGAGGCGGCCGGCGATCCGGTGGGCTCCTACTCGGGAGGGATGCGCCGCAGGCTGGACCTGGCGGCCAGCCTCGTGGTGGAACGGCCTGTGATCTTCCTGGACGAGCCCACGACGGGGCTCGACCCCGCCGGGCGGCGCGAGGTGTGGGACGTCGTCTCCGGTCTGCGCAGCGGCGGCACCACCATCCTGCTGACCACCCAGTACCTGGAGGAGGCCGACCGCCTCGCCGATCGCATCGTCGTCGTCGAGGGCGGCGTGGTCATCGCCGAGGGCACCCCGCGGGAGCTGAAGGACCAGGTCGGTGGCACCGTCTGCGCCGTCCACATCGAGTCGGCGACCGAACGCGAGAAGGCGCTCGGCGCCCTGCGCGGCGCGACGGACGGCACCGCCGAGCACGACGGCGTCATCACCGTGCCCGGCGCCACCGTCCGTACGATCGCGGAGGTGGCGCGGATCCTCGGTGACGCGGGCATCGAGCCCGACGACGTGGCACTGCGCCGCCCGACGCTCGACGACGTCTTCTTCGCGCTGACCGGGACGGCGCCCAGCGCCGCCGGAGACGGCACCGGAGACGGCACCGGAGACGGCACCGGAGACGATGGCGCAGGCGACGGTGACGCGGGAAGCGGGCCGGGCGGCTCCGACGGTTCCGGGAACCGGGACGCCGGATCGCGGTCCCGCGACGGCGGGCCGGCGCGGCAGGGAGCCAGGCCGTGACCGCGGTGCCGGTGCGGACCGAACGCGGGCTCGGCAACCTCGCGCGGCAGGGGATGCTGCTCGCGGGCCGCAACATCCGGCTCACCTCGGTGTCCGACACGATCAGCACCATGATCGTCTTCCCGGTGATCTTCGTGTTCGGCTTCCTCGCCCTGTTCGGCAACCTGTTGCAGGTCAAGGGCATCGAGTACGCGCAGTTCCTGCCACCGGCACTCGTCGTGCAGTGGATGTTCTCGGTCGCCATCTCCACCGCGTTCTTCTTCGCCTCGGACCGGCGCTCGGGCATCCTCGCGCGATACCGCGCGCTCGCGATCAACCGCGGCGCCGTGGTGGTCGGCCGGATGGCCGCCGACGTGCTGCGCGCGCTGCTGGCGATCGCGGTGATCGTGGCCGCCGGATACGTCGCGGGCTTCCGCTTCGAGGCCGGGCCGCTCGCGGCGCTCGGGTTCGTGGCGCTGGCGGTCGGGTTCGCGCTCACGCTCTCCGCAGGGACGAGCGCGCTCGGGCTGGCCTCCAAGGAGCCGGAGACGGTCTCCTCGACCCTGCACCTCGTCTACATGCCGCTGCTGATGATCTCCTCGGCGTTCGTGCCCGCGGACGCGTTCCCGGCCTGGCTGGAGCCGGTGGTGCGCCTCCAGCCGGTCACCGCGGTGATCGACGCGTTGCGGGCGCTGGCCGAGGGCGGGCCCACCGCGGGCCCGGTGACGCGGGCGCTCCTGTGGATGGCGGGGCTGCTGGTCCTGTTCTCCCTGGCGGCCGTGCGGGCGTTCAGGAGGGCGACATGAACACTCTCACCGAGACCGGCCTGCTGGCCGGCCGCAACCTGCGGAGGTTCTTCAAGACGCCGCAGCTGGTCGCCGACACGGTCATGTTCCCCGTCATCCTGCTGTTCCTGATGCTGCTGGTCTTCGGCGAGCTGGTCGGCGCGGCCACCCGTGGCGCCTACATCGACCGCCTGGCCCCGGTGATCATCCTGTTCAGCGCCGCCTACGGCGCGGTCGGGACCGGCATCGGCTTCCACACCGACCTGAGGACCGGCCTCGTCGACCGGTTCCGCGCGATGGACATCGGCAGGCTCTCGGTCCTGACGGGCAGGCTGGCCGGAGACCTGGTGCGGGTTCTGATCGTCGCGGTGGTCACCACCGCGGTGGCCTATCTCGCCGGCTTCCGCTTCACCCAGGGGCCGCTCGCCGCCCTGGCCTTCTTCGGGGTCGTCCTGCTGTTCGCCTCGATGTTCCTGTGGCTGGCGATGGTGGTGGCGCTGACCGCGTCCAGCGAACAGGCGGTCAGCGGCGCGCTCAACACCCCGGTGACCCTTCTGCTGTTCCTGTCGTCGGGCTTCGTGCCGCTCGAGCAGTTTCCCGGTTTCCTGCAGCCGATCGTGCGGGCCAACCCGCTCTCCCTGGGCGGCGACGCCCTCGTGGGGTTGTCGCAGGGCGGCCCGGTGGCGGCGCCGGTACTCTTCACGCTGGCGTGGACGGTGGTGGTGACCGCGATATCGGCACCACTTTCCGTTCGGCTCTACCGGAGGCGGTAATTCGCCGCGACGATCATCGGGAGCCGGTGACGATTCCGACATGAATTGTCGGGGAACGGCGCCGGATAAATGTGGAGGAAGAATTCCTCCGAGCCTTTTCAGGCTCGGAGGAATTCGATCAGCCGGTAGTTTATGCGGCCCTGCGGCGCGAGGCACTCCGCGGCTCGCAGGGTGACCTGGCGCCAGCCGTGCCCGGCGGCGATCTCGTCGATCAGCGACGCGTTCCCGAGGTCGGTGAACCCGAGCAGCAGCCTGCCGCCCGGGTGCAGGCGGGCCGCGGCGCCGGCGAGGTAGGCCTCGTGCGCAGCGTATCCGGGGTCGAAGAACGCCCGGTCGAGGTCGTCGGCCGGGGCCTCTCCCGCCGGCGCCTCGACGAAGTTGGAGTTCCAGTAGATCATGTCGAAGCGCTCGTCCTCGCCCAGCGGCTCGAACATGTCTCCGCAGCTCACGCGGACACGATCGGCCACGCCGTGCCGTTCGGCGTTGCGCCGCGTGTTGTCGGCCGCCGCCCGGCTCATGTCGATCGCGGCCACCTCGGCGCAGCCGCGCAGGGCGGCGGTCACGGCGATGTAGCCCGTGCCGCTGCCGACCTCGCAGAAGCTCCCGAACAGGGGATAGGGGATCCACTCGGCGTACAGCGCCGACGACTGGGCCAGGTGGGGCGCGTAGACGCCGGGCAGCAGGTCCCATTCGAGGCCGAGCAGGCGGAACGTCCGCGGCCCGGTTATTTCCCTGTGCCGGGCCAGCAGATTTCCCGCGGCCTCCTGCGCGCGAGTATTCATCGGCTCTCTCCGATCTCCGGTTGACATTGCGTCTCTCAATTATAGGCATTAGCGTTTAAAGCATGCCAGCCGTGGCATGGTGCCGAAAGACATTCAACAGAGGGAATAAAGATGTCGATGACAGCAGACCTCTCGCGGCTGGGCGCCTCCTACCGCAGGGAGGGGGTGGAGCCCTCGGAACTGGAGAGCGACCCGCTGGCGCAGTTCCGCCGCTGGCACGAGGAGTGGCTCGCCGCCGCCCGTCCGGCGAGCTCGTCCGCCGTCCTCGCGACCGCGGACGACGCGGGCCGTCCTTCGGCCCGCTGGGTGGACGTGGCGTACGTGGACCACGGGTTCGTGTTCTTCACCGACCACGGCAGCCGCAAGGGCGCCGACCTCGCCGTCAACCCGCGGGCGGCCCTCTGCTTCGGCTGGCTGGAGGTGGGCCGCCAGGTGCGCGTCGAGGGCGAGGCGGCCAGGATCCCCGACGTGGAGTCGGACGCCTTCTTCGCCACCCTGCCCAGGGGGATCCAGTCGCTCGCGTGGGCGACCGACCAGCGCCGGATCGTGAACGGCGGGCAGGAGCTCCGGGAGAGCCTGGCCGAGGTCGGCGAGCGTTTCTCCGGTCAGGAGGTGCCGCGCCCCGTCCACTGGGGCGGCTACCGCCTGGTGCCGGGGGAGGTGGAGTTCTGGCAGCGCCGCGCCGACGAGGTCCAGGACCGGTTCCGCTACAGCCGCGAGGGCGGCGGCTGGCGGATCGACCAGGTGGCCCCCTGAGGGCGGACGCCGAGGAACAGGTGGCCCCGCGGGAGCCGCCGGGCGACCGGCGGCTCTCCGGGAGCGGAGGCCGCCGGGAAAGGAGACCCATGCTTGCCGGATGTGTGGAATGGCCATCGGAGGTCGCGGCCTTCTATCGGAGGGAGGGCTACTGGCGCGGTGAGACGCTCGGCGACCTGCTGCGCCGCCTCGCCGCCGCCCACGGCTCCCGGACCGCGCTGGTGGCGGGGGAGACCCGCTGGACCTACCGCGAGCTCGACGAGCGGGCAGACCGGCTGGCGGCGGGCCTGAGCCGCCTCGGGATCGGTCACGGTGACCGCGTGCTGGTGCAGCTGCCGAACGTTCCGGAGCTGGTGGTGTTGTGCTTCGCGCTGTTCCGTCTCGGCGCGCCGCCGGTGCTGGCGCTGCCGCCCCACCGCGGCAGCGAGATCGGGCACCTCGCCGAGGCCACCGGCGCCGTCGCGTACGTGATCCCCGACGTCTTCCAGCGGTTCGACCACCGTGAGCTCGCCCGCCGGGTACGGGCGGAGGCGCCGTCGCTCGCGCATGTGCTCGTCGTCGGCGACCCGCAGGAGTTCACCGCCCTCGCCGACCTCGAAGCAGGCCCCGAGGCCGTCCCCGAAACCACTCCCGAGCCGGGTGACGTCGCGCTGTTCCTGCTGTCGGGCGGCACCACCGGCCGTTCCAAGCTCATTCCGCGCACGCACGACGACTACGCGTACAACATCAGGGTCAGCGCGGAGAACGCCGGTCTCGACGAGACCTCGATCTACCTGGCGGCCCTGCCGGTGGCCCACAACTACGCGCTCGGCTGCCCCGGCGTGCTGGGCACGTTGCAGGCGGGCGGCACGGTCGTGCTCTCCCCGGCACCCAGCCCCGACGAGGCGTTCCCCCTGATCGAGCGGGAGCGGGTGACCGTCACCGGCCTGGTGCCCTCCCTCGCGCTGCTGTGGGTGGAGGCGGCCGGCTGGTCGCCGCAGGACCTGTCCAGCCTCCGCCTTGTCCAGGTCGGCGGCGCGGCGGTCTCCCCGGACCTCGCCCGCCGGGTGGGCAAGGAACTGGGGCGGGTCCAGCAGTCCTTCGGCATGGCGGAGGGACTGCTCAGCCAGAGCCGCGGCGACGATCCGGACGAGCTGCTGGAGACCACGCAGGGCAAGCCGATCTCCCCGGCCGACGAGGTGCGCATCGTCGGCGAGGACGGCGAGGAGGTGGCCCCCGGCGAGGTCGGCGAGCTCCTCGCCCGCGGCCCCTACACCATCCGCGGCTACTACCGGGCCGCCGACCACAACGCCGCCGCCTTCACCCCGGACGGCTTCTTCCGCAGCGGCGACCTGGCTCGCCTCACCCCGTCGGGCCATCTCGTCATCTCCGGCCGGGTCAAGGACGTGATCAACCGGGGTGGTGACAAGGTGCCCGCCGACGAGGTGGAGGACCACCTGCTGGCCCATCCGGGCGTCCGCGCCGCGGCGGTGGTCGCCATGCCGGACGAGTTCATGGGGGAGCGCTCGTGCGCCTACCTCGTCGCCACCGCCACGAACACCGACACGAGCACCGCCGCCGGTGTCGCCCTCGACCTGCCGTCCATCGCGGCCTTCCTGCACGAACGCGGGGTCGCCGCCTACAAGGTGCCCGACCGGATCGAGGTGGTCGCGGCCCTGCCGCTGACCCCGGTGGGGAAGGTCGACAAGGCCGATCTCCGCGCCCGGCTCAGGGACGGTGACGGATCGTGAAGACCACAACCACCACAGCCACCACGGCCACCACGGTCGCCGCCCAGCAGCCGGAGTGGAGCGACCCGGAGGCGCTCGAGGAGGTCAGGCGAGAGCTGCGCTCCCGGCCGCCGCTGGTCACCGAGGACGAGTGCGCGACGCTGGCGAAGTCGCTGGAGCGGGTCGCGCGCGGCGAGGCGTTCATGCTCCAGGGCGGCGACTGCGCCGAGCGTTTCCGCGAGGCCAACGCCGAGGAGACGGGCAGGAAGGTCGACCAGCTCCACTCCCTCTCCGGCCGCCTGCGCGCCGGTTCGGGTGCCGGCGTCGTGGCGATAGGCCGGATGGCCGGGCAGTACGGCAAGCCGCGTTCCGAGTCGTGGGAGAGCGCCCCCGACGGCGGGGTCATCCCCACCTACCGGGGCGACGCGGTCAACGGCCCGGCGGCCGAGCCCGGCGCCCGTTTCGCCGACCCCACCCGCCTGCTGCGGGCCTACGACTGCGCCGGGCGCGTGCTGGCCGCCGTACGGGCCTCCTGGGAGGGGCGCGAGGCCACCGAGCGGGTGCACGTCTCGCACGAGGCGCTGCTCCTGGACTACGAGTACCCCCTGGCCAGGGACGGTGCCACGGGCCGCTACGCCTCCTCGGCGCACTCGGTGTGGATCGGCGACAGGACCCGCTCCGTCGACGGCCCGCACGTCGCCTTCGCCTCCTCGGTCGCCAACCCCGTCGGCGTCAAGATCGGCCCGTCGATCGGCCCGGCCGAGGCGGTCCACCTCAGTACCCTGCTCAACCCCGGCGCGCTCCCCGGCCACCTCACCTTCATCGTGCGCATGGGCAGCACGCGGATCCGGCGCCTGCTTCCCGAGCTGGTGGGCGAGGTCGCCAGGCGGGGCATGCCGGTGGTGTGGGTGTGCGACCCCATGCACGGCAACACGATGCGGATGGGTACGGGGGTCAAGACACGGCCGATGGAGGCGATCCTGGAGGAGACCACCGCGTTCGTCCGGATCCTGCGCTCCCTGCGCGAGCATCCCGGAGGGCTGCACCTGGAGATGACGCCGCAGGACGTGACGGAGTGCGTGTCCGCCCCGCGCCCGTTCTCGGCGCCGCCGCCCCTGTCGCGCTACCGGACTGCCTGCGACCCGAGGTTGAACGCCGAGCAGGCCTGCGAGGTCGTCGAGCGATTCGCGGGCATGCTGTGAGCGTACGAGCGTGAGCGCAGGAGAGGAGAGACGACATCACCGGCTTCCAGGGGATCGGCAGGAAGGCGTTCGCCTTCTACGAGGAACTCGCCGCCGACAACACCCGTGAACACTGGCACAGGAACAAGGAGACCTACGAGACCGAGGTCCGCGAGCCGCTGCTCGCCCTGCTCGAGGAGCTGGAGGACGAGTTCGGGCAGGCCAAGCTGTTCCGGCCGCAGCGCGACACCAGGTTCACCGGCGACAAGTCGCCGTACAAGACCTACCAGGGGGTGACGGTCGGCGTGGGCGGCACCGTCGGCTACTACCTCCAGCTCCAGGCCGACGGGCTGTTCCTGGGGGCGGGCTTCCACTCCTTCGACTCCGCCGACACCGCCCGCTACCGGGCCGCGGTGGACGCCGACGGGCCGGGCAAGGAACTCGTCAAGATCACCGACCGTCTGGTGCGGGACGGGTTCGAGCTCGTCGGCGAGCGCGTCAAGACCCAGCCGCGCGGCTACTCCGCGGACCATCCGCGCATCGAGCTGATCCGTCACAAATCGCTGGGAGCCGAGCGGACCGTCCCGAAGTCCAGGCTCCAGGGCCGCAAGGCGCTCACCGAGGTACGCGACGGCTGGCGCAAGGTCCGCCCCCTCGCCGACTGGCTGCTGGAACACGTGGCGACCGGCTGACCGGTCACCCCCGGCCGCGGGGTGTCCCGGGGCCGGGGGACGCGGGGCGGAGGTCCCGCAACCGTCGCCGTGTCCTGGTCGCCTGAGCAGCGCGGTGGGCCTGCCCGAGCAGCACGCCGGCGAAGGTCTCGGCGCCGAGGCGTCGCCGGTCGGCACCACGGCGGTCTGTCCGGCCTCGGCGGCGAGGTCGCCGGAGCAGTGCCCGCCTGTTGCCGCCGTGCTCCCGGCGGAGGCCGTCGAACGGGAGCCGGAGTTGCGGCACGGGCTCATCGGCTCCGCCGCGCAGTCAAGGCCCGCGGCCACTTTCCGAACGAGCAGGCCACGCTCAAGTGCGTCTACATGGCCATCATGAGCCTGGACCCGACCGGCAAGGGCCGCAAACGCTGGGTCACCCGATGGAAGGCCGCCCTTAACGCTTTCGCGATCACCTTCGACGGACGCCTGTCAGCCGACCAGAAGCAGACAACCAAAACGATCGGTTACACCGTTTGATCGACAGACCCGGTCAGGGAGCTGAGCGGTCGCGGGTCAGCGACCGATCGGTTTGCGGTGTGCGCACCCGAGGTTGCGTCCGCCTTCACGGCGTTCGTGTCGCGGCTGGGCAGGGCGGCGTCTGGAATACCACGCCGTCCAGGAAGTTGCCGAGCCCCGGATTATCCCCTGCGGCCGACACCGACTGGAAGGCGAATCGGGTGGTGGTCTGTCCCGGAGGCACGACATACACCCCGGTGTAGGAGCCCCAGGCGGTGTTGCCGTCGGAGATGTCCGGGGAGGAGGCCCCGGCGGGGGTTTGGGCCACGGGCGCGCCTGGCGCGCCGATGAGCACCCGCATCACGTCGGTCCCCATGCGGCCCCGGTGATACACCGACCAGGTCATCGGTGTTCCCGGAACGGTGGGCACGTCTTGGTAGAGCAGGACGGCCGGGTCGGCGTTGAGCTCGGCGAACTGCTGGCCGTCGGCGGCCGGGACGGGGCTCCCGCCTCCGCCCTGGCCGCTTTGCCAGAACTCCAGCGTGCGACCGGCCGAGGTGGTGTGCCAGCCGGTGCTCGGGTTGGTGGAGGCATCGGGGATCATCCAGTCGATCGTGGCCACGGGTGGTGCCTCGAAGCTGCCGTTGACCAGGTTGACCGGTTTCCAGGGACAGGTGGCGGTGACGGTGACCGTGGCGGTGGCCGTTCCGCAGTCGGTGGTGATGGTGTAGGTGAAGGTGTCGGTGCCGACGAAGCCCGGAGCGGGGGTGTAGACCACGTTGGTGCCGGAGATGGT